>CAIMGI010000101.1 GCA_903840505.1 uncultured Bacteroidota bacterium
CCGGGTAGGAGTATTTTTCAATCTCCATCATAAAATCAATGGAGTTACCAGCTTTACCACAACCAAAACACTTGTAAATGCCACGTGAGGGAGTTACTGTAAAAGAAGGAGATTTTTCATTGTGAAAAGGACACAAGCCAAGTATGTAAGCCCCTGTTTTTTTCTTTAGGGTAACATAATCTCCTACTACCTCCTCAATGCGAGATGTATCAATAATAAGGTCTATGGTTTCCTTGGGTATCACTACACAAATTTAACTAAAAAGGCGGATGTTTGGAAGGGCTGTGGAAAAGTAATAGATGCTTTGAAATGGAAAAACCTACCTACTCCTCGAGAACTCGAAATTATCAGCTACCAAGCCGTACTCAACCACATTGCCCTTGTTGTCGTATTCCTTGTTGAGTTTAATGTCCTTGCCGGTAGCCTTGTTAAGTGCTTTTGCTGTAAGTGCTGCCAAATCCCAGCCACTGAATTTTTTCTTTTCTGCCTTTGCGGGAACATTTTCTTCAATCAAGGTTTCCTTTGAGGAGTTTTTTATTTTCGCCAATGCCAGTTCTTGTAAGGAAGGGTAGCTTTGTTTGCTGCTGTTTTTTATTTCAACAGGCAAATCACTTGTTGTGTTTTTTTCTTGCTTGTTAGCAATAACAGGCTCCTCTGTTTTTTTTTCTTGAATAACAGGCGCATCTTGCTTTTTATTTTCAGCTATATTTTCAGGAACCACAATTTGTGTAACTTCCTTTTCTTGCTTAGGAGCAGCAACAACTTTCTTTGTGTTTTGTGCTTTGTTCGCAATTACATTTGATTTAGCAATATTGTTAAGAGGCACAACAAGCTCCTCTTTCTTTTCTTCTTTTTTATCGGCTACCGAAGTACTTGCATTAAGTTCTTTTTTGGATACCGCATTTTCACTTAATACCTCTTCCGTTGATTGGAAAAGGAAAGGTAAGGCTATTAAAAACAAAATAACTGCAGCAGCTGCTGCATAAGAATAAAACAATGGAATTACACGCGTGTTGTGTTTAAGCTCCTCCTTGTTGTTAAATAAAATGGCGGTATCGGGCTGCAAAATTGTTTTTTCAAACAAGGCTAAATCCTTTTTTGCAGGAGGGTAAAAGCCAACAAATTTATCCAGCTCTGAACTTTCTAATTCGCAAAGATTTTTTTCAATTCGTTTTACTAAAAAGTCGGTATAGTTGTTTTCATTCACCAATACCGAACTGTTGTGTTTTTTTAAGGATTGTTTGTGTTCAAATTGTTCATTTGTAAAAGAGTCCTTGCTTGTGCCCTCACTTAAAAATTCAAACTCCTCTTTTATATCGGCATTTTGCTCCAAAAGCAACAATACTTCAGCTACCGCTAAAGGTGATAGTTTACCGTCAAGGTAATCCATCAAATAGGCTTCGTAGTTGTTTCTGTTAATTGTCATTTTATATTACTGTATCTAAACTTCCAATATATTCCTTTAAAAATACCCTTGCGCGGTATATGTACACTTTTACCTGCGATTCACTGAGTCCGGTTATTCCTCCAATTTCATCGTAATTATATCCTTCGTAATCACGCAACAATATTACCGAGCGTTGTATGGCCGGTAATTTTGCAAGAGCTTCATCCAACACTTCCTTTAAATCGGAGTAACGATTATTTGTTTGCAATACATTGGTATCTACCGAATCAAAATCAGCTTGTTTTTTATCTTTTCTGATACTGTCAATCATTGTTCGGTAAGCAGTAGTAAACATATACGATTTGGAGTTGCTCGACTCCACATCCGATACCTTTAACCATAGTTTTTCGTAAGTATCCTGCACAATGTCACGCGCCTTGTCCTTATCCTTTATGTTTTTAAGGATAAAACGGTACAACTGATCCGCATACTGGTCAACGCAGCTATTGAATTCGTTTATGGTCATTGAACGTTTTTGTGCTTCATTTAATACTAAGACGCAGCCGTTTTAGTAAAAGTTACAGTAAAAAATAAAAAAACTCTATTTTATTTAAATAACCTGAAAATATCGTTTCCGTTTGCGAACAATAATAAGCCCAAAAGTAGAATCATACCCACATATTGAGCATATTCCATCACTTTTTCGTTCGGTTTTCTTCGGGTTATTACTTCGTACAATAAAAACATTACGTGTCCTCCATCCAATGCAGGTATCGGCAATAAATTCATAAAAGCTAATACCATTGAAAGAAAGGCTGTGGTTAACCAAAAATGTTCCCAATCCCAATAAGGAGAAAATATTTTACCCAAGGTTATAAATCCGCCAACAGACTCATAAGCCTTTGTTTTTGGAGAGAAAATAAGCTTGAATTGTTTTATGTAATTATCGATGGTGTTCCAGGCTTTTGTAAATCCTCCCGGTATAGCTTGAAAAAAGGAGTATTCACGCTTTTGGAATTCATAATAAGCATCCAATCCCTTTGGTGCAAGACCAATAATTCCTTCGGTAGGAATAGTAAGCTCAATATTTTTTGGAACCCCATTGCGCAGTATTCCCAAGGATACTTTTTTTCCCTTGTTCAGTTTTACTTGTGTTTGAAATTCATCATAATAATTAATAGTTGCAGAGTCCATTCCGGTTACTTTGTCACCTTTCATTAGACCAGCTTGTTCGGCAATTGATTTTCCTTTTACAACTTCTATTTCAAAAGGCTGACGAGGGAAAAACATTCGTCCTTGTCCTTGAATAATAGTTGCCATAGAATTTTCATCCAATGGAATAGTTACAGGACTTCCGCCTCTATCAACCTGCACAGAATGTGCTTGTTCAAACAAAATTTCGGGAACTATTTTGCTAAAGTCTTCAATTACCTTATTGTCTACCGAAATAATTTTATCACCATTTTGGAAGCCTAATTTTAGTGCAGTTGAATCACAAGCAATACCGTTGCTTACATTTTTATTTGGTAAAAATTCTTCGCCCCAACAAAACAAAACACCTGCATAAATAACGATACCCAAAATAACGTTTACCGTAACACCACCCACCATAATAATCAATCGTTGCCAAGCCGGTTTCGAACGAAATTCCCAATCTTGAGGAGGCAATTTCATTTGTTCTTTGTCCATCGACTCATCAATCATTCCCGATATTTTTACATAACCTCCCAATGGCAACCAACCTATTCCGTATTCAGTTCCTCCTCTTTTTATTTTTAAAAGGGAAAACCAAGGATCAAAAAATAAATAAAATTTCTCTACACGGGTTTTAAATAACTTGGCAGGAATAAAATGTCCAAGCTCGTGTAAGACTACTAAAATTGATAAACTTAAAATAAGCTGAGCAGCTTTTATGAGTATTTCCATTGTTGTTATTTAATAAGTAAGCTTGCTAATTGGCGCGTTTCACTGTCGGTTTGCACATAATCGTCATAGCTCGGTTTTTTTATAAAAGTAATTTTTTGCAGGCATTCTTCAATGATGTCACTCATATTCAGAAAGCCAATTTTGTCGTTTAAAAAAGCACTCACTGCAATTTCGTTGGCGGCATTCAGTACACAGGCACTGTTACCTCCCTTTTCCATTGCCGAAAATGCCAATGCAAGATTACGAAAAGTTTTTGTATCGGCTTGTTCAAAGCTAAGTTGTGGGTATTTCATAAAATCGAAACGTGGGAAATCTGATTTTAGTCTTTTGGGATAGCCCAATGCATACTGTATAGGCAGTTTCATATCGGGTAATCCCATTTGCGCTTTCATCGACCCATCGGTAAACTGAACAATGGAGTGCACGATGGATTGAGGATGCACAATCACATCAATTTGTTCGTGTTTTAAATTAAACAACCACTTGGCTTCAATCACTTCAAGTCCTTTGTTCATAAGACTTGCCGAGTCGATGGTGATTTTTGCACCCATCTCCCAATTGGGGTGTTTTAGTGCTTGTTCTTTTTTTACTTGCGCTAAAAATGCTTTGTCTTTTCCTCTAAAGGGACCGCCCGAAGCGGTGAGGTAAATTTTCTCAATGGGATTGTGAAACTCGCCTGCCAAACATTGAAAAATAGCAGAGTGTTCCGAATCGACCGGATAAATATTTACGCCTTTTTCTTTTGCCAATTGTGTTACTATTTCGCCTGCCACCACCAAGGTTTCTTTGTTTGCCAAGGCAATTTGTTTTCCTGCTTTAATGGCGCTGAGTGTCGACTCCAATCCAGCATAACCAACGATGGCGGCCAATACCGTATCGATGGTATCCATCTCTACAATTTGAGCAATGGATTCAGAACCGGCAAATACTTTTATATCGGTGGAAGAAAGTGCTTCTTTTACTTTTGTATAGTGCTGCTTGTCGCCAATGACAACTGCATTCGGATTAAATTCCAATGCCTGTTGAATCAATAAATCGGCATTTGAACCTGCAGTTAAAACTTCTACTACAAAATTGTTTTCTTGTGCTTTTATAACTTCCAATGCTTGCGTACCAATTGAGCCTGTGGAGCCCAATATAGCAATATGCGTTTTTTCAGTTTCAGGATTAGCTGCCGTCATTTAATTAAATATTGGAATCAAATAAACGACCCCTGTTGGCATTAAAACTTCTTCCTAAATGTTTGTAAGCAAGTTCTGTAACTTCTCTTCCACGCGGTGTACGGGCAATATAGCCTTCTTGAATTAAAAAAGGTTCATATACTTCTTCAATGGTATCGGCTTCTTCGCCCACAGCGGTTGAAATGGTGGTAAGACCAACAGGTCCTCCTTTGAATTTATCGATGATGGTAGTTAGTATGCGTATGTCCATATCGTCCAAGCCATTTTTATCCACATTTAAAGCACTCAATGCAATTTGTGCAATATCCATATCAATGGAACCTGTTCCCTTTATTTGTGCAAAGTCGCGTGTTCTGCGCAACAAGGCATTTGCAATTCGGGGTGTTCCTCTGCTTCTGCGTGCTATTTCGTAGGCTGCAGTTTCTTCAATGTCAATTTTTAAAATCTCCGAAGAGCGCGACACAATGCTTGTTAATAGTTTTGAATCATAATATTCCAAACGTGCATTGATTCCAAATCTTGCACGTAATGGTGAAGTAAGCAATCCTGAGCGGGTAGTTGCACCAACCAATGTAAAAGGGTTTAAAGTAATTTGTACACTGCGTGCATTGGGTCCCGAATCAATCATAATATCAATACGGTAATCTTCCATAGCTGAGTATAAATATTCTTCTACAATAGGGCTTAAGCGGTGTATCTCATCAATAAACAATACATCGTAAGGTTCTAAATTGGTTAACAAACCTGCTAAGTCACCGGGTTTATCCAGTACAGGGCCTGATGTAATTTTTATGTTTACGCCAAGGTCGTTGGCAATAATATTGGCGAGTGTTGTTTTTCCCAATCCGGGAGGACCGTGAAGCAATACGTGATCCAAGGCTTCTTTGCGCAGTTTTGCAGCCTCAACAAATATTTTTAAATTTTCAACTACCTTGTCCTGCCCCATAAAATCATCGAACTCCGAAGGGCGGAGTACTTTTTCGATGTCTTTATCGGTAGCCGAAAAATTTTCGTCCGATGGGTCAAGATTGGGATTCATTTTGTTTTTTAATTGATGTTCAAAGGTAGTAAAAAAGTGCTATTTTGAAGGTATTTGAAATAATTGCTTAGAGCTTTTTACAATAATAAAATAAATTTCATTTAATTATTTAATACACACCATTTCATATGTTCATTTTTATTAATTTATAATTTATTACTTGTTGTCCATTATTTAATGATAAAAAGTACATTCCGTCACTTGTATTCTTCATACTAATAATTTTTGTTTGATACGGATTTAACTCAGAATCATAATAGACTTTTCCAGTAACATCTCTTATTTTAATTGTAAAATTATCCGCAGCACTATTTTTTATTGTAAAATCAGAGTTGAAAACTGTTGGGAAAATTTGGATTGTTTCATTGTTCAAATATTCTATTCCTTTGATACAAGGATTACTAAGTAAAGGATAAAAATATGCTTGATCAAAATTAGGTAAGCTACCAGCACAATATTTACCCTGCAAAGAAAAGCCATTCAAAGTAAAACTGCACCCTAGTCCCTTAATATTAGGATTGCTAATGGTTGACAAATAATCGGCAGGTACTGCAAAAGTGGCACCCAGTCTGGCAATATATATTTTTCCATCGGGGGCATTTTGTATGTGCCCAAATACTATACTATCATAGTACAATTGAATTTTTGAGTTAACAATAGAATCGTATTGATAATCTGAAATATCATACTGATAGACACCTGCTTTACTAACAATGTCCAAAATTGCTTGGGTGACATATAATTTTTTATTGTCGGGCGAAAAGCACATATCGTATACTTCCTGAAAACCTGTGTATATTTTTATAGTATTGCTTATTTGAGCAGTATTATTATCAAAATGATACATACACATAGTGTCGCTTCCATATCCCATATTAGCACTATACCCCATCATTTTTAAATCATTTGAAAATTTAAAATTCCCAGACCAGCCTGGTTGGACTGGTTGAGTATAAAATTGAGAGAATTGTAAAACAGGATTGTTTATACCAGAAGCATCTACTTTATAAAAGGCATAATAATTCGATGTATCCATTATTACTACCCAAACACTGCAACCATCAGAATGTCTGCAAGCTCCAAGGGACTGCATTTTTGTTGGTGCCAATGAATTATTGGCGCTTACAACTGCCCCTAAACCATTATTTAATTTCATATTTACAATAGTATATTGTAAAGTATATAAAGTATAATCTACACAGCCCAAATGAAACAAATAGTACAAGCTATCGTTACCCGGTTGAGGTACAATAAGTGCGTTTTGGCTAACGCTTATTTCTGGTGCTACAATAGTATCACAGCCCATCAAATTATATCCCCCTTGCATAGGCAAATGGTTTCTATTCCAAATGGTATTGCCATCGCTGTAAAATAATAATCCACCATAAATATCAGAAATAGAGGCTGCTCCCTCGTAAGTATTCGTTTTACCACTTGTGTCAGCAACTGGAGTCCCATTACTAAAATCTAAACCGGCACCTAAGCCAAAATACCAGTGGTTAGCACGTTTGGTTTCCGAGTTAATTTGTGCAAAGGAAAAAAGTGGGATAAAAAGAAATAATAGAAAGTGTAGTACTCGCTTTTTCATTTGTTTACATTTTACTATAAACAAGATTAATGAAAAAAGGGCAGAAAAGCAAATACTCTAGACTCTCTTTACAAACTCAAATGCTTCGAATGCACAGTTTTTCCATAAAATATACTGGCAGCGGCATCAAAGTTTTCGGCCGAATCGGTGGTGAAAAATTCAATGTTATTTCCTTTGCTGCATTGTTGTTCAATTTCGGGATGGCGTGTTAAGTATTCCGATAATTTACCCGAAACAATTTCTCCCTGCGAAACAAGTGTGATGTTGGGCGGCAGGTGTTTTTTTATTTTTTCAATCAGCAAGGGGTAGTGTGTGCAACCTAAAATAATAGTATCAATTTTATTGCTTTGTGAAAATAAATGGTCGATGTTTTGTTTTATAAAATAGTCGGCACCAACACTGTTAAATTCATTGTTCTCCACCAAAGGTACCCACATAGGGCAAGCTTCCTGAAATACTTTTACATCGGGAAAAAATTTAGCAATTTCAATGGGGTAGGAGTTGGAACTCACTGTTCCGCTGGTTCCTAATATACCAATGTGTCCTGTTTTTGTTAGCTTTCCAACCAGTTCGGTTGTAGGACGTATAACGCCAAGTACTCTTTTGTTGGGTGCTATTTTAATCAAGTCTTTTTGTTGAATGTTGCGCAATGCTTTTGCCGATGCGGTATTACAGGCTAAAATTACCAGTGGACAACCTTTGTCAAATAATTGCTTTACGCATTCTAAGGTATATTCATAAATGGTTTCAAAGGAGCGTGTACCGTAAGGCGAACGAGCATTGTCGCCTAAATAAATATAGTCGTATTGCGGGAGTTGTTTTACTATTTCTTTTAAAACAGTAAGTCCGCCATAACCCGAATCAAATATGCCTATTGGATTTTTGTTCACTTTTGAAGCATAAAAAAAGTCCCGATAAAGGGACTTTTTTATTTATTTTTTAGGTGCCGGACTTGGACTTGGTGAAGGAGTAGGAACATCGGTAATGCCCATTTTCTTTTTCACTTGTGCCATTATATCGTCAGCCGGATCGGAGTATAACAATACGCCTACGCTACTGTCAATTACATTTTTATATCCCAATTCTTTTGCAACATCTTCCACTGCTTTTTTTGCCTTGTTAACCATTGGCTCTAATAGCTCGTTTTGTTTTTTTTGCAATGACTCTTGCGCTGTTTGTTGAAACTCTTTTATTCTGTCTTCCAAACCAGCAATTTCTTTTTGTTTATCCATTTTAATGGGTTCGGTCATCATTGCTTCTTTTGCTTGATAATCGCCTACTTTTGCTTCGTACTCAGCACTCATTGATTTTAATTGATTATCGAGTTGCTTAGCATATTCTTGAATATCGGCTTCTGCTTTTTTTCTTTCAGGCATCAACAACAATAAATCGTTTAAACTTATATGTGCTACTTTTTGTGCGCTAACCGATGTGCTGAATGCTATTAAAGCGACTGCAATAAAACTTACTACTTTTTTCATACTATTATTGGTTTATTTATTAATTATTTACTTTTTGTTGAACCTGTACCTGCAGCTCCTCCACCTGTTCCACCTGCAGCGCCTGTTCCTTCTTTTGCACCTCCGCCTGCTCCTGCAGCTGAACCTTTTTTGTAACCCATCAGTAACAATATATCATCGCTTTTATCCAATTTAGGGGTAGCGTACAACATTGTTAAATCGCTCGATTTGTCGAATATTACAGAGTAAGCTCCTTTTTCAGCATAGGTTTTTATGGCGTTGTATATTTTGTCCTGAACAGGCTTAATCATTTCTTGGCGTTTTTTAAATAGGTCGCCATCTACTCCAAAACGTTGTTTTTGAAGTTCTTTTGCATCGCGTTCTTTTGCAATGATTTCATCCTCACGTTTTTTCTTCATTTCCTCGGTAAGCAAAATTTGTTCTGCCTGAAATGCTTTGTACATTTTATCAATTTCGGAGTACTTGGCTTCAATTTCTTTTTGCCAAGTTATGGACATATTATCCAATTGTTGTTGTGATGTTTTATATTCGGGAATGTTGTTCAAAATATATTGTGAATCAACGTATCCGTACTTTTGTGCCGATGCAATTCCTAAACTAAAAATGGTAAATCCGATTGCTAAAACAAGTTTTTTCATCTTTTTTATTTTTGTGCCTCTAGCGAGGCGAAGTTACTATTATTTTATAAATCACCAATGTTAGCTCCTATTGTGAAAGCAAACTCTCCTTTTTTAACCAATCCCGTTCCAACATTTCTGCCGGAGCGTCCTTGCGTTGAATAATCAAATCCCCAACCGTAATCAAATCCTAACATTCCAAACATCGGTAAAAATATTCTTATTCCTGCTCCTGCCGATCGCTTTACAACAAAGGGGTTAAACTCTTTGAAACTGTTCCACGAATTACCTGCTTCTGCAAAAGCCAAGCCAAAAATTGTTGCTTGCGGATTTAGGGAAAAAGGGTAACGTAATTCCATTGTATATTTTACAATAGCAGAAGCCCCTGTACTGGGCGATAAATCACCGTCCGTATAACCACGCAAGGCAATTATTTCTCTGCCATCTAAATTGTATCCCGATAAACCACTACCTCCTAAATAAAAACGTTCAAAAGGTGAAGTTCCGATTGTGCTGTTGTAATAACCCAAGTAACCTACTCCAACGCGTGTGTTTAGTACCAATTTATCAACCAGTTTTGTAAACCAGCTGGTGCTGAATTTTAATTTATAATATTCAATAAACTTGTATTTTTCTTCGGGTGTAACATCCACATAATCTTTTCCATTGAATAAGGAGTAAGGCAATGTTGCTTGTGCAGTTAAGGATATTGTACCTCCCGATTGAGTATAAATAGGTGCATCAATTGAGCTACGTGATAATACAGATTTAAAAGGGAGGTTATACGAGAATCCACTTTTGAAAAACTCACCAGTTTTAAATCCTAAATCATAGTTTTCCAACTTGTATTTTTGGGCGCTAAAATCGTTGTATAGGGTGAAATAATCATCGGGAACTTTTAATCTTTTCCCAAGTCCAACAGACACACCTGTTATTTTTATTACTTGACGTGCAGGATCATCTTTTTTAGAACCATAACGATTTTGTACGTTGTGGTAAACGGAAACACTAAATGAGTTTGGTTTTTTACCTCCCAGCCAAGGCTCAACAAAAGAGGCACTGTACGATTGATAATATAAACCACTTGTTTGTGCACGTAAGCTCAATGATTGTCCGTCACCTGCAGGAAGCGGTTGCCAAGCACCTTTTTTGAAAAAATTATTTGCCGAGAAATTGTTGAATGAAATACCTGCAGTAATTAACAAGTTTTTGTTACCGTAACCACCCGAAAGTTCAATTTGATCGGAAGGGTTTTCTTCTACTACGTATTCAATATCAACTGTTCCATCGGCTGGATTTGGTTTAGGGTTCACACCCATTTTTTGAGCATTAAAATAACGTAATTGCGATAATTCTCGTTGCGATCGTATGATGTCGGCACGACTAAATAATTGTCCTGGCTTGGTGCGTATTTCACGCATAATTACTTTGTCGTTTGTTTTTGTATTTCCTACAACGGTAATTTTATTAATACGTGCTTGTTTCCCTTCATAAATACGCATTTCAAAATCGATGGAGTCGTTATCAACCACTATTTCAACTGGGGTAACGTTGAAAAATAAATATCCCTCATCCATATAAAGGGAGCTAACATCACGTCCATCGGCACTCATAAATAAACGCGAATCGAGTGTTGCTTGGTTAAATATATCTCCTTTTTTAATGCCTAAAAGAGTGTCTAATCTACCCGTAGTGTACTTTGAATTTCCTACCCAAGTTATGTGACGGAAATAATATTTTTTACCCTCTTCGATGTTTATTTTTATGTTTAACAAACCTTCTGCATCTCTCCAAACGGTATCGCTTTTTATTTTAGCATCCCTAAATCCTTTTTCATTGTACTTGTCGATAATTGCAATTTTATCGGCTTCGTAATTTTCTTCCAAATATTTCGATCCTTTAAACACGTTATACCAGTGTTTTTCTTTGGTTTCCTTCATCAGTCTGTGAAGTTTCCCCTCTTTTATTTGAGTGTTTCCTGTAAAGTATATTTCTTTAATTTTTACTTTTTTATTTTTCTTGATATTAAAATATACTATTACGCTGTTCAATAAAGTGGTGTCTTTTTTTTGTGCTACATTCACAACAACATCATAAAACCCCTTGTCAACAAAGTGTTCCTTGATAATATTTTGTGATGATACAACTAAATTATCGGTAACTATTTTACCTTTTATAAGTCTTATTTTTTCGCGTAAATCATCTGCCTCACCTTTCTTTATTCCGGTAAAAGAAAATCGGGAAAGTCGTGGACGTTCCTCTACGTGTATGTTAAGGAAGATGGTATTGTTTTGAACTTTCGTAGCTTTAATATCAATATCCGCAAACAAATTTTGTTCCCAAAGGTTTTGAATGGCACGTGTTATTTTTTCGCCCGGAACCATAATTTTATCGCCAATGGTTAAACCGCAAATTGTTACCAAAACATTTTTGTCAAGGTAGTCGGTTCCACTGATTGTAATTCCTCCAATTTCGTATTCACGCGGGGTGTTATAGTCAATTGTTTCTAAATCGGAACCGATAGAAACTTGGGCTTTTGAAGCCAACATAAAAAAGCAAAAAGCAAACGTAATTGTATTCCTTAATATTCTCATTTTCTATTTGCTTATTTGTTCGCTAGTTAGTCCGTATCTGCGTTCACGTTGTTGATAATCTAATATGGCATCTACCAAATCTTGTTTTCTAAAGTCGGGCCAAAGTTTGTCGATAAAACAAAGTTCGGAATAAGCAATTTGCCACAACAAAAAATTGCTGATGCGTTTTTCACCGCTTGTGCGTATCAGCATATCGGGGTCAGGTATTCCGGCAGTGGTTAAATGTGAAGAGAAGATATTTTCGTTGATGTCATTGATGGAAATGGAATTGTTTTTTACTTCCTCTGCTATTTGTTTTACGGCTTCAATAATTTCCCATTTCGAACTATAGCTCAATGCAATAACAACGGTCATTTTGGTGTTTTGTGAAGTCAATCCAATTGTGTGCATTAACTCATCGTAGGTTTCCTTGGGTAAACTTTTAGTATCGCCAATGGTTGCTAATTTTATTTGATTGTCGTTTAGTTTTTTTACTTCGTTTTTAAGTGTTTTTACCAAGAGTCCCATCAGCGCATCTACTTCTTCTTTGGGTCGGTTCCAATTTTCGGTCGAAAAAGCATATAAGGTAAGGTATTCAACACCAATTTCGGCCGCCATTTCAACTGTTTCGCTTACGGCAGTAATGGCATTTAAATGACCATAAATTCTATTCTCACCTTGGGTTTTTGCCCATCTTCCATTGCCATCCATTGTGATAGCAATGTGCTTCGGTATTTTGTTAAAATCTATTTTACTTGTATCAGCCATATTATCCTATAGGACGTTAAAAAAGCCATCAAAGTTACAATAATTATTAAATTAATAGGCAGGGCAACGGTCGTGACGGTCGGTGAACTTATAGGCTACCGTTATTCCTGCAAAGGAGTACCAATCTTTGTTTTTTGAATTGCCTCTTTGTCGGTCAGTGCCGGTTACATAGCCTAAATTACTGCGGTTCGAAAGTTCGGCAGCCAATGTTCCTTTTTCGGCAGCCAATATGGTAGGGTCGACATAGGTTTTGCTCACATCGTCAATATAATCGGTAAAAGTTTTGCGCATACCCCATTCGGCAGCAATGCTTAAATGTTTGGCAATGGTGGCTTTAAATCCAATTCCGAAAGGGATGGAGGCTTGAATGGTGCTGTACTTTTTTCGGTTGTAATAAGTTGTTCCTTGTCCTTCGGTACCTAAGTTTCTTAAATCTACATAGCTTCCGTTTACGTTTGCTTGAGGGTTAAATCTGAAAGCAGATAGACCTATAAAAACAAAGGGGCTCGCGGGGATTTGCCAATTTCCTGTTTCGTATTGAAAAAAATTGAATTCATATTGTGCAGTAGCTTCCCATAAGGTTGAGGTAAAATTCAGATTGCGGTTTTTTTGTGCCACATCTTTCGACTGGGCATCACTGGCAGTAAGTTTGCCATAATTAATAGCATACTTTAAAGTTTGACGGTAATTGAGGTTTCTTCTATATACCAATCCGGCTGCAGGTTGTGTTTTATGAAATTGTTTAATGGGGTTTAAGTCGCCAATATAATAGGAGCCACCTAAAAACAAGCCCAATTCATTTTTTTGAGCAAGTGAAAAATGGCAGCAAACAATACTGCAAAAAAGGAATAAACAGTTCTTAATGTTCATTGTAGGCAATTATAACGAATAATATGTGTATTTTAGTATACCTTTCGTTTGTATATGTTAAATAATATTAATAGCTCCCATAAAGCAGTATAGTGAAAATGAAATGTACAAATGTAAAAATTGATTGATATATTTGTTTTTTTCAATGTATAAATGACATTATTCACTAAAATACTTACTCGTGCGGTTGAATTAAAAAAAACAATTCCAAAAGTTGGTCGTAAGAAGGATGTATTAAAAATTCAGCAGTCGGCATTATTGAAATTGTTGCGCAAAGCAAGAAACACTTCCTTTGGTAAGGAATATGATTTTGACAGCATTGTTTTTTCAAAAAATCCATTGAGTGAATTTCAAAAAAAAGTACCTGTTTTTGACTATCAAAAAATTTATGATACCTGGTGGAGCCGCTTGTTAAATAATGAGGAAAATGTTTGTTGGCCAGGGAAAGTAAAATATTTTGCCTTGAGTTCAGGTACATCGGGAGCTTCCAGCAAGTACATTCCTGTTACATCACAAATGTTGCGTTCAATAAAAAGAGCGAGTGCTTTGCACGTGCTAACGTTAGCGGATTATGATATTCCGGTTACCTTTTTGGAAAAGGGCTTTTTAATGATTGGAGGCAGCACTGATTTGAGAAGCAGGGGCAGTTATTTTGAAGGCGATCTTTCGGGAATAACTACAGGTAATATACCTTTTTGGTTTCAAGAGTTTTATAAACCGGGTAAGGAAATATCCAAAGAAAAGGATTGGAATGTTAAAATAGAAAAAATAGTAGAGAATGCCAAACAGTGGGATATTGCCATTATTTGTGGTGTTCCGGCTTGGATACAAATAGTGCTTCAAAAAATCATTACCCGTTATAAGGTAAATAACATTCACGACATTTGGCCAAATTTGTCGGTTTATGTTAGTGGTGGAGTTTCTTTTGAGCCCTACAGAAATGGCTTTGGAAAATTATTTGCCAAACCCCTTATCTATTTAGATACATACTTGGCTTCCGAAGGTTTTATGGCTTTTCAGGCGCGTCCCGATACAACATCTATGCAGTTGATATTGAATAATGGGATATTTTTTGAATTTGTACCTTTTACTTCCGATAATTTTGATGAAGATGGGGAATTGCTTGAGAATCCTAAAGTGTTATTGATAAATGAAGTGGAAGAGGGTAAGGAATACGCTTTACTTATTTCTACAAATGCCGGAACTTGGCGTTATTTAATTGGTGATACTGTTAAATTTACATCCAAGGAAAAGTCTGAAATAATCATTACAGGACGAACGAAGCATTTTATGAGTTTGTGTGGCGAGCATTTATCGGTTGACAATTTGAATAAGGCAGTTACCACTGCGGCCAATGAATTAAATATTCTCATTACCGAATTTACGCTTACCGGTGCTCCTGCCAAGGAAGGTGTTTTTAGTCATAAATGGTACGTTGGTACGAATTCAAAAATAGATGGGGCTACCTTATTAAAAAGAATTGATCAGTTATTGTGTGAGCTGAACGATGATTATGCTGTGGAACGTAAGGAGGCATTGAAAGAAATAAGTATATCGGTACTCCCATTGGATATTTTTTATGCTTGGATGCGTAAAAATGGGAAAGAGGGGGGACAAAATAAATTTCCGAGGGTGTTAAAAAAGGAGAAGCAAGAAGACTGGGAACTATTTGTTAAAAGTGCCTCAATTCAAAATATTTAATTCCATTTGCATTTATGATAGCAGCATTGTTTCAGGGCATTTTTTTAGGATGCGTGTTAAGTGTGCTAATAGGACCTGTGTTTTTTTTGCTCATACAAACAAGTATTAAAAAGGGTTTTAGGGCGGCAATGTTTTTGGAAATAGGCATTTTTGCAAGCGATGCTTTTTGTATTTGGTTGTGTTATATGGGACTTGCAAGCATAGTGCAGAATCCTGAATACGAAAAAGTAATAGCTATTATTGGAGGAAGCATCCTTATAGGCTTTGGAATAGCCACCATTTTTAGTCATAAAAAAATGAGCAATGAGAATCCCGAAGAGATTAAAATAAAAATTCCGCGATTGATTCTGAAAGGCTTTTTTTTCAATATCAGTAATCCTTCGGTAATATTATTTTGGATTGGATCAGTAGGAGTTGCCATCTCTCAATTTAATTCACAAAGGGGATATATATTTGCCTATTTCTGTGGAACACTTATTACGGTATTGGGCATTGATATTCTGAAAGCTTATTTAGCCAATAAAATAAAATCCTTTCTTACACCCAAAATGTTTGATATTGTGAATAAGATTGCAGGAATTGTCATTATTGGTTTTGGGGTATACCTTATAGGAAGCAAGTTTTTTTAGTCGGATAATACCATCATAAAATCCTATATTTACATTAAAACGATTATTTCTTATGGCTAGTTATAAAACAATCCCCTATAAGGGTGAAGCGTATGATGAGAAGGAATTGATTGCCAAGTCTGTGGAATATTATAATTGGATGGAAAAGCGCAGAACGGTAAGGGACTTTTCGGAACAACCTGTTCCATTGGAAGTGATTCAAAAAATAGTATTATCGGCTTCCACGGCTCCATCGGGAGCGCACAAGCAGCCTTGGAGCTTTTGTGTGGTAAGTAACCCCGAAATTAAAAAGAAAATTCGCCAAGCAGCCGAAAAGGAAGAAAAGGAGAGTTATAATGGCAGAATGACCCAAGAATGGTTGGAGGATTTGGCTCCATTGGGCACCGATTGGCAAAAACCCTTTTTAGAAACAACACCTTATCTAATTATAGTATTTAAACGTATCTATGAATTGAAAGGGGAGGTTAAAAGAAATAATTATTATGTAAGCGAATCGGTGGGGATTGCTTGTGGGTTTTTGTTAACTGCTATACACAACGCAGGACTGGTAGCTCTTACCCATACACCCAGTCCGATGAATTTTTTAAGTAAATTATTGAATAGGCCCGAAAATGAACGTCCTTTTTTGCTTATTCCTGTGGGTTACCCGGCAGTAAATGCTTTAGTTCCGGATTTGAGGAGAAAAGATTTGGATGAAGTACTATTTCTTTACGACTAAAAAGATTTGATTTTAAATCAATAAATGTATATTTGCACAAAATTTTTTATAAACTTAAAACAGTTACAAAATGTCAGACATTACATCAAGAGTAAAAGCTATAATAGTAGATAAACTAGGTGTTGACGAGAAAGAAGTTACGCCAGAAGCTAGTTTTACAAACGATCTAGGAGCAGATTCACTAGATACAGTTGAGTTGATTATGGAATTCGAAAAGGAATTCAACATTGCAATTCCGGATGATCAAGCTGAAAAAATTAGCACAGTAGGTCAGGCGATAGCTTATATCGAGAGCAACGTAAAGTAATTTAACGTATTTGTTATGCAATTAAAACGAGTTGTAGTAACCGGCTTAGGAGCTATAACACCTTTAGGTAATAGTGTTTCTCAATATTGGGAGGGCTTAATCAATGGTGTAAGTGGTGCTGATATTATAACTCGCTTTGATGCATCTAAGTTTAAAACAAAATTCGCTTGCGAAATAAAGGGTTTTGATGCCCTTAATTATTTTGATCGCAAAGAATCCCGTAAACTAGACACTTTTTCTCATTACGCCATTGCGGCAGTTGATGAGGCAATGAAGGATTCCGGCATTGATACCGCTTCCATTAATTTGGATAGAGCAGGTGTTATTTGGGGTTCGGGAATTGGTGGTTTGGATACCTTCTTACACGAGTGTACCGAATTTGCAAAGGGTGATGGAACACCACGTTTCAACCCTTTCTTTATTCCTAAAATGATTGCGGATATTGCATCAGGTCATATTTCTATTCGTTACAGTTTTAGAGGACCAAATTTTACTACAGTATCAGCTTGTGCATCGTCTACAAATGCTTTGATTGACGCCTTTAATTATATTCGTCTGAACAAGGCAGATATTATTATTTCGGGTGGCTCGGAAGCAACGGTGAACGAGGCGGGAGTGGGTGGTTTCAATGCATTACAAGCACTTTCTACGCGTAACGATTCTCCTAAAACAGCTTCCCGTCCCTTTGATTTAGACAGAGAAGGTTTTGTATTGGGTGAAGGATCGGGAGCCTTAATATTGGAAGAATACGAACACGCTATTAGAAGAGGTGCAAAAATATATGCTGAAATTGTGGGCGGAGGTATGAGTGCCGATGCGTACCATATGACAGCACCACATCCTGAAGGCTTGGGAGCATTGAATGTAATGAAAAATGCATTGAGTGATGCCGAAATGAAGCCCGAAGATATTGATTATGTAAATGTTCACGGAACGTCTACTCCTTTGGGTGATATCAGTGAATCAAAAGCAATACAAGGTGTTTTTGGTGAACACGCTTACAAGTTGAACATTAGTTCTACCAAATCTATGACTGGTCATTTATTAGGAGCAGCCGGTGCCATAGAGGCAATTGCTTCAATATTGGCAGTTAAGAACGATATTATCCCTCCTACCATTAATCATTTTACCGATGACCCTGCTTTTGACAGTAAATTAAACTTTACTTTTAATACAGCCCAAAAGCGTGTGGTAAATGCAGCTTTAAGTAACACCTTTGGTTTTGGTGGTCACAATGCTTCGGTGATTATGAAAAAATATAAAGCTTAGTATTCCTTTTGCTTTCTTCTACTTTACATTATTTACGTATATTTTCTTCAAAGGATAAGGACTTGATAAACTCCTTAAAGAATTTGTTGGGATTTTACCCTTCCAATATTTCTTTGTACAAACTTGCCTTTAGTCATAGGTCTGTTGCAATATCCAATAAAAATGGAATATCCACCAGCAATGAGCGATTGGAATATTTGGGTGATGCGGTGTTGGGTGCAATTGTGGCAGAATATCTTTTTAAAAAATTTCCTTTAAAGGACGAGGGCTTTTTAACAAAAATGCGTTCGCGTATTGTGAACAGAAAACAAATGAATAAACTATCCTTGAAGTTGGGTATAAATAATCATTTGAATTATAATATTAACAATAAGCAATTGGGCGGTTCCATAAACGGTGATGCAATGGAGGCTTTAATAGGAGCTATTTATATGGATAAGGGCTATAAAACAACCGCAGATTTTATTGTAAATCGTTTGCTGAAAATTCACATTGACCTGGATGAAATTGAGAACACCGACACCGATTATAAAAGTAAAATAATTGAGTGGGGACAAAAGAATAAACAAAAGGTGCAATTTGAAATTGCTGAGGTAGTTGGTGAGCCACACGAAAAGGTATATACAATTAACTTGATGATAGAAGGAGAAGTGATGGGTATGGGAAAAAGTTATTCTAAAAAAGTAGCCGAACAACAGGCTGCCGAAATTACCTGCGAAAAATTAGCAATAGCATAAGTTGGCATTATCTGATTTAAATTACAACCTTTGCTACGCAGATGGCAACCTTAAAACTCCCAACCGAAACCGATTACGATTTTATACTCATTGGTGTTTCGAGTAATATGCCCGATTATAGAATATGTTGGGCAATCAATAATGCTTTGTTTTTGCAATTAGAAAAAGTAGATGATTACGAGTTGTTCGATAAACAAAAAAAAATTTCTGCTCCCGATTTGTTCGAAAAAAATCACCAGTCTACTTTTTCGCATTATATGGAAGAAAACGAAGAGACTTTTTGTTCCTACCACTTACTCTCAAATATAGGAACTGGAGTCGCGCTGGTTCCCGAACATAAAAAGGTAAACTACTTATTGTTGGTAAAAGGTCCGATAACGAAATCCGAAAAGAGGGAAATGCTTGAAAATTTAAATGCCGTTTCTTTAGTAACGTCTGCCTATGAAATTGAAGTAAGTGAGATTAATTCAAAGAAAAATTTGATTGATATTTTTAATTCCTATTGATGCGTTTTAATAAGTTAAGAAGTATAAAAGTTGCAAGCCTGATCCTGCTTATTGCACTTGTATGTTTTTTTGTTTTCAGGAATACGTTGCTAAGACATTATACCGATAAATATGTTTCCGCTTATTCATCCCAGTACAAAACAAATATACAAGTAAAACAATGCGCATTTGTTGGTTTAAAAACCATTGCGGTGACCGGGATTTGCATTGCTCCAAGTGAAACCGATAGTCTGCTTTATATTGGCGATATAAAAGCCGGTATTAGTTTGTGGGGATTGCTAAAAGGCCACATTCGCTTTACCAATTTGGAAATAGAAAATGCCTCTTTACATATCATTAAGAAGAGTGAAAAAAATAATTTTTCTTTTTTGATGAAAAACAAAGTGAAAGAAAAGCAAGACACGCTTTCACTTTCTGATGCGAGTGATTATGGCTCTTTGGCCAATTCTATTATAAATACAATGTTTGATGTTATTCCTTCCAGTGTGCAATTCAAAAACGTATCCATACAATTAAACACCGATAGTCTTTCAGTACGATTGCATACTCCTCAACTTATAATCGATGAAGACAATTTTCAAGCACAGTTTACAAGTGAGGAGGACAGTATAAAAAATACCTGGCAGGCTAAAGGAATAATTAACAAGGATAACAATACAGCTCAATTGAAGTTGTTCAGTAAGGATACTGCTGTTATGTTTCCTTTGTTAAAAAATAAATACAAACTAAGTATGGGTTGCGATACGATGTTCTTGAGTCTTGCCGCATCCGATTACAGCAATGGGGTATTAACATTAACGGGGAAAGCGCGTTTAAATAATTTACAGGCAAATCACTGGCGCATATCACCTAAAAATGTGGTGATAAAGGAATGTGCCGTAAACTACAGCGTATCCATCGGAAACAATTATTTTCAAATAGACAGCGCAACCAATGTACGTTTGAATAGCATAGATATTCATCCTTTTGCTAAATATGTTTTGAGTCCGTCTCAACAGCTAAGTTTAAAAGTTACGATACCGGAAAGCAATGCGCAGGATTTTTTTGAATCGCTGCCTACCGGACTTTTTACAAACTTGGAAGGAATTAAAACACAAGGAAAATTGGCTTACCAACTTTATTTTTCCATTGATAGTGATTTGCCCGATAGCTTGCAATTTTCTTCTGCTTTAAGTAAAAAGGATTTTAAAATACTGTTGTATGGCAATACTGATTTGCGGAAAATTAATGGCGACTTCATTTATACTGCTTATGAAAAGGAAAAAGCGGTTCGTACATTTTCAGTAGGTGAGGGTAATCCAAACTATGCAGCCTTGGATAACATCAGTATTTTTTTAAAGAATGCCATTATGACTTCAGAGGATGGTAATTTCTATGGACACAGCGGCTTCAATGAAAATATGTTTCGAAAATCCATTGCTGAAAATTACAAGCAAAAAAGGTTTGTTAGGGGAGGTAGTACCATTTCAATGCAATTGGTTAAAAATGTTTTTTTACGCAGAAATAAAACAATTGCCCGAAAGGTGGAAGAGGCACTTATTGTATGGCTTATTGAAAGTAACAGGTTGGTGAGCAAGAGCAGGATGTATGAAGTATATTTGAATATTATTGAGCTGGGACCTAATGTATATGGAGTAGGTGAGGCGGCTCGTTTTTATTTTAACAAATCGGCATCGCAACTCACCTTGGAAGAAAGTATTTTTATAGCAATGATTGTTCCTCGCCCTAAATGGTTTAAATATAATTTTGATGAGCAAGGGAAATTAAAACCATCAACAGCAGATTTCTATAATGTTATTGCAGGACATTTTGTAAAAAGAGGGCTTATCACAGAAGATGAAAAGGCTGCTTTATTGCCCGAGATAGAACTTGCTGGAATAGCACGCAATTATATTATTAAAAAGGATACAACACTTTTAAAAGAGGAAAAGCAATTGGATGTGCCTGAAGGATACGAGTACTAATTTATTTTTGGTAGTACAATTTTTTCTTTTTCGTAATTCCCCAATATTCCAATAGTTGTGCATTTAGTTCCGATTTAGCTGGGTCTTCAATTTTTCCCCAGGCCATTATACTACAATCATATTCTAATAGCACTGTGTTATCTTTTGATAGTGAGATTGCTTCCAAGGCTTTCTTTTCACAGTCATTTTTAGAAAATTCGGGTTTGTCCGCAAATGTAAAAATTATTGAAAATACGATTATTACAGGTAAATACCTTTTTAAAAAATAAGGATTAAAGTTTTTAATTAAAAAATAAGTTGACATACCATAGATTAAAATTAGTGCAATTGTAATGGGCATTATGGTATCGTACCTAATAATGTTTGGGCGGCAATTTCGATAGCCACCAAGCGGTAAAAGTAGAATATATAAAAGAGAAAATATTCCAATCCATTTTAAAAGGTTTAAAATTTTAATTCCTTCCTCATTATTTAATTTTCTATTAATTAAATAAGCATTTATACCTATCATGATAAGTAATATTGGGAAACCTATTTTTTGAGTCAACAGATAATAAAGGCCCATCGGAAGTCTAATATATCTTTCATAAATAGAAATATTATCACTTTCGTAAATGGAATTGTAGTTATGACTACCTATATATAATGAATACAGACTCAATATACTGATAGAAAAATGTGCTTTTGGAATTATTTTCAAAGATTGTATTATTTTAAATATGAAGGAAGAACCTACAAATTGATGATAGTTAGATTTGATTTGGTAAAAGAAATAAAGTAGTGATATTACTAAGACAATTCCGGGTGTTAATGGACCATTTAGTGTAAGGAAAACAGTGAATACAAACAATAGAATTAATCCCAATTTATTTGAAATGAAATTTGTTTGATGAAAAGTGGCATTGAAAAAGGGAAGATAAAACAGCAATAGTAATGTGCAGGGCAATGCATAGAAGAACGTATAAGTTATGGAAGGGTCAATTATTCCCATATAGCTTCTATAGCCATTTGTCTGAAAAAGTGGTACTATAATAATTACTGACAATATAAATGATCTATTGAATATTTTTCGTGTTCCTGTAATATAAAATGCCAGTAAAATAAGTAAGCCAATTTGTATAATAATTTTTGCGATTGCACAAGACAAATAAATGGATTCAATCGGGCTAACAAAATTTTGAAGTGTGGATGGAAGATGTTTAAAGTACTTGGAATAAGTCCATTGTCCAAAAAAACGATTAGGGTTAGGATATACTGCATTTTTTGAAATAACTGTTAAGCCTAATGGGTCTTCAAATATTTTTTGCAACTCTTTTGAAGGTAGAATACATTCAGCCATATCTCCATCTAATGGCATTTTCAAATGTTGTACAAATGAATAGCTTAAATCTGTGATTAAAAGAATAAAAAGAAGATATATTACTCTTTTAGATACGATATTTTGTTCACTTAACCCCAATTTTTTAAAATATAAAAACGTTAATCCTTTTTATTCAAGGCACAAAACAAATTTAAGTTATTTACAACCGCCAGCCAATTTTAAGTATGGGCTTTTATCGGCTAATTAATAGCTGCTTGTATATGCAGCCTTTTTCTCCTTGAATTTTAAGAGTATAAATTCCATTTGGAAGGATTCTAACATCAATTTTATTATTTGTAATGCCATTTAAGACAACACTGCCCATTGATGAATAAATAGAATAATTGATGCTTTCATTTAATGTGCCGGTAATCATAAACTCACTTGAACAGGGATTCGGAAATACTATTATTTGGGATACTAACTTTTGATTCTCATAGATTCTCGTAGCAACAGTTTGTCCCGCTTTTATTGAATCACCTGAAATGGTATTGAACCCGCAAGTAAGAATTTTTAAGGTATCATTGTTTGAGCT
This sequence comes from uncultured Bacteroidota bacterium, assembly GCA_903840505.1. Lineage (GTDB taxonomy): Bacteria > Bacteroidota > Bacteroidia > UBA4408 > UBA4408 > CAIMGI01. The sequence continues at coordinate 23,157 of CAIMGI010000101.1, forward strand.
ACAATTCAGTTCTATCCATCCAAGAAAATTTGAATTACCTGAATTGATTTTTATTCCTAAATATTTGTTTCCGGCTCCTTTAAATTGTCCGGCATTATTAAAAGTACCCAATACTCCACCTGCATCGAAGTTCCCCACTACTGGGTCGTTAAAGTTCAATGTGTCGGGATATCCAAAATTTGAATTGTCAAGAATTTTTGAGGAATTAACAGCATTTGCCCTTGCTGCATATACACCCGGTTGTAAAGTTATAATATCAAAAGTGTAATCGTTACTGCCATCATTGTCTATATCCATTGAAAGTTGGCTTGGTCCGACCAATGTTTGATTGATGGAATAAGAATTTATTTGCGAATAGGATAAAAAATATAGAAGTAAGAATAATACTGTTAAGTTGGCTCTAACAAAAGGCAATTGATTCATTGTCTTTATATTTAAATTGTTATTTCAAAGGTACAAAAAGGGAATGGTTTGAATATGATTTATATCAGTTGCCCGATAATCTGCAGAACCTAGTTTGAGATTTTTCATTTATTTTTTTTGTAATCGTTTTAGGTTTCTTTCAATGTAATTTTCAGTGGGCAATAAAATGTTTTGTATAGGTTTGTTGCAATGTGTGCAATTACATTGGCTTCAACTCTTTTTTCATTACAACAATATTTATATCCTTTATTGCTAATCTTTCAAAGGGTGTCCAACCTAGACGTATATAAAGCGACTCAGCAGTATGCGTAAATAAATAAATTTCTTTTAGTTTAAGTTCTTTTGCATGTTCTTCTATTTTTTCGCAAAGTAATGCACCGTAACCTTTGTTGCGATTTTCAGTTGTGGTATAAACCAAAGCAAGCCAGGGACCATAAATATTAAATTGGGGTTCTATGTCTAGCAAGGCTACGTGATAGTATAATCAACCTGTTGCAATGGGTACATTATCAATGCTCATTATAATTTGGAATGGAACTGCTTCGGTTGCAGGAATTGAAAGTTTTTGAATAGTTGTTCCAGCAGGAATATGCCATTCTTTCAAATACCAGTCTGCAATAAGGTGTATGTTAGTTATATCTTCTGAACTTACTTTCTTATATGAAATGGTAGTTGCTGTCACATGCTAATAAATTGAACCAATCTAGTATAGAAGTACTAATTGCTTTTGTTTGCTGCTATATTGTCTCGGGTATTTTTTTGAACTGCAATTGCTCCGAATAAAGCCAACAAAAATGAAAATGCATAAAATCCCTTTTCACTTGGTAGCATAGTTGCGTTCCAAAGTCCGATGGTTAATAATACAATGGATAAGGTTGTGGCAAACCAACAAATTCCATAATAAAGGTCCGTTACCGGTAACTCTTCCAATCGGTCGCGAACACTTTTTTGCAAAGATACAACTGCAAAAAGTCCAAACATTAATACGGTAAAATAATAGCCTTTTTCGTTTAAAAGCATTTCTACATTCCAAAGTCCAACCAGGTAACCAATCATCCCTACTCCAAGAGCAATCCAAGATGCAGCTACGAATGCGTTTGATGTTTTTTGTGCCATTTTATATATGATTTTAATTTATAACTAAAACAATTTAACTTACTTAGCCAATAACAATTTCTTATTCAAAACTTCAATATCTGTTTTCAATGTTACAAAATACAAACCATTCTTAAAGCTCGATAAGTCAGCTTCTACAGTGGTTGCTGTAAGAGCTGCAAAAGAATGGGTGTATACTATTTTACCCAATACATCTGTAATTTCTATTATTCCAGCTTTTTTTGAGCTAAAATCAACATCAATAAATATATGCCCGTTCGATGGATTGGGATACACACTCAAAATAGTTTTATTGGTATATACATTCTCATTTACATCATTGGTAAGGCCAACCGTAAATTGCTGGTATATTTTACCGCCAAAGTCGGGACCAAAATTTTTCACTACCGAATTATTCATCCTTTTGAATTTTAAATATCCGCTTCCTTGGTTTGCATTTGCCCAAAAAGATAATCCGTCTTCGCCTGTATCAGTAAGTTCAAATTCATAACAATCAAAAGGCAAGTACATTGTGTCCTTGTAAACAGTATTAGAACTTAAATTGCTTCGGGAAAGTAGAACAGTACCTGCGCTGTTTTTTAAGGTATAGGAATTTTCACCTGGGTAACTATTACTTTTCATTTCAATAATCATTTGCGAAGGCATCACTGAAGGATAGGTAAAAGTTGATTTTTTTGTATTGTTAAATGCATATTGGTCGGCTCCTCCATTTGGGTTACTAAGTGTAACCGTAAATTCAGTAGCACTTTGCGACCAATTAAAATTACCCAAGGTTACGGTTGCAATTTCCATAAAAGCTAAACTGCCTGTCCAGTTATATACTGTTGGTACAGCTCCACCATTTAAACCATAGGTAATAGTTAAAGAGGTTAATGTTGTTGATCCTGTATTTTTAATTCTGATAATTGGGTTTGTACAAACCGGGTTTAAGCGTAAATGCATTTGGTCGGTACTGGGTGAAAGTATGTCTTCAATAGCTGCATCCAATGTAAAATTGGGTGCACTATAGGTTACAACTTGATCTTCAATTTGATAATAGTCCCAACCGCTTATGTGCACATAGGCTTCAACATTGTGGTCTATGCTTGCTACAGTTCCGGGAGTAACATATGGGGTAAGTTCCATATCGTAGGTCCATACTTCGGCACCCGGACACCAGTTGGCGCGGTCATAAACCCAAGTACCTCCTTGCGGATAAAGTGGATTTACATCGCAATTATCTCTCCATACTAATTTGGTAAACTGCTGAATTCCGTCTACAAAAAAGTAATGGTTTTTCGGACAGAATTCCGCGCAATTTTGAGGACTATCCATACCGTGTCCTGTAATACGCGATTTTAATCGGCTTGTAACTGCGGCATTGGGTATAAAAGCATTCTTTGCCACCAAGTGATTGTCGATGGGGTCGTTGCCATTTCCATAATCAAAATTTCCGGTACATAAATTTTGTATGTCAAGTACATCTCTTGGAGGAATACCCTTTATCATTAAAAATTTTACGTCCAATAATTCTTGCCAGTTACCTGCCGATAGATGTACGCTGTCTTTTAGCAAAGTGCGGTAGTCGCTTACATCAAAAGTCCAAGTCCAACCGTTGCCCAAACTTAATCCGTTACCGTAAGGTGTAATGTAACGAGCCAATTCATAACGGTCAATTTTTGGAAATTTAACATAGTACTTGTAATACACCATATACATTGTGCTATCAGGGTTAACAAAAGTGGAGTCGTATGCAATTCCTTGTGCATTGTATGCATAGTTGTTGTAGTAAGCAGGCCATACATTTAAAGTATCCGTTGGTACAGCGGGATTGTTTAATGAATCGGTATAGGTAATTATTTGGATGGGAGCATTCATTGTTGAATCAATTACTAGCACCGAATCAATATAAGAGTTGTATACACCTTGTTCGAAAACTACATTCGGACGAAGTTTTGTTTGAACAAAATTTGTGCTGATTTCATTTGCAGCCTTCAATGGATTGTTAACGCTGGACAAAATACCTGCTGCGTGATTTCCTGGAGCAACATCGGCCGCTGTTTGATAATTTCCATCGTCAAAATGATAGTATAAAGCAAGGTTATTGTAGTTTGGGTGTTGAGCATCAATTGCTTTGTTCATATAGGCTTGTATTGTAGCCTGACTAAGTTCGGTATTAAATACGGCAAAATCATCAACACTTCCTTCATAGGTTTGTGAGCCACCCCAATTACCTTTTCCAATGCGAAATTTTTTGATGTTCTGCATACGTTTTACTTTTGCTGTACCGGTATGCCATAAGTTCCCGTTTAGGTATATATTCATTGTGCCTGTACCCACATTTTTTGTGAATGCCCAATAATTCCATTGACCTTCAATTTCATTGGCTGCAGCAACTTTGTTTATTCTATCATATCCTGCATTATTACCTGCATCCCAATATACATTGCTGTCCGACCAAGGAAGGTGTGTATTCAATACACGATTTCCCAATGAGTCAACTGCCTCAAAACAGGTTCCATCCATTGGTTGATAGGCAGGTGTTCCATGAGCCCAAAAGGCAACAGTAACAAATGAATCGAGTGCAGCTATTTTGTTGTTTAATGGAAGATCAATACTACCATAGGTATGAAATGCTGCTATGCGATCGCTTCCTGCATTCACTAATCCTGAATTATAATTGCAGGTATCAGATAATAATACATTGTCTGTATTTGTTTGTGTATTGTCGTACGTTATTTCAATTAACAAATTTGAAATTCCATCCCAATTGAAAGGGTTTGTAAGTTGCAAACTGTTCCATCCTGTGGAATTAAATTGAGTATTTTTTGAATACACATTTGTAAATCCTGCATTATTGAAAGTAGCTTGTGTAAGTGAGTCTAGTGCAGTAGCTTTTATGTTGATGGTCATATTTCGCATACTGCCTCCAAGGGATTGAAGAAAAAATTGCAGTCCTGTAATATTTCCTGCCACTATTCCCGCTGCAGTCATTTCACTTGCTTTCCATAAATACTGACAACGTGATACAGGATTTGAAGTACCAAAAGGTGAAGTCGTTTGTAGATTTCCTCTTCCAATAGTATCGGTGGTTAAAGAAATTGTATTGGTATTTACTCTGAAATATTGCCAAGAAGGACTGTAACTATATGACGGTGTATTCATATAACGTATGCTGTCGGGTGTAGCACCGTTCACTCTATAAATAGGTTGATTTACTACAGAGGAGTCGAGTAAACCGGTGTGTTTATAAACATAGGTATTGGTTAAATAATCCCATTCTCCGCAAGCCGGATTTTGTGCCGGATTACATTTTAAGGTATACTTCATATATATTTTTTCGAAACGAACTGTGTCCGAAGGGAAGACAAACCAAGCGTCTTGAGGAGAACCAAAAGTAAATGTTTGCACTGTAACGGTGTCCCCGTTTTGTGCTATTGTTTGTTTGTTGCTTATAAAAAGCAATAGTGCTAAAGTTGAAAGTGTGATGATTTTTTTCATTTGAATGTTTAATATAAATTGGAAGATAAATTTAATCAAAATAAATTAGGTGGCAAAGAAGATTGCTTGAGAACTGTTTATTAATATTTCCTTAGTTTTGATAAAAATAATGGAATGAAAATAAAAATAACCGGGGCAACAGGTTTTTTGGTGCAGAAGGGTTAAGACAAGCAATTGAGGACAACGAAATAAATGAGATTGTTGCACTGTTGTTAAAAGGTTTGTAAATAAAATGCTAAAAAGAATTTCAATTCTGTTCTTGTTGTATACGCGAATTGGCTATTCTCAATGTATGATTGTTCCTATGTCGTTGGAACAAAGGGTAAACAGTGCATCTGCTATTATAGAAGCGGAAGTAGTAAATCAAAATTGTTTTATCGACAGTGTTTCAAAACACATTTATACGCTAAGTAGTTTGAAAATATTTAAACTTTTTAAAGGAACAGTAGTCGATGGTGATGTGTCGATTATTACCAGTGGTGGAACACTTGGCAATAAAATGGAAAGGGTAAGCGGACTATTGCAATTGAAGCAAGGAGATATTGGTGTATTTATGTGTGAACTTGATATCAAAGGATTCAAAGTAGTGGCAGGGGTACAAGGCTTTTTACAATATGATATTGTTTCAGGAACAGTAAGCGACTGTTTTACTAAATACCCATCCTTTTCAGAAATACATTTACTTGTTACTTCTATCACAAAATTAAATTACAAACAAATTAATCCTTTTCCATTTATTCCTTCCAATCAAAAAGTAAATTCATTGGGAATTGGTTCAATAATACCATCGGTGGTTTCGGCAGGAACAGGAAATTCCATTACCATAACAGGAACAAGCTTTGGAGCAAATAGAGGAGCGGGTAAAGTCGGATTTAAGAATGCTGATAATGGTGGACAAACTTATATTTATCCTATAGCATCGCAATATAAAAAATGGACCGATTCAGAAATAATTGTAGAGGTGCCAACTTTGGCAGGTACCGGAAAAATACAGGTAACAAATGGCGTGACTGCAACAAGTATTACTACGCTTACTGTTTCGTATGCACGAACCAATGAGGTTTATGAAGAAAAGGTTATAAGTCCGAATTTAGTAGATATGGGTGGAGGCGGTTATGTATGGCAATTGCAAACAGATTTTGCTGAAAATAAGAATGCAAGTGATGCTTTTAAAAGGGCATTGGTAAATTGGCGCTGCACATCCTTGGTGAATTGGACTATAGGTGATAATACTGCTGTTGATGTTACCGATAAAGACGGTATTAATTCGGTTCGTTTTGACACAAAAAGGGAATTGCCTCAAGGAACATTGGGCGTTACTTATGCTTATTATAATTCTTGTAACGGTGTTGCAGATTGGTATGTAAGCGAATTAGATATGCTCTATAGCGATACTGCCAATTGGGAATTCGGACCGGCATCGGCAATAAATAAATTTGATTTCGAATCGGTTTGTTTGCACGAGTTGGGTCACGCACAAATGTTGGGTCACGTAATAAATAGTAACGATATAATGCATTATGCCATTGCACCCGGACAAAACTTAAGGAGCATTGGTGCAACAAATTTAGCGGGAGCACAATTTGTATTGAATGAAAGTACAAGCCCTGTTTCTTGCGGACCATCTGCAATGGAGTTAATTGATGTTTCGGTTTGCAATGATGTAAGTGAAGCACATTTCAGTTTTACAGGCTTAACCATTTCTCCCAACCCTTTTACAACTGATTGTATCATAAGTTATGAAGTTCCATACGAAAGCAAAGTGGAGTTAAACATATTCGATGTATTGGGCAATAAGTTGGCTAATCCGATAAATGCAATACAACAAAAAGGGAAACACAGTTATTTGTTATCTGCATTGGCGATGGGTCTTTCTGCGGGATTGTACATAGCAATAATTGAAGTGGACGGGACAGTTAACTCGAATAAATTTTTGATGATAAAATAAAATGCAATGAGTGAAACAACAGGTGAATTAAGCGGACAATATTTAAAGAATATCAAATTGGGGATGGAAGTGGATATTGTATTAAAAAGAGATCAGCGTACTGGAAAACTCACCAGAGGTATCGTTAGGTGGATGCTAACCAACAAAAGCTACCACTCATATGGTATAAAGGTTATGTTAGAAACCCGTCAGGTGGGTAGGGTTCAAAAAATTATTGGATATAAGGAAGAACCTAAGTGAACTGTTAAAAAATCTTAATTACGTAACAGCCATCCAATTCTTGCGTATTATTGTTTTATAAATAATTTCGCAATGCAAAAAGTAGTTTTGTTTTTATTTTGTTTTTCTTCTCTACTTTCTTTTTCCCAGCAAAGGACTAATCCATCTCAACAAATGTTTTATTCAATGAATAATGTAGGACGTTCAAATCCTTCTCAACAAAACATACAAATGAGTAATGTAAGCGTTGCGCGTCCTTCTAATAATCTTAATAAAAGAAATAAAATTCCTCAAGTACAAATTCAGAATATCTCTAACAATAATGATGACAACCGGAATATACAACAAGTTGTACTCGTAAACGCTGTGGAGGAGCAGGTTCAAGTAAATCAAGCGGCACAAGATAATAATGTAGGAAACCAAGTTCAATTGGCTATCAATTTGCCTAAACTTTCTGCACCTGAGTTTCATTTTTCTCACAGTTCTTCGTCCGATTCAAAACAAAAAGTGGGATTAAAAAGAACGCTTTTTGTTAAGAGCTTTAACCTGAAAAGAAAAATTCGCAAATTGATTCCTTCTAAAAAAATAAGAAACAGTAATCGTACAGCTTGTTTTAGTTGGAAGTAGATAAGAATCAAGACGCAAGATCTAAGAGTCAAGACATAAGATTCAAGATGCAAGAGAGTAGCATTAACTACATCGAATTTATTTTTTTCTCATTTATTCCTGTTAAATAATTAATTTATACATTTGTTCCATCAAAGGGGTGCCGAAAAGTATTTTACTAAACCGGCTGAGATTATACCCATTGGTTGTTTGCTGCTTTTTGCATAACATTCAACCAAACACCTGATCAGGGTAATGCCTGCGTAGGGAAGGTAAATTTAATATAGCAGTTACTCGCTCCCTGTAACTGTATGTTAAACTAAAAATTAGGAATAGAATGAAAATTTTAACATCAGCAATCCTCTTCTTGGGTATGCCTTTTATTGCCAATGCGCAATTTTCAATTAGTGGACAAATTACGACACAAAAAGATGGAAGTATTATTTATGGCGCTGTGGTTGCTGTCGCTAATTCATACAGTGCTGTTCAAAGCAACAGCTATGGAATTTATAAAATAAATAAGCTAAAACCCGGAACATATATCTTGTCAATTACTATGCTCGGTTATCAAAAGCAAATTGATACGGTGCAAGTAAATGCCGATGTAGTTAAGGACATACAACTAGCGCCTAATCTGTATATGATGGATGAGGTACAAGTAAAAGCTACCCGTGCTGGAGATAAAAGTGGGATTGCTAATTCTAAAATAACAAAGGAAGATTTGGAAAAGCAAAACTTAGGTCAGGATCTTCCTTATTTATTGAATTTAACACCTTCTTTGGTTGTAACTTCCGATGCGGGTGCGGGTGTAGGATATACAGGTTTTCGAATTCGTGGAAGCGATGCTTCTCGCGTAAATGTTACCATTAATGGTGTGCCGATTAATGATGCCGAATCGCAAGGAACCTATTGGGTAGATATGCCCGATATTGTTTCGTCAGTGGATAATATACAAATACAACGCGGAGTGGGAACTTCTACCAACGGAGCAGGAGCTTTCGGAGGTAGTGTGAATGTGCAAACGACTACATTGAATGCAAAACCCTATGCCACTTTTGCGAATTCATATGGCTCATTTAATACCTTAAAAAATACCATCAATTTGGGAACAGGGTTGTTGAACGATAAGTTTACTGTAGATGCACGCTTGTCGCGAATAAGCTCTGATGGCTATATGCAAAGAGCCTCATCAAATTTGCATTCCTATTATTTGGCAGGAGCGTATTATGGTAAATCTACCATCGTAAAATTAATAACGTTTAGTGGTAGCGAAAAAACATACCAAGCTTGGTATGGGGTTTTTCAGGATTCATTAAAAAGCAACCGAACCTTTAATCCGGCCGGAATGTATTATGATGCTATCGGAAATATAAAATATTACGATAACCAAACCGATAATTACAAACAAGATTATTATCAGCTTCATTTTTCACAACGCTTGAACGATAAATTATACTTTAATACTGCACTTCATTATACCAAGGGAAAAGGATATTATGAGGAATATAAGCAAGGCGCTGCATTTTCTGATTATGGCTTGTCTGATCCTATAATAGGTGCAGATACTATTTTGGCTACTGATTTGGTAAGAAGAAAATGGTTGAACAATGATTTTTATGGAGCAACCTACTCCTTTAATTATACAAATAAAAGAACCGAAATTACATTGGGCGGTGCGGCAAATCAATATTATGGTTTGCACTATGGCGAAATTATTTGGGCACAGTATTCCACCAACATTCAAAAGGAGCAAGAGTATTACCGAGATTATGGTTTAAAGAATGACATCAATAATTTTTTGAAAATTTCCTATTCACTTACTTCTAAATTAACGCTGTATGGCGACTTGCAATACCGCTCGGTGAATTATTCATTTAAAGGGTTTAACGATAGTTTAGTGTCTACACGGCAGAAAGCGAATTTGGACTTTTTTAATCCTAAAGCTGCCATTAATTACGATATTGCTTCAAACAAAAAAATTTATTTTTCTTATGGCATTGGCAATAAAGAACCTTCACGCGATGATTATGTGCAATCCTCGCCTACAACTCGTCCTCGTCCGGAACATTTAACGGATTATGAATTGGGTTATAAGCAGCAAAACAAGAAAATTGCTTTTGGTGTGAATGCCTATTATATGGATTATAAAGATCAGTTGGTACTTACCGGAGAAATTAACGATGTGGGTGCATACAACAGAGCCAATGTAAGTAAAAGTTACAGAACAGGAATAGAAGTGGAGTTTGCGGCACGAATTATAAAACAGCTTACCTGGAATGCCAATGTTACCTACAGTAAAAATAAAATTGAAGAATTTACTGAGTACATTGATGATTATGATAATGGTATACAAATTGCCACTGTTCACCAAAACAAAGATATTGCTTTTTCTCCTTCTATAATTGCAGGAAGTGAAATGGTATTTGTACCGTTTAAAAATTTCTCCATTGCATTTTTAACAAAATATGTAGGCATACAGTATTTGGATAATACTTCGGATGCAACTCGCTCACTTGACCCATATTTGGTAAACGATGTGCGACTGTCATATAGTATAAAGAGTAAACTATTTAAAGAGATTGC
>CAIMGI010000102.1 GCA_903840505.1 uncultured Bacteroidota bacterium
AAATCTCCTTCTGTTTTTTGATGTCCTCAAAATAACTGCCAAATAAAATCTCTGTTCTGACCTGAAAACAAGCACTTCAAGAGGTCGTGGGGCAGCTGTTACACTCTAACTGCCTGTTTATAGCCTCTAATACTGTATGTCCTTCGTTTCTTATGTATATAATATCCGAAAGCTGATTCGGCTGCAATGCATTTAGTGTATTAAAAAAACAATCCCAGCCTTTGTTCCATTGTTGCATCAAGGCTGCTTTATCAGTTATACTGTTTTCAAATTCTGCATCCCTGTTTCTCCAGGATTTTTCTCCATCTGATGTTAAAAAATCGGTCCAACGCGAAAGCATATTACCACACAAATGGTTTACAATAACGGCTATGCTGTTACTGTCTTCGTTTGCCGACATAAAAAGCTGCTGGGGCTCTAACTGATCTATTGCTTTTTCGCCAAGTGTTTTATAGTATAAAAATTGTTTTTTTACACTTTCGAGGTATTGCTGATTGCTTTCCATTGTATGGTAATTTTAACTGCAAATTAAAAATTAGCGGATTTACACTTCATCCGATTTTACAAAATAACGCTTAACATTTAATTTAATGCAAAGCCCTATTGTTAAAAACATCGGTAGCGATTTTTTACTGAAAATAAGCTGCCTATCGCCAGCACTATTTTCCCAAAAGAAGTTTTCTTTTAAAATTGAAACAGCATTTTGTTGCAACTGAATATCTAAATTAAATTTCCCCTTTTTATCTATTGATTTTAAAAGTCCTATTATTATTCCTGGCTGAAGCTGTTTAGGGTAATACTCTTTTAACAAATCATTCGAACTATAGTGTCCGCTTGAACCTAAAGAGCCCTTTTGAATGTATTCCAACGCTAATGTATTTACAAATAGAGAACTAATAAAAAAACCTGATTTTAATATTGTTCCTTTGGCTATCTTAATTCCAACTAACAAGTTTAAATTTCCAACTCTTTGTTTAAGTTTTAAAATGCTTATTTCGTCTCCTTTCGAATAATAATTATGATTTGAAATAGTAAGTGAAGGTAAGAAATGGAAACTTTGACCCCGTGAATTAATATCGCCACTTAAACCGAAACACTTAGAATTCCCTATTTTATTAATAACGCTGGCGCTATTTATTTTATTTATTCCGCCTCCCCCACAAATGGATATTGCATTTTGTGCAAAGCCAATAGTTTTTAATGAACAGACTATAATTGCAATTACTAATAATTGTCTCACAAAATTGGTGTTTTATATAACTAACGAAACAGCCTTTAATCTATTGTTCAAAAACAATAAATTTCCCATCAAAAGGTTTACAATTTTCTTTTAGTATTTCAATGTAACTGCTGCCATTTTTAATGTAGTAAGGCATAAAATTTTCTGCTCTTTCTTGCAACACATTGTCGGGAAATAATTTTTCTTTTAGCTTTTTTATTTGCGCAATGGCCGTTTCGTGTTTTTGTTTTTCGGCACGCAACAATTTTTGTTCCATTGCTTTTAGTCCGTTGAGTGCTTTTTGCAAATCGGCATCTACTGAGGCTTTTAGCGTTATATCAACCACAGCAACTTTATTGGAAATGTTTTCGTACAATTTTTTTAATGCCTGTTCTTCTGCTTCAAAATTATTGTTTGCGCTTGCTAAGTCTGCAACATATTGCTTGATTAACAATTCTGTTTCCGTAAAAAAATCGGCCACACTTAGGTTTAACTTTTTAATTTTTTGACTGCTTGCTTCGTCCACAAATAAAATAGAATTGCGCAACATTAAAATAGGGAAAAAGGTGTTGTGCCTATCAAACATTTTTTTGTACTCCATCCAATACGACAACTCTCCCGCTCCACCCACATAGGCTATGTTAGGCAATGTTTTTTCTTGATACAGAGGGCGCAATACCACATTGGGACTAAACCTTTCGGGGTGTTGCTCCAGTTCGTTTTTTAATTGCTCGGCAGTAAAAACAATGTTGGTATTTACTATGGCAAAATTTCCGTCCTTGTTTTTTTCAATACGTTGTCTGAATTTTTCTGTGAGGTAAAATACATTTATGGAACGCGGATTAACCATCGCTTTTATTCCCTGTTCCGATAACTTTTGAATACTGTCATTTACTAAATCAGCATTTGTATTGTTAAAAATATCATCGGAAAGTATGGGTGCAAACTCCTTTTTTAATCGGCTGTCATCGGCATCCATAATTACCAATCCATAAGTTCCAAATAGTTCGTTTACCAAGCTCCTTGTTGCTTCTGCAAGGTTTTCGCTGCCCATATACATCGCTTCCAAACGGCTTATAAAGGCTTGTCCTTTTGCATCCCCTCCAATTAGTGCCGATAACTCTTCAAATACTTTTTGCAGCGATTTGGTTTTAATTTTTCCTGCTGCTGTGGCTTCGTTTGCTGTTGCTTCTTCTTTGCTCCAGCTTATTATTTTCCCAAAAACACGTATGTGATTAATCTCCTCAAAGTCGTGGTCTTCGCTTGCCATCCAATACACAGGAACAAATTTATTGTCGGGGTATTTTTGCTGCAATTCCTCTGCTAAATTGATGGTGCTTAGTATTTTGTAAATAAAATAAAGCGGGCCTGTAAACAAGCACAATTGATGGCCGGTGCAAACAGTAAAGGTGTTTTTATCGCCAAGGCTTTTTATATTGTTGATGCTGTTGGCGTGACATTGTTTGTTTTGTTCCAATAGTACAGTCACCAATAATTCTCTGTTGCAATTCTCTTTCGCTTTTAAATCAATTGCTTTGGCGAAGGACTCCATAACCGGAGCTAAGTTGTAAAATGGTTTCAGAGCAGCATCGCCTTTCACATAACGCACAATCTGCTCGCTAAAAAAGCCTGTATCGCTGTAGTTAATTGAGTGGACTTTGCTCATTGCAAATCGTCAAAAAACCTTAGTGGATATCAATTGAATATGGCAAACGCGCTTGTATTCCTTGGCTTTTTAAAACGTCTTGTAAATTTTTATAGTATTTATAAGCAAGACCTAATTCGCGCTCCATTACCCTTGTCTCTTCACTTTCTGTAGTCTTTTTAAACAATGACTCCAGGGTGCTTTTTTGTTTTGGCAAAGAATAAATACGGTACTTATCCAACTTAGCCATCTTTGCAGCATCAGCTATCGCATCGTTTAATCCACCAAAGGCGTCTATTAATCCTATTTTCATCGCATCTGTTCCGCTCCATACTCTGCCTTGTCCAATACTATCAATTTCGGCTTGTGTTTTCTTTCTACCTTCTGCTACTTTCTTTGTAAACACATCGTATACGTGTTCTACTTCTTGTTGAATCACGGCACGCTCATCAGCAGTCAATGGTCGGTAAATAGATCCTAAGTCTGAATGTTTGCCTGTTTTTACGGTATCAATTGTGATTCCTAATTTATTATTAAGGAATTTTTGTCCGTTAAACATTACACCAAAAACACCTATGGAACCTGTAATAGTATTTGGACTAGCATAAATTTTATTGGCAGCGCAAGCTATGTAATAACCGCCTGAAGCAGCCACATCACCCATTGATACAACAACGGGTTTTACTTTTTTAGCAAGCACCACTTCGCGCCAAATTACATCGCTCGCCAAGGCGCTTCCTCCGGGTGAGTTTACGCGCAATACGATTGCTTTTACCTTTTCGTCTTTGCGTGCTTCAGCAATGGCTTTTGAGATTCTTTCAGAACCAATTGTTTTGTCGTCTCCTTCTCCACTTTCTATAGCCCCTGTTGCATAAATGACAGCAATTTTAGGTGTTGCTAAATCATATTTTCTAATTGTTGGAGTGTTAAAATAAGAGCTAAAATCAACCAGTGCCAGTTTGTCTTTTTCGGCAACACCAAGTCTGCCTTTCAGTTCTGCCGTTACCTCATCGCGGTAAAGCAGCTTGTCAACCAGCTTATATTTTAGCGCATCTTCGGGACTTTGCACCAACATATTGTCTGCCATTTCCTGAATTGAAGCAGTGCTTATTTTTCGCTCTTTTGCTATCCCGCTGATAATTTGTTGCCAAATTGAGTTGATAAAGGTATGCGTTTGTTCCCGGTTTGCATCGCTCATTTTATCCAACATATAAGGCTCTACAGCACTTTTAAATTTCCCGTGGCGGATTATTTGCGGCTCAATTTCCAATTTCTCCAAAGCACCCTTATAAAACATTATTTCTCCTCCAAGACCTTTTATTTCAATTGCTCCTTGTGGATTTAAATATATTTTATCGGCTACGCTTGTTAGGTAATATGTTTTTTGCGTGTATATTTCACTGTATGCGACAATGAATTTTTTTGATTTTTTAAATTCAATCAAGGCATTTCTTATTTCTTCAACGGTAGCAATTCCCGCAGGAACATTTGTAATGTCGAGAAAAATTCCCTTTATTTTTGTGTCGGAAGCAGCCTTTTCAAGATTCTCTAATATTTTATCCAAACCGGTACTTTCATTTGGTTTAAAGGACATAAAATCGAAATTCTCTAATGGATTTTTAGAAGCTCTGTCTACAATTTCCTGACCGAACTCAATGTGCAATACACTGTTTTCTTTTACACTAACCTCATCCTCTTCTTTTCCTGCGTTGCTAATGGCAGAGGATACAAGGGCAATAAAAATAACAATGAGCAGTATGCCGCTTAGTAAAAAGCCTAGCATAGATGCAAACATAAATTTGAAAAATTGTTTCATAGGGCTTTATTTTATGGGACAAATGTATGAAAATTGTAGCGGATAAATTAGGGCTGTTTGCTCTATTTATATAATAATTCCTTTTTTGAAATTTATTGCTTTTTTTATATTTTTATAGCTGTTTTATGATACACCCACATACCGAATTAAAATTCATAAATGAGCAAATTGGATTTGGAATTGTTGCTACACAGCTAATTCCTGCGGGCACAATTACTTGGGTGCTTGATTCGCTTGATATGGCTTTTACTCCCGCTCAAATTGAATTGCTTGATTCTGAAATAAAAAAAATTCTTGATATCTATTGTTATATCGCCAACACCGGAAATTGGGTATATTGTTGGGATATTTCAAAGTATATGAACCATAGCTTTAACAGTAATTGCTTAACTACAGCCTATGATTTTGAACTTGCAATACGTGATATACAAAAAGGGGAACAACTTACCTGCGACTACGGTTACCTGAATGTACAAGAACCTTTCGATTGCTTGCCGGAAAAAAACACACTCAACAGAATGCGTGTAATGCCAAACGACTTATTGGATTTTTACTCCGTTTGGGACAAGCAACTAGAATCTGTCTTTCCACTTATCTTCAAACAAAATCAACACTTGTTAAAATTTTTAAACAAACAAACGCAAGAAGAAATTATTGCCATTAATTCACACAAAAAGAAAATGGATTCTATTCTAAATTGCTTTTATAATGCCAAGAGGTGAAAGAGGCTAATGAAAAGCGAACTGTATAAAACAGACTTTTCGTTTATTCGTCCAATTTCCATAACTTTGTTTTATGTATAAGCTAAAAGTAAACAACAAAGAGTTCGCTATCGAGTTTCCGGCTAACGAACCAAACATAGCAGTGATTAACGGGCAGCGTGTAGAATTGGATTTGATAGAAGAGAAAAAAAATTCGTTTCATTTAATCAAAGATTTTCATTCCTATACAGTTGAAGCAGTGAAAGCAGATACCATTGAGAAAAAATTCGAGATACAAGTAAATGGAAACGTTTATGGGCTGGACTTAAAAGATAAGCACGATGAACTGTTGCTTCAGCTTGGCTTAGATAGTTTGAAGAGCAAAAAAATAAATGAAATAAAAGCGCCAATGCCCGGATTGGTTTTAGAGGCTAGGGTTAAAGTGGGAGATATTGTAAAAAAAGGAGATCCTGTAATTGTGTTAGAAGCAATGAAAATGGAGAATATTTTGAAGTCCCCGAGCGATGGCATTGTTAAAAAAATTACAGCCGAAAAAGGCACTGTAGTAGAAAAAAACCAAGTACTTGTTATTTTTGAATAAGTAATATTTACTACTTAAAAATAGTATAGGCTATAAAGCTCGATAGATAAGCTAAAGCCCCCATATATATAAATTGTATGAGTGGCCATTTCCAGTGTTTTGTTTCTTTGTAAACAATGGCTATCGTGCTCATACACTGCAATGCGAAAACATAAAACAATAGTAAAGAAAAACCTACTGCAAAAGTATATGCTTTACCGCCTGTTAAGGGATTAATAGCGGCTGCCATTTTTTCACGAACGGTACTGCTATTTTCTGCATCTCCAACACTGTAAAGAGTTGCCATTGTACCAACAAACACTTCACGCGCTGCAAAAGAGGTTATTAACGAAACACCTATTTTCCAATCGAAACCAAGCGGTGAAATAATAGGAACTATTTTTTTTCCGAGTATTCCTGCATAAGATAGTTCTAACTTTTCGGCAGCAATCTTATTCATAATTTCCTTTTCCGAAAACTGTTGGCTGTATTCGTTTGCTGAATACTTTTGCTCCACCCTTCCAAAAGTATCATCAGGACCAAAGGACGACAAACCCCACAACACGATGGAAATAATTACAATTATTTTTCCTGCACTTAATACAAACAATTTCACTTTTTCGAGCATTGTGATACCGATATTATCCCAACGCGGAGCCCTATAGTCGGGCATTTCCATAATGAACCAACTTTTTTCTTTTGTTTTAATAAAAAGGCGCATTACATAGGCCGAAAGCAGTGCCGAAACAACGCCTATTAAATAAAGCAACATTAGGGTTACTCCTTGTAAACTAAAACCCAAAAAAGTTTTATCGGGAGGAATAATTAGTGCTATCAGCAAAGTAAAAACAGGCAGTCTGGCGGAACAACTCATTAAGGGGGTTACCATAATCGTAATCATTCGCTCTTTCCAATTGCTGATTGTTCGTGCACTCATAATTGCAGGAACGGCACAAGCAACACCACTTATTAAAGGAATTACCGAGCGACCATTTAATCCAAATTTTCGCATTGCCTTGTCCATTATAAAGCTTACACGGGCCATATAACCGGTATCTTCTAAAACAGCAATAAATGCAAATAATAGCGCTATTTGGGGTACAAAAATAAGCACTCCTGTAAGACCGGGAATAATTCCTCTACAGAGTAAGTCTACCAGTATCCCGCTTGGCAATATGTCGGTGAGCCAACCCGAAAGCCCAATCAAGCCTTTTTCTATAAGATCCATAGGGTAGGTACTCCAGGTAAATATGGCTTGAAAAATAAAAAACAATACTCCTAAAAAAATCAGATAACCCCACACTTTGTGGGTAAGCACCTTGTCGAGAAGCGCATTTATTTTTGATTCGGAAACAGGAAAATGGCTAATACACTTTTTTATTATTTCACCAATTGCTGCATAGCGGTGCAACGCTTCAGAAGACTGCGCCTGTAACCGTTTATAATTGTGCTTTTGCAGTGACAGTTCCAACAAATAACTTTTGTCGACATCCAAAAAAACGGATGGGCTGTTTGCAATTACAAAGGCGCTGTATGTATTATTTACCGAACAAATTGACTTTGCTTCGTTTAATGCTGCCGCATTTAAATAACCTACGTCTACAATTGTTTTTTCACTGACACTAACAGCCCCCGAAATTACTTTTATAAGTGCCCTAATATTTGTTTGTTTACGTGCATTGGTATACACAACAGGGATTCCCAGTTCTACCGAAAGAGCATCGAAATCTATTGTCAGACCTTTTTTATCGGCTTGGTCTATCATATTCAACACCAATACCGTTGGTATTTTAAGGTCGACAATTTGTGTACATAAAAACAAGCTGCGCTTTAAATTGGAAGCATCTGCAACCACCACAACCACATCCGGCTTATCAGGGTTATTAGGGTTACACAAAACATTAAAAGAAATTTCTTCGTCAATCGATTTTGGCGCTAAACTGTAACAACCCGGTAAATCAATAATCTCAGCCTTACTGTTTTCTAAATTACACAGGCCTGTCTTTTTCTCAACCGTAACTCCCGGAAAATTGCCCACTTGTTGGTTTAAGCCTGTTAGTGCATTAAACAAACTAGATTTGCCACTGTTAGGGTTTCCAACTAGTGCTATTTTTAGCGTTGCTTTTAATATGTTTTTTTTTGAGTTAATGGCTGTACTGTTTTAACATTCCACAATTATGGTGTTCGCTTCTTCTAAGCGCAAACTTAGAATGTAGCCCGAAACACTTACAGCTATTGGATCACCCATTGGTGCAATGTGCGAAAGCTGTATTACCTCTCCAGGCAAAAAACCCATCTCCATCAACTTCAGCGAAAGCGCTTTGTCATTAAAGGAGTCTATTCTTCCCTTTTGTCCTTTGTATAATTCGCCCAGCGGTTTTTTCATTACTTATTTAGAATAGTTCTAAATTTACGGGATACGAAAGTAAATAAAAAAAGGGGAAGAAAGCCTTATTTGCTATTTTTAGATATAGAGCCTGCTTAAAAATTAGGGCAAGTAGCGCACTTTGATGTTTTATTCTTCTTCGGTTTCGATTTCTTGTGCGAAGAACTTTTGCAAGAACCCAATACAAAAACAAGCAACAAGGAGATGCTGCACAAAAAAAGCAGGTTGCTTTTACTAAAAACCAATCGTTTGTTTCTCATTTTCAGTACGAATGTAAAAAAAATACATTGCCTATCAAACAATAAAATAACTAATTTTAGACCGAATTATTATGAACTGGTTTTTTCATCTAGGACGTTATTTTATTTTATTACGCAAGGTTTTTGGTAAACCCGAGAGGTTTGCTGTTTATAGAAACCAATTTATTAAGGAGGTTGATTCCATTGGCGTTAGCTCCTTGGGTATTGTTTGTATTATATCCTTGTTTATGGGAGCTGTGCTTACCATACAAGCCGCCTTTAATTTTACAAGTCCGTGGGTACCACTTTACGCAGTTGGCGTTGCAGCCCGCGACACATTGGTATTAGAATTTTGCCCCACAATTGTAAGTTTAATATTAGCGGGAAAAGTAGGTTCAAATATTGCCTCTGAAATTGGCACTATGCGTGTTACAGAGCAAGTTGATGCCTTGGAAATAATGGGCATAAACTCTTCGGGGTATCTTATTTTACCAAAAATTATAGCGGCTGTTTTTATTCATCCTTTTCTAATTATTTTAAGTATGTTTTTGGGCTTGTTGGGCGGATATATTGCGGGTGTAGCTTCGGGCGTTGTTACGTCATATGAGTTTATTTACGGAATTCAATACCAGTTTTTACCTTTCAACATTACTTATGCCCTTATTAAAACGGTAGCATTTGCATTTATCATCACATCTGTTTCTGCCTATCACGGTTATAATACACATGGTGGAGCATTGGAAGTTGGTCGGTCGTCAACAAAAGCTGTTGTGTATAGCAGCATTATTATTTTGTTGTTTAATGTTATACTAACTCAATTGTTACTTGCATGATTGAGGTTAAAAATATCAGCAAAATATTTGGCGACAGAACTATTCTTTCTTCGGCTTCTGTTCTGTTTGAACAAGGTAAAACAAATTTGATTATTGGCGAAAGCGGATCGGGAAAAACCACACTAATTAAGTGTATGGTAGGCCTAACAAGTATAAATACAGGTGAAGTTTTATACGATGGCAGAAACTTTACAACAATGAACGACAAGGAGAAGAAGGCTATTCGCAAGGAGATTGGTATGCTTTTTCAAGGAGGCGCATTGTTTGATTCGCTTACAGCCGAAGAAAATGTGATGTTTCCGATGACGATGTTTTCTGAAATGAGCGCTGAAGAAAAACGGGATCGCGCTCAATTTTGTTTACAAAGAGTAAATCTTCCAAATGCCGGAAAACTTTATCCTTCGGAGCTAAGCGGAGGTATGAAAAAACGGGTTGGTATTGCTCGTGCAATTGCTATGGAACCCCGTTATTTGTATTGTGACGAGCCGAATTCGGGACTTGATCCACGCACATCTATTTTAATTGATAACCTGATAAAAGAAATTACATACGAGTTAAATATTACCACCATTGTTATTACGCACGATATGAATTCGGTAATTGAAATTGGCGACAACATTACTTTTATTTATAAGGGCCAAGTTTGGTGGAAAGGTTCAAAGGAAGAAATACTGAAAACAGAAAACCCCGAAATAAACGATTTTGTATATGCTTCGGAGTTTATGAAAAAAATAAAAAAGTATATGTAGCTATTGGTTGATAGTTGTTGGTGGTGAAATTAGTAACCAAAAACTTGATCATCGTCAATTGCTTTTGAATCGAGTGCATCGCGCAAGCCATTGCCCACCAAAACAAAAGCCAACACCATCAGCATGATTGCCAAGCCCGGCAATATTGCTAAATAAGCCGCATCAACAATAATATATCCGTAATGGTCTTTAATCATTGAGCCCCAAGATGACATTGGCGGCTGCGCACCTATACCTAAGAAACTTAGTCCCGCTTCAATGAGTATGGCGTTTGCAAAGTTTGATGCCGAAATTACAATTATCGGTCCCATAACATTGGGCAATATGTGCTTAAAAATAATTCGGAGATTCGAAAAACCAAGTGCCTTTCCTGCTTCAACAAACTCCTTTTCACGCAAACTTAAAAACTGGCCACGCACCACACGTGCCACCTCTACCCACATAGTTAAGCCTACCGCAACAAATATTTGCCAAAAGCCTTTTCCCAATGCAAGCGTAATGGCAATTACCAATAACAAGGTTGGTATTGACCAAACTACATTTATCAACCAAATAATAACATCGTCTACCCAGCCTCTAAAATAACCCGCCAAGGCTCCAAACAACACACCAATAATAATGGAAATAAATACCGAAATAAAACCAACAGAAAGCGAAATTAACGAACCCGCCATTAGTCTGCTTAACATATCCCTTCCAAAACGGTCGGTTCCTAATATAAATTTTTTTGTTACAATATTGTTGGCAACAATTTCCTGTTGTAAATCGGTAATAGGCCGAACAATTCTTTCGTTTGTATAGGAATTAAAAATCAAATTTCCTTTGCCATCGTTTTCTACCGTACCCACCAAAGAAAGTGAATAGGCAACGTCTGCCACGTTATAGCTTTTTTCGACCCCCTTTGTATTCATTGTGCCTGCATATTCTTGTACAATGATATTTTCGCCCGAAAAACGATATCCGCGAATGGGTGTGTTTTTATATTCGTTATCCTCGCCTCCAAAAAACATCTTTTGAAAATTGTTTTGGTGCTCTGTAAGCTGGTTGTTTTTTATCTTCAACATCTGCACCTTAAATCCCGGTGGTTTTGTTGTTAATTGCAATGACATTTCGTTTGCCATTGGGGTAGAGTCTGGCCGTATTATTGAACCCAACGTTGCAACCAAAGAAGCAATAAGTATAACAATCAATCCACCCATTGCTAGCTTGTTCTTTTTTAGACGCTGCCAAGCTTGATAGGAAAGTGTTCTTGAAAATTTCTTGTTGTTCTCTGTCATAAGGTTTTTATTTCAGCTGTCTGCCTTTCCAATAATAATTATTCGAAAACGCAAACAAACCAGCAACAGAAACATACAATGCATATATGAGTTGCATAGGCAACAAAAATATCAATAAAGGCTTTTTATTAAAAAAACTTGACACCGGTATCAAAAAAATAAAATCGATTAAGCTTTTGCCAATAAATAAAAACAAAAACGCAGGAACAAATCTATTGTAAAAAATCGAAAATACTACACTTATTGTTATAGAAATATTAATCGTATAGACCAATGCGCTTATTAAATAGATGTAGCCATTTTTATATTGTAATGATTTGGATGCCCATCTTTTTCGCTGTGCTATAAAAATTGAGAGCCTATTGCAAGCTGCGGTTGTTACAATTGCTTGCTCCGACTTATTAAAAACAATTTGCCCAGGATACTTTTTATCTACTGCCAGCATCATAAACATATCGTCTCCCGAAGCCCTGTTTTTGCTATTCTCAAAAGCGCCTGTTTCAAAAAAAACACTCCTTTCATACGCTAAGTTTGCCCCGTTACACATCAGCGGTTTTTTAAAATACAAGGATGCTCCCGAAGAGCCTATCAAGGACAAAAACTCAAGCGACTGGGCTTGCTCAAAAAAGTGCTTTGTTGATGAAAGTGATACCGGGGAAACAATCATTTTCCCGCTTGTTTTTTCATAACAAGACACTACTGAAGAAATCCATTTGTTGCCCATTTCACAATCTCCATCAGTAGTAATTATTAATTTCCCTTTGCTGCTTTTTATGCCCTCTGCAATTGCCCTTTTTTTAGGAGAAGGGTTGGGTGAAGTGTTTTCTAATAATAGCAACACAATGTTTACTGAATGGTTTTTTTCTTGAAACTCTTTTATCGTTTCAACTGTTCTGTCTGTTGATGAATCATCAACAACTATTATCTCCAAAAGACCGATTGGGTAATCTTGTTTTGAAATACAGTCCAGCAGTTTGCTTGTGTTTTTTTCTTCATTACGAACAGCCACAACAACTGAAACCGATGTGCTTAAACTAACTGATGTTGTTGGTGAATTAAGTTTGGTCCAGCCGTATGCATACCATAAAAAAACGAATGCATAAACAAAAAGAAGACTGATTGAAATTATAAAAAAAGCATCAAATAGCATCATCTTGTTTGGGTGAAGTGTTTCCCAACTGCTTAAGTCGAACAAAATAAAAACAACCTAATAAGGCCGGAAGGGCAATGTTAATAATCCAAAGAAGAAACGATGCGAACAAAATAATCGCTTCTTGATTTGAAAAAGCGCCAATAATAAAAACAGCAACACTCCCGCGAACGGCAATTTCAGAGAGTGCGAAGGTGGGTATAATCGTGCCTATTAAAAAGGTAATTGAAACCAGCCCTGCCAATAAAATTAAGGGCAATTGTATTCCTGAAAAATAAAGCAGCAAAACAAACTGTGTACAAAAAACGGCATACCTTATGAAGGACAATAACAAAATTAAAAAGAGTGTTCGTTGTTCGGGTAATTCATTTTCGGAAGAGCCAATTTTATTGCCTGAAATTTTGTTAATGACGTTAAACAAGCCTTTGCTATTGCAATAAACATAGGCCGCAATAGCAATCAATAAGATGGAAAATAAAATTAATACTGATTTATTTATCGCTATTTCCTGAATGAAAAAAAGTGCTACTGTGCCAAAAAAAAGCGTTGCCAATAGTTGAGCTGCTCCCGCCAATAGGTTTAATTTTATTCCGATAATCGGAGCTGTATTTTTTAAAGAAATAATTTTGCCTGCAAACTCCCCCACCCTGTTCGGAGTGAAAATTCCTGACGCAACACCAATTAATACACTTTTGGTTGCCTCATTTAGCGACATTTGTTCTTGCTTCGCCAACAACGTTTTCCATTTAAGGCCTTCCAGCAGCCAGTTCATGGGCATTAAGGCTGCGACTAAAAAAAGTCCGATTGTTTTTTGATGACCCAGAACAAGCCATTCGGAAAGACCTTGTTGTGAATAGGTTATTTTATAAATAATGTAAACAGTGCAGATAAGTGAAAATATCCACTTCAGTGGAGTACTCATCTTTTTTGCTTCGTAAAACAAAAAAGAAAAAGTGGGTTTTATTGATATGCGGGACATTCTGTATGTTTATTTCCGTCAGAGTCCCCGTTTTTACATATTCTAACCGCAATGATTATTTCGTGCGAGTTAGAACTTGCATAGCGAATTTTTGAAAGTGTATAGTCGAAAGAATATCCCAACGAAATAAATTTACTGATACCTATCCTAACCAATGCGCAAGCTGCGTCAAAGTGTCGATACGAAAACCCTAAGGCTATTCTGTTGCGATAATCAACCATATAGTTTAAGTCTAAGGACGGTGTTCCATAAGGTGAAAATTTTAAGTTGAAAGAGGGTATGTGTGAATAGTCACCTGATGTAGATAATTTATAGCCGGCGGATAAATAATAGTGTCGCGTTAACCGGTTTTGCTTGCCGTATATTTTTGTAAGGCTGTTTCCTACCACATTTTTAACTGAAAGCCCTGCATATAACCTGTCGCCATAAATAAAAACGCCCGGATTAATATCGGGATACAACCACGCTGCCCTGCTTGAAGCAACAACAGGGTCGGGCATTGCTACCAATGTTTGGTTAGCATTAAAAGCATATTGCATAGCACCAGCAAACAATCCTACTGAGCCGTATAAATTTCTTGTGATGGGTCGGTGGTATGAATATGAAACGTATATTCCTGTTCTACTCGTTGGACCGGTTTGGTCGCCTTCAATATACAAACCAATGGCGTGTTTGTCTCTTGCGCTGAGTCTTCTTTTATTGGGCAAGACGCCATTTATACTAAAAAATTCTGTTATGGGTGCTGCATCAAAACCAAGCCACTGTGTTCTATAACCCATTTTAGCTTCGGGGCATTTTTTACTTCCGCCAACAGCGGGATTTAAACCGTATTGGTTAAACATATACTGAGTGTACTGAGCCAATTGTTGGGAATAACAATTAACACTTACAAAAAAACAGAAAGCGACCAATATCCTTTTTCTCATTTTGCTATCGTAATAGAGCCTTCATAAAGGTCTTGTACGTCACTGTCTTTTGGTACATTTAATCGAATTACATAATAGTATGTTGCGGCAGGCAATGCTAAACCGTTGTTTGTTCCATTCCATTCGTTTCCGTCTTCGTATCCCTTTTGCTTAAACACTCTTTCGCCCCAACGGTTATACACCGAAATTTCGCAATCATCGTAAAACTCAATGTATACAATTTCCCACACATCGTTTATCCCATCGCCATTTGGGGTAAAGGTGTTTGGTATTTTTATGAGCGGGGTAACCGTAACAGTTAACTCATCGGTACAGGTACAACCCTCTGCAGTGGTGGTGGTTAAAGTGTATGTGATTGTTGCAGCTGGTGTGGCTGTTGTTGTGGACGAAGCAGCATCGCTTAATGCCGTTGGAGGCGACCAAGTAGCTGGATTGCCATTCGTTGTTCCATTAAGCGTTGTGCTTTCTCCTCTTGTTATTGTTACATCGGGACCGGCATCACAACCGCTGATTCCGTTGTTTGGTATATCAATTGTTTTTGAAAAGGTACAACCATTTGCATCGGTAACAGTAATGGTTGCTGGACCTGTTTTTAATCCTGTAAAATTAGGTCCGGGAAGTCCGGGGCCACCATTCACAGAATAGGAATAAGGCGCTATTCCACCTGTTACACTGTTTACCAATACAGCACCAAAACTCACACCGCACAAAACGTCTGTTACTGAAATATTGATGTCTGTTATTTGATTGTTTTCGGTTAAAATAATGTTTGTAATGGTGTATTGGCAGCCGTTGGCGTCCGTAATAATTATAGTATAACTTCCTTGTGCCAAGCCCGAAAACTGATTTGAGCCCTGTGCCGCACCGCCATTTAACGAATAAGTATAAGGAGGCACTCCACCCGTTATGCTTGATACCGTTATGCTTCCATCGGTAGCCGAACAATTCGGATTAGCAATAGTTGTTCCGGCATTGGTAACGCCTTTTGTTTCGGGTACCGTTATTTGCTGGGCATAAGTACAGCCGTTGGCGTCTTTTATGGTGATGGTGTAGGTTCCTGCGGGAAGTCCGGCAAAAACATTTCCGGCAACATATGCACCACCATTTATTGAATAAGTATAGGGTGATACACCTCCCACTTCATTTATAACAGTTATAGAACCCGCGGAGTTGCCACACACAGCATTTACGGTATTTCCGACAAAGGATGTTGGGCCGGGGTTGGTGCCTACAACAATGTTATAAACTGTAAAAGGACAATTGTTTGCATCAACAATTGTTACGGTGTAGGTTCCGGGAGCCAAGCCGTTAAATGTTGGTAAGCCTTGTGCTGCCCCACCATTTAAGGAATAGTTAAGGGGTGCCACTCCGCCCACAATGTTTATTATTGTTATGCTTCCGTTGTTTACACCACAATCGGCATTTACTACAACCGGCTCTGCCGATTGTATTCCTCCTGTAATTGCGACATTGACGTAGACACTGTAGGTGCAACCGTTGGCGTCAATAACCGTTATTAAATAGGTGCCTCCCCCTAGTCCATTAAAAGTATTTGAATTCTGCCAAGGCGAGCCGTTTAAGGCATATTGATATGCAGGAACGCCTCCGTTCACACTTGTTACGGTTATGCTTCCATTATTGTTATTACAAGTAGCATCAACAGTTGTGAAAGTAATGCTAGCAGGACCATTAGAGCCCGCAATAACAACAAGCGGTTGTTGATAATTACAACCATTTGCATCTTTAATAGTAACAACATAGTTGCCCGCAGGCAAACCATTAAATACATTTGAGCTTTGAAAAGGTTGTCCGTTTATTGAATAGGTCAGAGGTGCTTGTCCACCTGTAACGTTATTTACGGTAATACTTCCTGTGCTGTTTCCGCACAAATCGTCTACCACCGCAAGGGTTGCAGTAACATCTACAGCAGGACCTGCCACCACAATGTTAAAGTTTGCTTGGTCACCGACAGTTACTCCATCAATTTGTACCCAATACGTTGTGTTGGGTAATAGGGCTCCGCTGTTTAATACAAAGTTGTTGAATGCACCAGCATTGCAATTGAGTCCGGTATAGGTTGTTGCATCACAAGGAATGGCAACGGCAAGCAATACACCCTGTAATTGGGCTGCTCCCGGAGCTATGCCTGAAATGGTTACCGTTACACCTCCACCGATATTGTTGGTAGTAAATTTAAACCAAACAGAGTTGTGTACATCGTAACATTGCCCCCAAGTACCGCCTTGTAAACAATCACCATCGGCACTACCGCACTGTGTTGTTGCTGCAATGTTTGTTGCTGCTACCGGCTGGTTGGGACACAATTGGGTTGCCGAGCCACAATTGTCGTTGATGGGCTGGGCGTAGCTTATGTAAAAACTACAAAAACAAGCAATTAAAAAAAGGTGTTTTATCTTATTCAATTCTTGACAATAGGGTTTATAATACAAAGAAACAACTAAAAAATTACATTTTTAGTATAAATTCGGTGGTCGATTGTTTGTGGCAGGTGGATTTTATTCCTTGTTCAGTGTATCAATCACAATCGTTACCGGCCCATCATTTACTAATTCAATTTGCATATCGGCACCAAAAACACCTGTTTTTATTGGTTTTCCGAGGTCGGCTTGCAATTGACTTATCATTTTTTCGTACAGCGGAATTGCTTTATCGGGTTTTGCAGCAGAAATAAATGAGGGCCTGTTTCCCTTTTTGGTGTTGGCATATAAAGTAAATTGGCTCACCAACAAAATTTCGTTTTCTTTTACCGATAAATTCATTTGTCCGTTTTCGTCAGCAAATATTCTCAAGTTTACTATTTTTGATGATAGCCAAGCAAGATCTTCTTCGGTATCGTTTTCGTGTATGCCTAAAAAAAGTAAGAGTCCGATTTGTATTGCCGCTACTTCTTGTTTATCAATATGTACAGAAGCTTTTTTTACGCGCTGTATAACAACTTTCATTATGCTTTGAAGTTAAGCCTTAGTCTTTCTACCGGTATGTTTTTTACAAGATGCTCTTCTACAATTTCAGCCACATCGGCTAACTGAACCTTGCCATAAAAAACGCCTTCAGGGTAAACAACTATGCTTGGTCCCATTTCGCAAATATCTAAACAGCCTGTGCGTTGCGCACGAATCTCAACGTGTAAGCCTTTGTCCTTTATTTGCTTTTTAAAAGAAGCAACGAGTTCCATTCCGTGAGCATCTCCGCAACATATTCTTTCGCCTTCTTTGCGTTGGTTGTTGCAGATAAAAACGTGTTTGGTGTATTTCATGTTGGTTGTTGGTTGTTGGTTATTCGTTGTTGGGGTTTGCCATCAGTAAAAACCTTCACAGAAATCACAAATGCGTTTTTAGTATAAACTCAATAAGCTTCAATTACCTCTCGCTTTTTACAAATTTTCCTGTAAAAGATTTTCCATTTACAATTATGTTGTAGAGGTAAATTCCTTCACTCAAATAGGTTATTTCTACTTTTTTATTTGCAACAATTTGTTGGCTTAGTACCTGTTGTCCTTTTGTATTGTACAAAATCAACTGCGCCTCTTTGCTTCCTGAAAATTTAAAGGCAACAAAATCTGTTGTTGGATTAGGAAAAGCTAAAACCGAAATTTCGTTTTTAGTTTTCTCAATTATAGAAACCAGAGATGGCATTGCAAAATCCCACACTCCCCTTCCATGTGTTCCAAAACGCATGGTGTTTGTTAAAGGTACATAGTCTACACTCCAATAATTTTGATCGGGACCAGCCAGGCCTGAAATATTATACCATTTATTTTCGCTTGGAATATAAGCATAGGGCCCCGCTTCGGTTGCTGCAACAATAACACTGTCTTTATCGCTTCCCGTTAATTGATGCACCAGTGTACTCGGCATTCCATTATTAGAGCAAATGTTTGTAAAATCTTTTCCGTGATTTGTGGAAACATAAACAGGAGGGTTGTTGTATCCGCTTCCACCTATGTACACTGTTCCCAAGGTGGTTTTTGAAGGATAAATAGTTGCTCCATAAAACCAATGTGTGCCGGGCAAACCGGTGCTGTCACTTTGTGTCCAGTTGCTTCCTGCATCTGACGAATAATAAAAATATCCGTTATCTGTTAGCACATATCTATAGCTGCTATTGATTGGCGAGAGCGCCATTGCCGTGATGTAACCACCTTGTGAGGCTGCTTCAAAATCGAAGGCTAATTCTGTCGCATTAATGTTAGCGCCACTGTTTTGAAGTTGAACAATGTGTGAGCCTGTTCCATTTAAATTTCCTCCCGCTATGTATGTAATCTTATTGTTGGTTGGGTGTGCCATCATTGGTGGTATCCATAAAGAGCGGTTGAATGCATTTGTATTAAAGTCCCAATCGTATCCGTTTACGTTCACTTTTGGATTGGTTACGTATCGAGTAAAGCCCGGATAATTCATCCAAATGGTATTTCCACCATCGGAAGAAACAATGTGGCCATAATCGCCTGTTATTTGTTGTGCAAATGAGAGCACTCCTCCGGGATCGTTTGACGCTTGCAAATAACCTTGGTCTTGTGTGCCTACATAAATATAATTTGCGTCTGCTCGGTTGGTATAGGTCGTATAAATCAGTCCGGTATTTAGTCCGGTTACCGCTAAATTATTTACACTTTGTAAATCATCGTTCGAATCAAAAATGCTTCCATCAGTACAAACAAAAACACGGTTTACGTTGTTGTTATCTTTGTAGGGGATGATGGCGTGTATGTCTGCGTGTAAGTTTATTGCAGGGTTTGCGTTATAATCCCACCAATTGTTCAGCAAGGTCCAGTTTTGACCGTTATCAAAACTTCTGTAACACTCTACGCTTGATAAAAATAAGTGAGTAGGGTCTGATAAAGAACAGCTGAAACTGTAATTGTCATAAGAACTTACGGGTGTTCCGGAAACAAAGCTCCAATTGTATCCTCCGTTTGTTGAGCGATACAAATCCTGGCCAACAAGGGTATATAATACAAAACTGTTATTATCACGGTAGCCTGTTATAAGCTCACCTCCGGCATTTGCTAAAGGAAAAGTTCCGGTAAAAGTAAAAGCGTTTGTTTGCGGATCGATGCTAAAGATGGAATCGTTTTGCACTAAACTTAAAAGCGGATTACCAAAGCGGGGTGCCCAAATATCGAATTTTGACAAGTCTCCATAAGCACTCGTTGGGTATGATTTTACCAAGGAATAGCTTTGTCCTTTGTCACCCGATTTATAAATACTCACAATGGAATACCAATTTACATAATCCCATTCTTCGAGTAATAAAAAAACAGTTTTGGCAGCATCGTCCAACACCATTGTTTTTTTAAACCAACCCCAAGCCGCCACATTATTCAATCCTTGCGCTGTTTGCCATAATGCGCCATCATTATCCGAATATTGTATTGTTTTTCCCCCACCGGTCAAAATTCTTTTTCCACCGGGAATTGGAATAATGTTTAGAAATTGTGTTCCTATTCTGTTTTTATCGTTTAATACTGTCCAGCCTGTTCCATTCATATTGCCTTTCCAAATATTTCCTCCGTCTGATGCACAATAAACCATTCCGCTTAAAGCATCGTAATCGGCATTGAGTATTCTGCCGGTATTGCTAGTACAGCCCTTTTCGCGCCACTCCCCTGTTAAATGTCCGTTTGCTAAAATTTCTTGTTGTGTTACTTTTCCATATGAGCGAAAAAGCTGTTGGTTTGAATAGCGGTTCGCTTCTTCTATTGCTCTCCAATCCGTACCGGGAGCAGCACGGTGCATATTGTTTTCCCATTCTTTGCGCTTTGTTTTCTCGGTTTCGTTCTCACTAATTTCAGTTGGACGCGCTTTTTCGAATTCTGATTTGGAGAAATGCTTGTATCCGGCTTTTGTTAAAGCCAGGGTGGCCAGCAAAACAAAAATTATTGAAACGGTTTTCTTATTTGTCATAGTTGTAGCTTTGAATTCACTTAAAACAAATTTAGGTATTATTTTCAATTGTTATTTTATAAACAATATGAGCTATTTTTTGTTTAAGTGGTATGGGCGAAAAAACAGTTTTGATTACTGGGGGAAGTGGCACTGTTGGAAAAAGGCTTTCCGAATTACTTGTGCAAAAAGGCTATGAAGTACGTCATTTGAGTAGAAAAAGAAATTTAACTTCAAAACACAAAACGTATTTATGGAACTTGCAAGAGAACATCATTGAGCCGGAAGCCCTTTTCGGAGTTCGCTTTATAGTTCATTTGGCAGGAGAAAATATTTCGGCAAAGCGCTGGTCGGCAAAGCGCAAACAACTGCTGATAGATAGTCGCGTAAAAACTGCCGAATTATTAAAACAAAAATTACTTGAACAAGGCGTACACTTGTCAGCTTTTATATCTGCCTCGGGAACCGGCTATTACAATGCAAATTCGGGAGCTACTAATTTATCGGAAGATGCGGCTGCGAACACTCATTTTCTTGGAAACTGCTGTGTGTTGTGGGAAAGTGCTGCCGATAATTTTTCTCCAATCGCTGAAAGGGTAGTAAAATTAAGGATGCCGATGGTATTGACAAAAGAAGATGGGGTATTAAAAAAATTAAGCCCTTTGATTCGTTGTGGGATAGGCGTAGCTTTTGGTTCGGGAAAACAAATTGTTACATGGGTTCATATAGATGATTTGTGCTATGCCTTTTTAGCGAGTATTGAGAATGATTCTATGAAAGGTGCCTACAATGTTGTTGCTTCCGAGCAAGTAAGCAACAAATCATTCATTGGTGCAATTGCCAAGGTGTTGAAGCGCCCTTTCTTTTTGCCCAATGCCCCCTCTTTTTTACTTCGCATTTTAGTGGGCGAAATGTCTTGTGTGTTGCTCGAGGGCTGTAATATTTCCTCGCAAAAATTAATGGATACAGGTTTTGTGTTCAAGTTCGACAATTTGGATAAAGCGCTAAAAAATGTGCTTCGCAGCAAAAAGTAGTGAAAATAGGTTTCAAATATCTTCAAATTTAGTATCTTCGCATCCCGTTTTAAAATTTAATGGAATCACAAGTAAAAATATTTTCAGGAACCGAGTCAGCCTACTTGGCTCAAAAAATTGCCAAAGCATACGGTGGGGAGCTTGGTGCAATGGAGGTTTCGCGTTTTAGCGATGGTGAATTTCAACCTTCTTTCGAAGAAACCGTAAGGGGTTGTGATGTGTTTATTGTACAATCTACCTTTCCTCCAGCTGACAATTTGTTTGAATTGTTGTTGATGGTAGATGCAGCAAAACGAGCATCGGCAAAGGAGGTTATTGCGGTAATGCCTTATTTTGGTTTTGCAAGACAAGACAGAAAAGATAAACCCCGCGTTGCAATAGGTGCAAAATTAGTGGCTAATTTGTTAAGCGCAGCCGGTGTTACACGAATTATAACAATGGATTTACACGCTGACCAAATTCAAGGTTTCTTTGATGTGCCGGTTGATCATTTATATGCCTCTTCCTTGTTTTTGCCATATATACAAAGTTTAAATTTGCCTCGACTTACAATGGCTGCGCCCGATATGGGGGGCTCTAAAAGAGCAAACGCTTACGCTAAATATTTAAATTCCGAAATTGTAATTTGTTACAAGCAACGAAAAAAAGCAAACGTAATTGACAGTATGACTGTGATTGGTGATGTTGAGGGGCGCGACATTGTGTTGGTTGACGACCTTGTTGATACAGGAGGAACACTTGCAAAGGCTGCGGATATGATGTTAGACAAGGGCGCAAAAAGTGTGCGCGCTGTTTGTACACATCCTGTTCTTTCGGGAAAAGCATATGAAAATATAGAAAAGTCGGGCATTGTGGAGTTGGTTGTTACTGACACTATACCGTTAACTCAACAAAGTTCAAAAATAAAAGTGTTGTCGGTTGCCGACTTGTTTGCCGATGTATTAGGAAAAGTACATAACTACGAGTCTATCAGCTCAACATTTATCTGTTAAATTAATTATAAACCAAATAAATAAATAAAAATGAAATCAGTATCTATTAGCGGTTCGCCAAGAGCGAGCGTAGGGAAAAAAGATGCAAAAGCTGTGAGAACAGGTGGAGGCATTCCTTGTATTTTGTATGGTGGAAAAGAACAAGTTTCTTTTTCGGCCGAAGAAAAACAATTTAAACCACTGGTATATTCTCCAGATGTACACACGGTTAAATTAAACATTGAAGGAAAGGGAGAGTTTGAAGCGATTATGCAAGATATTCAGTTTCACAAAGTAACTGATGCAATATTACATGTTGATTTTTTACAATTATTTCCTGAAAAATATGTAGTGATGGGAGTTCCTGTAAAGGTTGAAGGTGTTTCACCTGGAGTAAGAGAAGGTGGGAAATTGATTACACCAGTAAGAAAACTAAAAGTTCGTTCTTTGCCAGCTAATTTGCCTGATGCCGTTGTTGTAAACATAAGCACTTTGGGTATTGGTGACAAAGTTCGCGTTGCAGATCTTTCTGTTAAGGATGTTCAATTTTTAGACACTCCTAATATGGTTGTGGCTACTGTTTCTGTTACAAGAGCTGTTGCTGTTGTTGCCGATGCTGCTGCTGCTACACCTGCTGCTGCTGCTGCAAAAGCTGCGCCTGCAAAAGCCGCACCTGCAAAAACAGATAAAAAATAAAAGCATAAGAGATTGAAATACCTTATTGTTGGCTTAGGCAACATTGGCGAAGAGTACGAAAATACGCGCCACAACATAGGATTTATAATATTGGACGACTTGGTTAAGTCGTCCAATATTATTTTTACAGCCAATAAGCTTGCAAGCACCTGCGAATATAAATTTAAGGGCAGAAGCATCATTTTGATAAAGCCTTCAACCTATATGAATTTGAGTGGTAAGGCTGTAAACTATTGGATGCGGGCGGAAAAAATCCCATTAGAAAATGTACTTATTATTACCGATGACATTGCCTTGCCTTTGGGCTCGCTTCGACTAAAAACAAAAGGCAGAGATGGTGGCCACAATGGTTTGAAAAGCATAAGCGAAACATTGGGCACAGAAGAGTTTGCTCGTTTGCGTGTTGGTGTTGGAAATGATTTTTCGAAGGGCAAACAAGTTGATTATGTTCTTGGAAAATGGTCGGCAGAAGAAACTGCTTTGTTGGCACCGCGTATCGCTTTATCAATTGATATTATAAAAGCCTTTACAACAATTGGTTTGCAACGAACAATGAATACCTATAATAATAAATAGACTAAAGCCTCACTACAAATTATTTTTTATTGCATTTTTTGGTTACTTTAGTTGTGTTATAATTTTATGGAAAACAGTTCGTTTATTGATAGATTAAAAAGCCCTGACGGCATTAACTACTTAAATATTGGGTTAATGGTTATCAGTGTTATTGCCGCCTTTATTATTCCTTTTGAACTCTTTCTCTTTGCTTATTCTGTTTTGGGCCCCTTGCACTATTTAACCGAAATATCGTGGTTACAGAAAAAAGATTTTTTCATAAAATCAAAGTGGGACATTGTGATTTTTGTGCTTGCCAGTTTGTTATTGATGGTTGGTGCGTTTGATAGGAATTCTGACATTAACAAGTATGTTACAGAAATTATTTGTATTGGTTTTCTTTTTTCATTTATACTCTTGTTTGTTGAAAAAACAATGGTTAAAATTGGGCTCTTACTTGCTGCTTTGTTCTTATTTGCTCTTTTTGATTTGAACAAGGTGGTAGCATTGGAGTTGTTGTTTGCTATTTTTTTACCAACCATTATTCACGTATTTATTTTTACCGGGGCTTTTATTTTATTCGGAGCACTAAAAGGAAAAAGCCTCTCCGGTATTCTTTCGTTAATTGTATTTGTGTGCTGTGCATTATTCTGTTTTTTATATATACCTAACAGTTTTTTGGGGATTAGTGCGTATGTAGAAAATGCATATAAAATATTTAGCATTGTGAACAAACACCTTTCTGATTTATTGGGAATGGGAGCAATTACTGAAATGAAAGATGTGTTTACAAACCCCAAGGCGATTGCTATTATGCGTTTCATAGCATTCGCATATACCTACCATTATCTTAATTGGTTTTCGAAAACTTCGGTTATTAAGTGGCACGAAATTTCTAGGGGGCGATTTACTATTATTATTTCGCTTTGGCTGCTTTCTGTTGCTGTATATGCTTACAATTACAAAGTTGGTTTTTTTGCTTTGTTTTTATTGAGTATTCTGCACGTATTTCTTGAGTTTCCGCTTAACAACCAAACGTTTATTGGTATTGGGAGAGAGCTTCGTAAGTTGTTGCCGTTTAAATAATCTGTAAATATTTTATCCCAAATAGGACAATTGGCTTTTATAGCAAATTTATTTTGTTCAACAGTTCTTCTTTGTATGATGCGCCAATTGGAATTGTTTTACCGTCCCCCTCAATTGTTAAATTTGGTTGTTCGATAGAGGCTATTTTATCAACCCTAACGATAAATGATCGGTGAACCCTAATAAAGTCCTTACTAGAGAGCTTTGCTTCAATATCCTTCATTGTTGAGTGAATCGTGAAACGACCTGTTGGTGTGTTAATGATAACATAATCTTTAAGCGCCTCAACATAAGTAACATCTGCTGTTTTAAGTTTTACTAATTTGTGGTTTGCCTTGATAAAAATTATTTCCTTTTCGCTTTTTCCTTCTACCAATGAATATAAAAAATCCCTGTCTTTTTTAATGGACGAATCTTTTTCATGTTTGTGTAAAGCAAGTTGTATGCTTGTGTGTAAATCAATATCCTTAAACGGTTTTATAATGTATCCATAAGGTTCTGTGATTTTTGCTTTATTAAATGTACTTTCGTCTGCATAGGCAGTTAAAAAAACTACGGGAATGTTCAAAGCTAAGCGAATCTCTTCTGCGGCTTCGATTCCGCTCATTGGGCCTTTTAACATAATATCCATTAGAACAAGGTCGGGCTTTTTTTCGTTTGCCAGCTCAATTGCTTTTTCACCGGTTGATGCAACACCTACAACATTGTACCCCGCCTTTTTTAGGCTTTGCTGAATGTCTTTCGCAACAATTGCTTCGTCTTCTACTATTAATATATTTGTTTTATTCATTCCATTATTTTTAATGCTACAAAGATAGGCTTTCTAATTACATTTACTTTGTGTTTTTGAGAAAGGTAAGCGTATATTTTGTTCCCCCTGTTCTGCTTAATTTAATTTTGCCACTCAATTGCTCTGCCAAAGCTGTAACAAGCTGCAAACCTAAGGACTCCGTGTTTTTGTAGTCAATTGATTTGGGCAACCCTATGCCGTCATCGCTTATTACAATTCTAATCTCATTTTTAACTTCCTTTACAACGATCTTAACGAGACCCTTTTTTCTCTTTTCAAATGCATATTTAAAAGAATTAGATACAAGCTCATTCACAATAAGTCCGCAAGGAATCGATTGGTCAAGACTTAAATAAAGTCTCGGTGCGTCTATTTTTAAGTCTATTTCTTTCTCTTTCGTAATATAAGAGTGGAGCAGATTGGTCGACAATGTAGAAATGTATTCTGAAAAATTTATTTGTGTAAGGTCTTTCGATTGGTATAAGCTTTCGTGAATAAACGCCATTGATTTTACCCTGTTTTGAATTTCCTTTAAAAGTTCTATTGTTTGTTTGTTTTTGGTATAAGATGATTGTAAACTTAAGATACTTGAAATAACCTGTAAATTGTTTTTTACTCTATGGTGCACTTCTTTTACTAATATCTCTTTTTCTTTAAGCGATTGCTTTATCTCTATTTCTGCTTGTTTCTTTTCAGTTATATTGTGTGCAATTCCCGAAACCTCTATTACCTTACCACTGTTTCCATAAATAGGGTTTACAAACACCTCTGTCCAAAAAGTTACCCCTTTTTTTGTTTGAAAAGATGTTTCAAATTGTTGGACCGATCCGCCAAACGCATTTTTCATTGTTTGAGTCCAAGCGCTATTCACCTCTGCGGTTGATATCATTTTGCCTTTATTTACGGCAATGCCTATTTTCGGCTTCGTGCCGTATACTGCTTTTATAAAACACTCAAATTGATAATTAAACGAGGTAAGCTCAAAATCTCTGTTAATAGTCCAAACAAGGTGAGTGCTTGCCTCAAAAATAGCTTTCAATTTTGCTGCTTGTACTGAAACCTGTTCTTGAATCTTCCTTCGCTCTGTTATATTATGACCAATTCCAGAAACTTCTTTTATTTCACCCCCCGCACTAAAAATTGGCTGAAGGTTTACCTCTGTTGCAAATTCTTTCCCGTGAACGCTTGTTCCAATAAATTCAAATTGCTGTGGAATACCTATAAACGCTTTTGAATAATTTTCTTTAAACATCTCTCTCTCTTCTTTACTTTGTTTAAGCTCCTCCAAGTTTGTTTTGTTTTCAATCGGAAAAAGCCCATAATTTTCTTGCAGTGATGCTGCATAATTTTTATTGAAAGATGTTATTGTTAGGTCTTTGTTTATTGTCCAAATATGGTGTGAGCTGCTATCGAAAACGGCTTGTGTTTTTGCCGCTTGGGCTATAATTTGTTGCTCCACCTCCTTTTGCCGAAGCTGTGCCACTTTTCTTTTGGTAATTTCTTGTTCTAATAACGCATTTGTTTCCTCTGCAAATTCTGCCCTCATTACCTCCTTTTCTAATTTTTTCTGTTGACTAGCATCGTGAACAACTGTTTGAATTGCCGGCTTTCCTTCATAATTTATAAGCAAGGACTTTACTTCAACGTCTTTTATTTCGCCCGAAGCAATCTTTACTCTAACTCCTACAAAAGGTACGTGTTCTCCTTGAACCACCCTTGATACCCTCTCTAAAGACTCCTCTTTGTGTTCGGGTAATAAATAATCGAAAATATTTTCTTTGTAGGCCTCTTCTACATTTTGAGTCCCCAATATATTCATTCCGCTTTTGTTTATAAAAACAATTTTTCCTTCTTGGTGAATAAAAATACCGTCTGGAGAAAAATCAACAAGGCTTCTGAATTTTTCTTCAGCGGTTTTTATTTGGGTTACATCCATTATAAAACCTTCAATTGCCTCAACCTCGCCATTTTCATTGTATATGCCCTCCCCTTGTTCCCAAACCCATTTCACTTCGCCCTGTTTTGTTATTAGCCTGTAATTAACCGTAAAGGGTGTTTTATTTTTAAGTGCACTTTGTATCGTTTTCCAATCGGCTTCCTTTTCTTCCTGTGAGGTAGTGTCCGAATAGGACAACTTGTTATTATTAATAAACTCTGTACTGTCGTATCCGGTAAGCTCCTTACACCCTTTGCTTACAAATTCCATTGTCCACATTCTGTCATTCTTGCAGCGATAGGCCATACCCGGAAGATTATTCATTAGTGTAGACAGCGATCTTTCACTGTCCTTCAGTGCCTTTTGGATTCTATATTGTTCCGTTACGTCTTGCACCAAGGAGGCAACCCCGACAACCTTTCCGTGTTCATTAACTAAGGGTGTATTGTTCCATTCACATAAAATTATTCGCTTATCTTTTGTGATATTTTTGTTCGTTACCTTTATTACTTCAATGTTATTAATAAGCTTTACCCACTCTTGGTCTACCTTATTCACGTCCTTTTCGAATATAATGTCGCGCCCATTTAAAACAAGCGCCTCTTCCTTACTATAACCAAAAATTCTTTCTGCTGACGGATTCCAACGAATAACTTTAAAATCTCTGTCCCACTCTATTATTCCTAATGGGGTTTGTTCAAAATGTAGGTTCTTTTTCTCTTCGGCATTCTTTTTTACTGTTATATCCTCAACTGTTCCAATCCAACCGGAAACGCTTTCCTCTTCTCCTTTTATGATGGCCGACTTTATTTCTATCCAGCATATTTCATTAGATACAGGATTTAGAATTTTAAATTTCGTTTCAAGGTCCTTTTGGTTCATAACAGAAACAAAAACCATTTCCATTACAACACTTCTATATTCTTCTAAAATTATTTTATACCATTCGTTATTCAATATTTCTTTTTCCGACAAGCCTGCAATTTCACAGCATTTTTTGTTTATGAAAACCGGTATTCCTAATTTGTTGGTTATAAAAACTCCGACCGGTGAAAACTTGCTGAGGGTAGCGAATTTTTTTTCGCTTTCAACCCACGACAGTTCTGCTATCTTTCTTTTTGAAATATCTGTTAAAATGGTTTGAATGGCCTTTTTTCCATAGTAGTCAACTAATGTTGATTGCGATTCTACAAAAAGTGTAGTGCCATCTTTCTGTTTAATTTTAATTTCAATCGGTGTTATTGTTTCTCCCTCAAACAGTTTTTTTATTCGCAACTCTAAAATGTCGTGGCAGTCGTCATCAATAAAATTTAATATTGACATTTGGGTGTTTGGAAAAATATAATTGGAGTCTAAACCAACCATATTTAAAGCTTGTTGGTTAGCAAAAAATAATTCTTCTTTATTAAAAATAATCACGGCACAAGGCATATTTTCTAACAACAGCCTATAGTTTTCTGCCACACTTTTTGCTTCTAGCTCTAGTTTTTTTCTGGCAGTAATGTCTCTGGCAACACCCTCTACCGAGGTTATTATCCCCGCATCATTTTTTACAACTTTACTTATTGTTTCTGTCCAAATAACTGTTCCGTCCTTTTTTATTGTTCTTAACTCAATGTTTCCAACAACGACACCCTTTTCTTGCACCTTGTTATTTTTTATCGCCTCTTCTGATTTCTTCTTTATTTCACTGTCTTCCGAATGCAATGTATTATATGCTAAAAACGGATTGGCATAAAATTCTTCTTGGGTGTATCCTGTTAATTCAAACACTGAAGGGCTAATGTAATCGAGCTTGTATTCGGGATAAATTATATACCTAAAAAAAACATCGGAAATATTTTCTAATAA
>CAIMGI010000103.1 GCA_903840505.1 uncultured Bacteroidota bacterium
CTTCATAAATTATATTGAAGGTAAGACTATCAGGGCTTACTAAAAGAGAATTTTAATTATCAACTAAATTCTCCAAGGCTTCGTTTAACTCATTCAGCGTTTTACGATTGTTCTGTTCTTTGGCAATTATTTTTCCCTTTTCATAAATCAACACAGCCTTTTCCATATTGCTATTCTCTTCGTATAATTTACCCAATTGGTAATATGCTCCCAAATAGCTTGTATTATTTGTCAATAAATCTTCAATTGTTTTAATTGCTTTCGAAATTTCTCCTAACTTTTGGTACTCAAGTGCCAATGCATAATGCAAAAAAGAATCGCTAGGGTCCTCCTTCAAGAATAAGAGCAACTGCTCTACCCTTTCACTTGAGTTCATAAAGTATTAAATCTCTGTTTTAAACTGATTCAAAAAACGCACATCATTCTCTGAAAATAAACGGAGGTCATTTATTTGGTATTTCAACATTGTAATCCGTTCAACTCCCATACCAAAAGCAAAACCACTGTATTGCTTGCTATCAATTTTGCAATTATCCAACACAGCGGGGTCAACCATACCGCAGCCAAGTATCTCTACCCAGCCACTTCCTTTGCAAATATTACATCCTTTACCACTACAAAACGGACAAGAAATATCCATCTCGGCACTTGGTTCAGTAAAAGGAAAGTAAGATGGGCGTAAGCGAATTTTTGTATCTGCACCAAACATCTCTTTTGCAAAATAAAGCAAGGTTTGTTTAAGGTCGGCAAAGGATACATTTTTATCAATGTACAAACCTTCCACCTGATGAAAAAAACAATGTGCGCGAGCCGATATTGCCTCGTTACGGTAAACCCTTCCCGGTGAAATTGTTCTAATAGGGGGCTTTGAATTTTCCATTATCCTCACCTGAACAGAAGATGTATGTGTGCGAAGTGCAATTTTCTCTTCTATAAAAAAAGTGTCCTGCATATCTCGTGCAGGATGCTCATCCGGAAAATTCAAGGCTGAAAAATTATGCCAATCATCTTCTATCTCAGGACCGTCCGAAACAGTAAAACCTATACGTGAAAAAATATCTATTATTTCATTTTTAACAAGTGAAAGTGGATGCCTTGAACCAATGGAAACAGATTGAGAGGGCAAGGTTAAATCTGCGAAATTTTTATTTACTTCTCTA
This sequence comes from uncultured Bacteroidota bacterium, assembly GCA_903840505.1. Classification (GTDB taxonomy): domain Bacteria; phylum Bacteroidota; class Bacteroidia; order UBA4408; family UBA4408; genus CAIMGI01. The sequence goes on from CAIMGI010000103.1 coordinate 1,161, forward strand.
CTGCTTTCTGTAAGTTCTTTTAAGTCGCTTATTTTTTGTTGTGTCTTGGTTTTTAACTCATTCAACAACTGCCCAATTTCCTTTTTAATAGAAAGTTCCACACCTTTAAAATCATCAAACAAAATAGTTACCTCGCCCTTCTTTCCTAGCATTTTTATTCTAAAAGATTCTAATTCTTCGACACTGTTAGTGGTAAAAGAATCAATTTCAATTAATAAGTGCTTAATTTTTTCTCTCATACTGCAAAAGTAATGAAAAAAATCGCATTGTTAATATCAGTAAAATAGGCACTTACAGCACTCATTTAAAAATAATTGATTTTTTATTTGGAAACTGGCAACAATTTGTTGTTATCTTTGCGCCACAAAATTAATTCTTCCTTACCGGATAATTAGTTTATATAGAAGAAGCGAGAGAATGAGCTCTATGACCTTCTGGCAACCACGAAAAAATTTCGCAAGGTGCTACATCTCACCCAAAAAAGGGAAATATAAATTGATAAAAAAAATGAATGTGCATCGTTACTTTTCAATCCAACAAGACAAAAACAATACTTTAATTTCATCGTATTGGATGAATATGTGTTGTTGTCTCTAAATTAAAATTATCCTTTCTTTATTGGATTTTCAAAACTCAAGTGAATTATTAATTCCACATACAATATATATCAAATATAAAATTATGACAACAGAAATTAAAATAGGACTATTCGGATTTGGATGCGTAGGACAAGGATTATACGATGTATTAACTGAAAGCAGTGGATTTAAGGCCGAAATTGTAAAAATAGGAGTGAAAGACAGAGCAAAAAAAAGAAAATTACCTGCCTCTATTTTTACTTTTGACAAAGAAGAAATACTTGGTAACGCTGAAATAAATTTAGTGGTTGAACTTATTGATGATGCTGAAGAGGCCTATAATATTGTTAAATCAGCACTAATTAGCGGAAAAAATGTAGTTACTGCAAACAAAAAAATGCTTGCAAATAATTTGGAAGAGCTTGTAGCGCTACAAAAAAAGCACAATGTATCCCTCCTGTATGAAGCATCTTCTTGCGGAAGCATTCCCATTATTCGTAATCTTGAAGAGTACTACGACAACGAGCAATTAAACAGTGTAAGTGGCATATTTAATGGCACATCCAATTATATTTTGTCAAAAATATTTAGCGAAAATAGCGACTATATTACTGCTTTAAAGCAAGCACAAGAAAAGGGTTTTGCAGAAACAGATCCAACATCGGATGTAGGTGGATTTGATACAAAATACAAGCTCATTATTGTTGCCGCTCATAGTTACGGTTTACACATTAAACCTGAAGATGTACTCAATATTGGGATTCAAAATATTTCAACTTATGATATTCAGTTTGCAAAAGAAAAAGGATATAAAATAAAATTAGTCGCCACCGGAAAAAAAGTGAACAATAGTGAAGTAACACTTTTTGTAATACCTCAATTCGTAAACAATTCTCATTATTTATACAATGTTGAGAATGAATACAACGGAGTTATTGTAGAAGCCTTTTTTTCGGACAAACAATTCTTTCTTGGAAAGGGAGCTGGTGGACACCCTACAGGTTCGGCAGTACTTTCTGACATTTCAACAGCAAAATACGGATATCAATACGAGTATAAAAAGCAACAACAATCCCGACATTTTACATACACAAAGGATTATATACTAAAAGTTTACTTCAGGTATACAGACGAAGAAACAGTTAAGCAAATGGGATTTACCAGTATCGAAGAAAGGTATAACGGTAAAGAATATAATTATGTTATTGGATACATCAATCTTGCAAGTATTATTAAAAACAAAGCTATATTAGAAAGCAACGACAATTCCATTATAGCATTATAACAATAAAAAAGAACGGCTAAGGAAAACC
>CAIMGI010000104.1 GCA_903840505.1 uncultured Bacteroidota bacterium
CTTTTAGATAATACTGCAAAATATACTCCACGAACTGGTGAGGGGGAAGAAAATGAAAAAGAGGAAGCCGCAGGTGCTAACCAACATTGGTTTAATTTACGTAAGAATCCTCAAACAGGACAATTGGATTATGATGCGATAGCTAAAGCACAAGAAGAAGTGGCATTAAGTGTAGCAGCTGCAAACAAAGTAAATGCTTTTCCTTTATCTTGGAAAGAGTTGGGTCCTGATAATGTTGGAGGAAGAACCCGTGCTATTTTAATTGACTTAATTAATGACCCTACCGGCAATACTGTTTTTGCAGGTGCTGTAGCGGGTGGTTTGTGGAAGTCAACAACAGCAGGTGGTTCTTGGACGAAAGTGAATGATTTGCAAGAAAATTTAGCTGTTTCGTGTATCGCGCAAGCTTCGAACGGTGACATTTATTACGGAACAGGAGAAGGTCTTTGTGGGTTTCAGGGTATATCAGGGGGAATGGTTGGTTTAGGTGTTTTTAAATCAACTGATAAAGGAGCCACTTTTGTTCCTTTACATCCTCAAACAAAACCAGCAGTAAACAGTACTTCAGGTTGGGCGGTAGTAAATGATATTGAAGTGAGTCCAATAAATTCTCAGCGTATTTATGCTACTAACCAATCGGGGTTATATGTTTCGGATAATGGTGGTAGTACTTGGACCAAAGTACCTATAGTTGGTTCAGGGGGAGGTCAGGATATTGAGGTTGCATCAGATGGTTCAGTAATTTTTTCATTCGGAGGTAAGGGGTATTTTTCACCAAGCGGTGACCCGTTAGCCAATAGTTTTACAGCTCTTTCTGGTGCAGGTAATACAAAACTTCCTTCGGGCTCTGCTCGTACAGATTTTGCATTCGCACCTTCCGATGATAATTATATTTATGCCTGGTGTGCTGGCGGAAGCGGTGGTTTGGTTGGCTCATATTATTCAACTAACAAAGGAACTACTTGGACTAAAACTGTTGGTGCTGGTGCCGGTTGGGACCCATTTGCTTTTCAAGCAGGAAATGGTGGTCAAGGAACATATGATAATATACTGGGTGTACATCCAAAAAATAAAAACCTTGTATTTGGTGGTGGACTTAATTTCCATTCCTTTAACTTATTAAATCAACAAAATTGGATACAAATCTCATCTTACTGGGGAGGTAATGCAACGCCAACTTATTGTCATCCTGATAAACACGAAATTACTTGGAGCACAAAAGATACAAACGTTATTTATTTTGGTTCTGACGGAGGTATTGCTAAAACACAAAATGCCGGTGCTACTTTTTCAGCGATGAATAGAGGCTATAATGTAACACAATTTTATGCAATTGGTTTTTCAAAAACAGGTGAGGTAATTGGTGGTGCACAGGATAATGGAACATCTTATATTGACTACATTGGAAACACCCCTCAGACTGCAAAGGATGTGGGTGGAGGCGATGGTGGTTATACGGAGATTTCTCACATTAATCCAAACGCTTTCTTTGTAGAATCACAAAATGCTTCATTACAACGATCTTCAAATAAAGGAGCTTCTTCTGCCGGTTTTTTTAGTGCCAGACTTGATTCTGCATTGCAACTTGGTGGTTCTGCTTTTATTACTCCATTTGAATTGTGGGAAAGTCTTAACGACCAGAGTAGTCCCGATTCAATTCCGTATATTACTAACGTTAACATTCCAAGTGGAACGGTGATAAATGTTTTTAGTAAAACAAATAGTTATCCTCTTGTACATACTACAAATCAAAGTTATTTGGCAGATGATACAGTATGGGTGAAAGATATTGTTCAGTCGAAGTTTGCTGTTGGTATTGGCAATAGCGTTTGGCTTGCAAAAAATGCTACTGATTTTTCATCTGATCCAAACTGGATAAGAATTGCAAGTAGTACAAAATATACTCCAGATAGATTTAATTCCGGTCCGCCAAGTTGTATGGCTTTTTCGCAAGATGGTAATAATTTATATGTTGGAGCAGGTGGGGCCTTGTACAGAATGGGGAATTTAAGTACTATAAGAAATAATCGTTTATCAGATTGGCAAACGGGTGAAGCAGGCTATGCGGCAAGTCAGGTTACGTGTACATTGATTGCTTCATTTTCAAATGCTATTGCTGGGATTGGAGTTGACCCAAAAAATAGTGGAAAAGTAGTGGTTTGTTTGGCAGGTTATGATGGTAATACCAATAACCATATTTATTATTCAACAACTGCTGATACTGATGGGCATTTGCAAAATTCTTTTGTCGCTAAGGGAGGTTCAGGTGTTACAAAGGTTCCTGGTATGCCCGTATACGATGCGATAATTGATTTTACAGATGGCAAAAAGGTAGTTGCAGGAACAGATTTTGGTATTTATTATACAAGCGACATTACAGTTGCAAATCCTGTTTGGGTAAAGGATGCAACATTTCCAAATGCTCCTGTAACAATGGTTCGTCAACAACAAAAACCTTGGAACTGGCCGGGCTTAACAAATACAGGTGTTATTTATGCTTCAACTTACGGTAGAGGTTTTTGGAGTACAACATCTTTGATGGGTGTAAGGGAAAATGAGAAAAATACTGTTTCATTTAAATCGAGCATCAATGTATACCCTAATCCAGCGAAGACTTTGTCGAATGTTAACTTTACTTTGAATGAAACAAGTAATGTAACATTACAGGTGCTAGATTTACAAGGTAAGCTTGTTAAATCGGTTGATTTAGGAACAAGAACAGCAGGTAACAATACCTATAAGTTTAATAATTTGGATTTACAACAAGGAACTTACTTTATCAGTATGTTAGCTGGTACTCAAAAAGCCGTTGCGAAATTTATTGTTTCGGAATAATAGTCAAACTGAAAATATTAATTAAATGCCCCCCAAATACTCGGGGGCATTTTTTTGAAATTAAGCCAACATTAATAAATTTCAAATAGGGATTTTTGCATTTTCTTTCAAAATGTCGTACCTTAGTGTTCGAAAAATCAAAATTTGATGGTATGAAAACAACAAACTATATAAAATTAGGATTAGCAACAACTGTTGCGGGCTCTCTAATTTCAGCTTATATCCTTTTAGATAATACTGCAAAATATACTCCAAGAACAGGAGAGGTAGAAAATGAAATGGAGGAAGCAGCCGGTGCGAACAAGTATTGGTTTAATATGCGTAAGAATCCTCAAACAGGTCAGTTGGATTACAATGCAATAGCTCAAGCGCAAGAAGAAGTTGCACTAAGTGCTGCTGCAGCAAACAAAGGAAATGCTTTTCCTTTATCATGGAAAGAGTTAGGGCCCGATAATGTTGGAGGAAGAACACGAGCAATTTTATTGGATTTAATCAATGACCCAACAGGTAATACTATTTTTGCAGGTGGTGTCGCAGGTGGTTTGTGGAAATCTACAACGGCAGGTGGCTCTTGGGTTAAAATCAATGATTTTGAATTAAACTTGGCGGTTTCTTGTATTGCAGAAGATGCAAATGGAATTATTTATTACGGAACAGGTGAAGGTCTTTGTGGATTTCAAGGTATTTCAGGAGGAATGATTGGCGGTGGTGTTTTTAAAGCTGACAATAAACAAGGAACAACTTTTACAAGATTAGCGTCTACCAAACCGGCTGTGAATAGTGAGGCTGGTTGGGCTCAGGTGAATGATATAGAAATTGACCCGAATAATTCACAACGAGTTTATGCTTCTACCAAATCGGGATTGCAAGTATCTAGTGATGGAGGTAATACTTGGGTCCTGGCTACAGGTGCAATAGGACCTCAGGGTCAAGATATAGAAGTTGCTTCTGACGGTTCGGTGATTTTTTCTAACTTTGGTAAAGGATTTATATCTTCCAATGGAACTAGTTTTACCGGCATTTCAGGTGCAGGTAATACCAAACTACCTACATCGGCTGTTCGTACAGAATTTGCAATAGCTCCTTCTGATGATGATCGCATTTATGCTTGGTGTGCTGCTTTTGATGGTAGTTTAGTGGGTTCTTATTATTCTTCAGATAAAGGTGCGACTTGGACAAGAACGGTTGCAGGTGGTGGAGCATTCGACCCTTTTGCAGTAGGAGATAATTTTCAAGGCACCTATGATAATATATTAGGTGTACATCCTAAAAATAAGAATATGGTATTAGGAGGTGGAGCCGATTTGTATTCATATGATTTTAATTTGCAGCAAAATTGGACTCAAATTTCTGCCTATCAAGGAGGAAATGGTTATCCATTGTATGTTCATCCTGATAAGCACGAAATTGTTTGGAGTACAAAAGATACCAATATTGTATATTTTGGATCAGATGGTGGTGTTGCCAAAACGCAAAATGGAGGCGCTACTTTTTCGGCTATGAATAGGAGTTACAATACCGTTCAGTTTTATGCTATTGGTTTTGCAAAAACTGGTGAAGTTATTGGCGGTTCACAGGACAATGGTACATCTTATATTAATTATTTAGGGAATACGGCTCAAACTGCTCAAGATATTAAAGGCGGAGATGGAGGTTATGGTGAAATTTCGCATATTTATCCGGCTGCTTTTTTTGCGGAGTCACAATATGGTTCAATGCAACGATCTTCAAATAAAGGAACATCTTTTGCTGATTGTTATTCACTCAGAATTAATGCTGATGTAAAGATAGGTTCTGCATTTGTTACGCCATTCGAATTGTGGGAAAGCCTTAACGATCAAAGCAGCCCTGATTCCATTCCGTATATTACACCTGTTAATATCCCAAGTGGTACCGTATTGAATGTTAGCAGTAAAACAAACAGTTATCCGATTGTACATACTACCAACCAAAGTTATTTAGCGAACGATACTGTTTGGGTAAAGGATATTGTACAATCTAAATTTGCAATTGGTTTAAGGAATAGTGTTTGGTTGGCAAAAAATGCAACTGACTTTTCTACTGATCCTGCTTGGATAAAAATTGCATCCAATGTAGTAGCTAATCCTGATTTATTTAATTCGGGAGAAGCAAAATGTATGGCTTTTTCAGCGGATGGAAATCATCTGTATGTTGGTTCAGGTGGCGATTTGTATCGAATAAGTAATTTAAATACAATACGTAATAATAGATTATCAGATACTTTAACTGGAGAGGCTGGTAACGCAGCAAGCCAAGTTACTTGTACACTCATTTCTTCATTTCCGAATGCAATTGGAGGTATAGGAGTGGATGCAAATGATGAAGGTAATGTTATTGTTGGTTGTGTTGGTTATGACGGAAATACAAATAATCATATTTTCTATTCAACCACTGCTGATACTGATGGGCATTTACAAAATTCATTTGTTGCGAAAGGTGGTTCGGGAGCTACAAAGTTGCCGGGTATGCCTGTATACGATGCTGTAATTGATTTTACTGGTGGTAAAAAAGTTGTAGCTGGAACAGATTTTGGTATTTATTATACAAGTGACATTACGGTTGCAAATCCGGTATGGGTAAAAGATGCAACGTTTCCTAATGCACCTGTAACAATGGTTCGTCAACAACAAAAACCATGGAATTGGCCGGGATTAACAAATACTGGTGTTATTTATGCATCAACTTATGGTAGAGGTTTTTGGAGTACAGCATCGTTGATGGGTGTAAAAGAAAATGATAAGAATACAGTTTCTTTTAAATCAAGCATCACTGTATATCCTAATCCTGCTAAATATTTGTCGAATGTAAACTTTACATTGAATACAACAAGCAATGTAACCTTGCAGGTACTTGATATACAAGGCAAGCTTGTTAAGTCGGTTGATTTAGGAAACAGAACAGCAGGAAATAATACCTACAAGTTTGATAATTTGGATTTACAACAAGGAACTTACTTTGTAAGTATGGTAGCAGGTAATCAAAAGGCTGTTGCTAAGTTTATTGTATCGGAATAATAATCGAACTGGAAAATATTTAAAAAGCCCTACAATTTGTAGGGCTTTTTTTTGTAGTATAGATTAGTCCGTACCTTGCGCGGGTTCTTGACTCCTCCCGATAGCTATCAGGAGTAAGTGAAACAACAGTATGATTAATGCGCAGTTTTAATACAAGAATATTACTTATCCAGTTTTTCAAAAATGGAATTGTTGCTTTTGAATTCAGGAACTATTTCTTTCATTTTCGAAACAATTTTTTCATTGTTTTGTTCATCAAACATAGCCACCAATTGATTGATGTTTTCCGAAACTTCCTCTAAATTATATTCCATAACCTTTGCAATCATTATTTGCGAATGATGCGTAGGCAATGTGTTCTCTTGGTCGTTCAGCAATTCTTCGTACAGTTTTTCACCGGGACGCAAACCTGTATAAATTATTTGTATGTCACGGTCAATAGTAAGACCTGAAAGACGAATCATTTTTTTAGCAAGGTCTACTATTTTTACTGACTTACCCATATCGAAAATAAATATTTCTCCACCCTGTCCCATTGCACCTGCCTCCAAGACCAATTGACAAGCTTCAGGAATGGTCATAAAGTACCGTGTGATTTCAGGATGTGTTATGGTAATAGGTCCTCCTTTATCAATTTGTTTTTTGAAACGGGGTATTACTGACCCGTTTGAACCGAGAACATTTCCAAATCGAGTGGTGATAAATCGAGTAGTGCTGGTTTTATTAATTGACTGAATATATATTTCCGCAATTCGTTTCGAAGCTCCCATAACATTTGTTGGGTTTACGGCCTTGTCAGTTGATACCATCACAAATTCTTTCACATTATATTTTACTGAGAGGTCGGCCATATTTTTTGTTCCCAAAACATTGGTAAGGATTGCTTCTGAAGGATTGTTTTCCATCATAGGAACGTGTTTGTAGGCCGCTGCGTGATAAATCACTTCGGGTAAAAATGTACGAAACATATTGTCCATCCTGTCTTTGTTTCGTATATCACCCATTACAACTTCAATTTCACAGTTGATGGTTTTCTCTAACAATTCCAGTTCAATTTCATAAAGTGGTGATTCTGCTTGGTCTAATAATATTACTTTTTTAGGGCTAAATCGCACTATCTGCCTTACAATTTCACTGCCTATAGAACCGGCAGCTCCGGTAACCAATACGACTTTGTGTGATAATTGTTTTTTGATTTTTTCATTATCAAGTTTAATTGGTTCACGTCCAAGTAACTCCTCAATATTGATTTTTTTAATTTGTTTAAAACTCAATGCTCCATTTATCCAAGTTGTTACCGGTGGTACATTCAACACCTTTGTATTATAAGGAAAGCATTTCTCAACAATGTCCTGTTTTTTAGCTTTGGCCATATCTTGTATAGATATGATTACGTGGGCAACAGTATTGTCTTTTAGTAAGTCTTCTAATTTTTCGTATGGATAAATATCTACTCCTTCTAATTTTTTTCCAACTTTTTTGGCATCATCATCAATGAATCCCAATACTTTGTATTTTGTTCCGGCATCACGATCAAGCGTCCGTTTGGCAATAATGCCGGCTTCTCCCGCACCATAAATAAGTACATTCGTTTTTTGTTTACTAGGATTTTTTAACTCGAAATAAACAACTTTTACAACTGTACGAGCGGCAATCATAATGAATACCGTTGCCATATAATCAATTATGATTACTGAAAATGGAATAAAATAAAATGCATCATAATAAAAGGTCACTAAATTAGTGATACAGAAAAAAACTGAACCGATAGAAATGACTGTAAATATTCGCTGCGCATCTTTTGAGCTGGTATACCTGATTATTCCCGAGTATGTTTTTCCGACTAAAAAACTAATGATGCGAATTAATAATACGTAGGAAGTTACATATTTAATATCGTGAAAACTTCCTTCGGGGATTGTGAAATTAAATCGTAAAAGGTAAGACAGTACAATTGAAAAAATGCAAATAAACACATCTATCAAAAAAATAATCCATCGTGGTGTATTGCCTTTAAGTAGTAGCATTGTAAATATTGTTATGCAAATATAAAATAAAAACCGCGCTTTGTATTGAATAGCTGAGAGATAGTAAGAATTAATGAAAATGATTTTATGGAAAAGCTCGCTCATTATTATTTATATTTGCAAGGTAATATGAAAGTTATTTTTATAACACCTTACCCAACCGGTGTAGCAGCCAGTCAACGGTTTCGATTCGAACAGTATTATTCATTATTGAAGGAGAACCAAATTGATTTTGTTGTAGCTCCATTTATTACTGAAAAGGTTTGGTCTATACTTTATAAAAAGGGTTTTTGGTGGAAAAAATCCTTCTCGATTCTTCTTGGTTTTGTAAAACGATATGGGCTGCTTTTTCGTATTCGCAAATACGATTACGTATTTATTCACAGAGAAGCTGTTCCATTAGGCCCACCAATATGGGAGTTTATAGTAGCTAAAGTTATTGGCAAAAAAATCATTTACGATTTTGACGATGCAATTTGGCTTCACAATGCTTCAGAAACAAACCGCCTGTTTTCGTATTTAAAGTGGTATTCCAATGTGCAATATTTGTGCAGAATTGCCTATAAAGTTTCCTGTGGAAATAATTTTCTAAGGAGTTTTTCGAGTCAATACAACAATAACAGCGTATATAACCCAACAACAATTGACACAGAGAATTATCATTCTAGGATCAAGAAAAGTTTTCACGAACCCATTGTTATTGGCTGGACAGGTTCTCATTCTACTTTAAAATACATAGATGCGATTATTCCTGTTTTAAAACAATTGGAACGAAAATATGATTTTACATTTATGGTAATATCAGATGTAAACCCGAATATTCCATTGACTTCTTTTGTTTTTAAAGAATGGAACCGAGATACTGAAATTGATGATTTGTTAAAAATTGATATTGGTATTATGCCATTGGTAGACGATAAATGGTCAAATGGGAAATGTGGTTTTAAGGCTTTACAATATATGTCTCTTGGTATTCCTGCCTTAGTTTCGGCTGTAGGTGTAAATACAAAAATAGTGGATGATGGAGTAAGTGGATTTGTGTGCAATACCGAAAGCGATTGGGAACAATATCTTGAAAAATTTATTTTAGAACCTCAATTACTAGTTGAACTAGGTAAAAATACACGCAAAAAAATAATAAATGACTATTCAGTAAGTTCAAATTCAAGCAATTTTATACATTTGTTCTCCTAAAAATTATAAACAAACACATTATGAGAAATACTGCATTGACAAACAAACATATATCATTGGGGGCTAAAATGGTTCCTTTTGCCGGATTTAATATGCCTGTATCATATGCAGGATTAAACGAAGAGCATTTAACAGTAAGAAATGGAGTAGGTGTTTTTGATGTCTCTCATATGGGCGAATTTATGCTGAAAGGTGAAAAGGCACTTGATTTACTACAACGAGTTACAA
>CAIMGI010000105.1 GCA_903840505.1 uncultured Bacteroidota bacterium
GTAAGCTTCTCAATCGTTTTGCTGATTGCTTTTATTGATTTGCCTTACAGCAGTTATTTTGGAAGCAGGTTAAACAGTCAGGCACTTAATTGGAATGTTTCACTTGGTTTTATATTGAAAATGATATCGGGTAATTTTACTTATATACTCTATACTTTCTTCGGTATTCTCAGTATTTATGCCTGGTATAGATGGATGAAGAAGATAGTAGGGGGCAATATAAATTCAACCATCGAAACACCGAAAAAGTCAATATTGGTTTTTTTATACTGCTTGCTATTTTGTGTTTTGATATTAGGAGGTAGAGGGCGTTTGACTTTTAAAACAACAATCAAAACAGGCACAGCTTATATATCGGAATATGCCGTCATAAACCAATTGGGATTAAATCCGGTTTTTACTTTGATTAAAAGTTATTCGGAGCTTTCAACTCAAAGTGTGTCATTTATGGACGAGCAAAAAGCCTTGGTGATTGCATCACAATCCTTGCATACTTCGGCAGATTTTACCAAAGTGATTTTAAGTGATAAAGAACCATTGAAAGCAAATGTGGTGATTGTAATGATGGAGAGTATGTCGAGTTTTTATTTGGGGGAATATGGCGGCCCGCACCTTACGCCTTTTTTAGATAGTTTAAAGAATCAAGCATACTTTTTTCCGAATTTTTATTCTTCAGGTATTCATACTTATAACGGATTGTTTTCAACACTTTACGGATTTCTTGCCCCCATCAATAAAAATCCTTTGCTAAATTTAGAGCAAAAGTATATTGGGCTGCCAACCCTTTTAAAGGACAGAGGTTACAGTACCTTGTTTTTTACCACACACGATGATCAGTTTGATAATGTTGGTGGATTTATGAAGTACAATGGTTTTCAACAAATAATTAGCGAGAAGGATTATCCTGCAAATAGGTCGCTTAGCACTTGGGGAGTGCCCGATGATTATATGTTTGAATATGCTTTACCAATTTTAAGTCGACAGAAGAAACCCTTTTTAAGTTTATTTTTAACTACCACAAACCACCCACCGTATTTGTTGCCACCTTATTATAAAAGCAAAGCCTCATCAAAACAATATGCTACAGTGGAGTACACCGATTGGTCTGTAAAACAGTTTCTGACACAAGCCAAAAAGCAAGCCTGGTTCAACAATACCATTTTTGTTTTTTTAGGCGACCATGGCATTAATTTAGGGCACACTTACGATATGCCTTTGTCCTACCATCACGTTCCGCTTATTGTTTATTCACCTTTGTTTAAAGAGGCGCAAGTAAATAATTGTTTGGCCGGACAAATTGATGTTTTCCCAACCCTAATGGGAATGTTGAATATTTCCTATACCAACCAATCGATGGGGATTGATTTGTTGAAAGAAAATCGTCAAAGCATTTTTTTCACTGCCGATGATAAAGTAGGCTGCTTAAACAAGGATTATTATTTTATTCACCGCACTGTTTCAGGAAAGGAAACAATGTATCGATATGATAAATTATTGATTGATGATTATTCGAAATCAAATTCAATTGTGTTTGATAGTTTAAAAACCTATGCATATTCAATGTTGCAATCAGCTCAATATCTCCTAAAAAATAAAAATTAAGAATTCTGAATACTAATTTTAAATTTTGTATATTTACTCAAACAAATTAAAAAAATTGACATGAAAAAATTAGTCCTTTTATTTTCAATAGCATTGATTTCGATAGCTACACAAGCACAAAATACGTCTATTAAAGGAATGGTAAATGGTGCGACCGAGGTTGTTACTATTTTTGATACTGAAGGGCATTTGGCTATTGGTAATGTGGGTCCTGTAGGGGATAAAATTACTATTACTCAATTTAATATTTCCACATTGGTAAATGGTAAAGCAAATGCAATAAAAGCTATAGCAGTTGAAGCTGGAGAAGCTAAACTTACTGCCCCAATGCGTGAATCGATTAAAGTAAGCAAAGGGAACTTTTATGTTGAAGAAATAAAGGGCATTAATAAGAATGGCGAAATAGTAACATTAAAGCCCTTAAAATGTAAATTATAGTTAAGAACAAAAATAATTTAAAAGCCCGATTCATTATTTGAATCGGGCTTTTTTGCTTTTGTTGCGGTGTATGAAAAGGATTTGATTATTTTTACCTCAATTTATTTAAAACCAAGATAATCGATTTTATGCACGTTCACTTTATAGCCATTGGCGGCAGTGCTATGCACAATATGGCAATTGCCCTTCATAAAAAAGGTTTTACCGTTACCGGTTCCGATGACGAAATTTTGGAACCTTCTAAAAGTCGTTTGTCCAAATTGGGATTGCTTCCTGAAAACACAGGTTGGTTTCCCGAAAAAATCACAAGTGAAATTGAAGCGGTAGTGCTGGGTATGCACGCACGCAGCGATAATCCCGAATTAATTAAAGCACAGCAATTGGGTTTGAAAATATATTCATATCCTGAGTATATTTATGAGCAAACCAAAGATAAAATACGGGTTGTAATTGGCGGAAGTCACGGAAAAACAACCATCACATCAATGATATTACACGTATTGCAAAGCAATAATATTGATTGCGATTATATGGTGGGTGCACAATTGGAAGGTTTTGATACAATGGTGAAACTTACCAAAGAAGCTAAAATTGCTGTCATAGAAGGCGATGAATACCTTGCTTCCCCTATCGACAGGCGACCAAAATTTCATTTATACAAACCAAATATTGCTTTATTAAGCGGTATTGCTTGGGATCATATCAATGTGTTTCCAACCTTTGCAAATTATGTGGAGCAGTTCAGCATTTTTGTAAATATGATTGAAAAGGGTGGAAGTTTAGTGTATTGTAAACTCGACAAAGAAGTTGAAAAGGTATGTGAGGCAGCAAGAAGTGATATTAAAAAATTTCCTTATGCTGTACCCAATTATACAATCGAAAACGGAACAACATCTATTCTGCATTCTGAAATGAAAACAGCGAGTACCGAATTGCAAATATTCGGTGAACATAACTTAATGAACCTCGAAGGTGCTCGATTGGTTTGTAATCAATTGGGCATAAACGATGATGCTTTTTTTGTTTCCATAGCATCCTTTAAAGGGGCATCTAAGCGATTAGAGTTGGTAGCAAAAGGAGATACTACTATTGTGTATAAAGATTTTGCACACTCACCCTCTAAGTTAAAAGCAACCACAGCCGCTGTAAAGCAGCAGTTTCCCGATAGAAAACTGTTTGCCTGTATGGAATTGCACACTTTTAGCAGTTTGAACGAAGATTTTTTAAAGGAATATGAAGGTTCAATGCAAAATGCAGATGAGGCCTTCGTTTATTTTAATCCTCATACCATTGAACACAAAAAATTAAAAGCCATCAGCAAGGAACAAGTGTTAAAAGCTTTTGGCGGAAGCAATATCAGGGTGTTTACTGAATCGCAAAATTTGGTGAATGAGCTGAAAAAGAAAGATTGGAAAAATGCTAATTTATTGATGATGAGTTCCGGGAATTTTGATGGAATTGACTTTTCGGTATTGGGCAAAGAGATTGCAAAAGGGGAATAATTTTTTAATTTTGTTGAAATAATATTTTGTCGGTGAAGAGAGTACTCCTTGTGGTGGGCACGCGCCCAAATTTTATTAAAATAACACAATTCCCTAAGGAGTTTGCAAAATATCCATTGCTTGATTTGCATATTGTTCATACCGGACAGCACTTTGACGATAAAATGTCGACTGTTTTTTTTGAGCAATTCGGATTTAAGCCGCATACTTTTTTAAACGTTGAACAAGGCTCGCCCAATAGTCAAATAGCCAACATTATGTTGGGTATTGAAAAAACAATAAATAACTATAAGCCTGATTTGGTAGTGGTGGTAGGGGATGTAAATTCCACTTTTGCCGCGGCATTTGCGGCCAATAAAATGGGGGTAAAAATTGCACACGTGGAAAGTGGTTTACGCAGCAACGACCGAACTATGCCTGAAGAATTTAATCGGATATTAACGGATGAAGTAGCGAATTTGTTTTTTGTAACCGAGAAAAGTGGTTACGATAATTTGGTAAAGGAAGGGAAAAGTACACGTAACATTCATTTTGTAGGCAATACAATGATTGATACAATGGTGGCTTTTAAAGATAATATTGAAGCTTCAGATGTGCTTTCACGCTATTCTTTAGAAAGTAAAAAATATGTGTTGATGACGATGCATCGACCTGCAACGGTTGATAATAAAGAAGGATTACTTAAGTTAATAGAGCTGGTGCAACACGCTTCTGCGAAGTACAAAGTTGTTTTCCCTATACATCCGCGTACGGTTAAGAATATGAAAGAAATGGGATTGGACAGTGCTTTTAATGATAACCCAAATCTTATTCTTACCGATCCATTGGATTATTTTTCTTTTCAAAAATTAGTAAAGTATGCCAATTTCATTCTTACCGACAGTGGTGGAATACAGGAGGAGTCAACCTTTTTAAAAGTACCTTGTTTAACTTTTCGACCGAATACCGAAAGGCCCATCACCATTAGTTTGGGAACAAATGAGCTGATACCATTTGATATGGAAGAAATAAAAAGACACATCAACCTTATTGAAATCAATGCTTTTAAAGAAGGTGAAATTCCTCCCTTCTGGGACGGGCACTCAACCGAGCGAATAGTAAAAGTTATATCAGAGGCTCTTTAAGCAATGATTTATTTAACTTACAACGATTCCCCTTCGGGTGTTTATTATAGTCAGGTTACCGATACGTGCAACTACTTTAATAATACCTTGAAACAGCCAATTACCTTGGTGGCACTTATTTCCTTGCGTAATTTTTTTGAGAGCCGTAAAAAAATAAAATCACAGTACCATAACAGCATTGTATTGCCTATGTTTCCAAAGCAACGCAATTGGAAATGGAATGTATTCACATTGTTTTTTGTTTGCCTTTTTTGCAATTCAAAAGGAGTAATTGCACGAGGGCCATTTGCCTGTTCCCTAGCTTTAAAATTGAAAAATAGTGGCTTGGTAAAAAAAGTGTGTTTTGATGCACGCGGTGCGTATACAGCCGAACTCAATGAATATACCGTTGTGGAAGACGAAGGAATTAAGAATACAATTGAACACTTAGAAAAGGAAGTGTTGTTTGAAACTGATTTTCGTCTAGCTATTTCGGCTGCACTTGTTGATTATTGGAAAGAAAAATTTGGATACATAGCAACCAATTATGTAATTGTTCCTTGTACCCTGAACTCAATGATACAAGTAAGTTTGCGTGATGAGCAATCGATTTCCAAAACCAAAGAAGCATTGGGCATAAAATCAAATGAAATTCTATTGGTATATTCTGGTTCCGCGGCAGGTTGGCAGTCATTTGAAGTAATGGATGTGTTTTTATACAATTTGTTTGTAGCGAAACCGAATGTGAAAGTCCTTTTTTTAAGTCCCTCATTGCCTTCTGAATTTATGACTGCCAAGCAATTTCCAAAAAATATTATCCAACGTTGGGTCTCACCAAATGAGGTGGAGGCATTGCTTTCAGCTTGCGATTATGGACTTATACTCCGTGAATTTTCCATCACCAACAAAGTTGCTTCGCCTACTAAATTTGCCGAGTATTTGTTGTCGGGTTTGCCTGTTATTATATCTAAAAATATTGGTGATTTTACTGATTTTGTAATGCAACATCACTGTGGCATAACACTAAATGAAGAAAATGGGATAAGTGAAGCCTTGCAGCAAAACACACTTTCCGCGAGGCAAAAAATGAACCACTTAGCAACCACTTATTTTTCAAAAGCTAGTTACAGTAAGGAGTATGAGAGATTGATAAAGGCAATTAGTGCATAATTTGTTTTTTGAAAGAAACAGTAAATTCTTGTCTCAACAACAATCTGCTGATTTAATGTTATTTTTGATGTTTAATTTAAAATTCAAATGAACTATATTTTAGTTGACATAGATTCCAATAGATTTCTTCCTTTTACTTTTACACGCCCTGTGTGTGATATACGAATAGGCATATTAACCATTCGTCAAAAATGGGAAAAGTACTTGGGCAATGAATTATTCTGTATCACTGCTGAACACTTAAAACAAAAATTCCCACTTAACTTTAATTCTAGTTGCAACAGCATTGTTATCAATGGTGCTGTTTGTCCGGATGATGTATTGCTATCTAAAATACAAGAATTAAAACCCAATCAAGTTTTGTATGTAAAAGATGTATTTATTGCCGCAAACCTTGGCGAAATTGCTCCTAACACATTTGATATAGCCGGATTGGAAAAATATGAGAAAGTAGTATTGCAACACGATGCTCTTTTGCATATTGATTCTGTTACGGATATTTTTTCCAAGAATGATATTGCCTTAAGGGCTGATTTTGCTTATTTAACGGCAAATAAGGTATCGCAAATTATCAGTGGAAGCAATCAAGTGAATAATTTTGCAAACATATATATTGAAGAAGGTGCAATCGTTGAATGCTCCTTGCTAAACGCATCCACAGGTCCTATTTATATAGGTAAAAATGCCGAAGTTATGGAAGGTTCCATTATTCGCGGTCCTTTTGCATTGTGTGAAGGCAGCGTGTTGAAAATGGGTGCTAAAATATACGGTGCAACTACAATTGGTCCGTATAGTAAAGTAGGAGGAGAGGTAAATAATTCAGTAATTTTTGGATACAGCAACAAGGCACACGATGGTTTTTTAGGAAACTCTGTTTTGGGCGAATGGTGCAATTTAGGAGCAGACACCAACAATTCCAATTTAAAAAACAATTATTCCCAAGTACAAATTTGGGATTATGCCAATAAGGTATACGCCAACACCGGTATGCAGTTTTGTGGCATAGTAATGGGCGACCATTCCAAAACAGGTATAAATACAATGCTTAACACCGGCACCTGGGTAGGTGTTTGCGCCAATATTTTTGGAGGCAGTTTTCCTCCTAAATATGTACCTTGCTTCTCTTGGGGAGGTGCCGATGGTTTTGATACTTTTGAATTAAGCAAGGCGATTGAAGTGGCACAACGTGTATACGAACGCAGGTCATTGGTATTTGACGAAAAGGAGCAGACTTTGTTTACCTATTTGTTCAATAATTTCCGTTAGTTAATGTATTGATTTTTGCCAAAATCTGCCAAATCCCCCTTTGGCATACGAATTGAAATATCCTATAGCATCTCTTTGTTTTCAGTCGCTTTGAGAGCGTAAAGCTTAAATTAAGATAAAAAATGACATTTTGACTGTATGTAAACTGAAAATACTATGAGCGATAATTTCGAAATAAATCAATTGCATTTGTCAAATATGATAGATGACGATTCCGAGTTTATACCACTTCTTTCTTCAGAGGATGAGGATTCCATAAACAATGAAAAATTACCAGAAGAATTACCTGTATTGCCCTTGAGGAATACTGTTCTTTTTCCGGGTGTGGTAATTCCCATTACGGTAAGCAGAGAGAAGTCGATACGCTTGATAAAAGATGCCTACAAAGGAAATAAACTGATTGGGGTGGTTTCGCAGAAAGACGATAAGGTGGAAGATCCTACCATTGATGAGTTAAACAAAATTGGTACGGTAGCATTAATTGTTAAAATGCTGCGTATGCCCGATGGTAATACTACTGCCATTATCCAAGGAAAAAGGCGTTTTGAAGTAGCTGAAATACTGCAACAAGAACCTTATATAAAGGCAAAAATCAATTTGCTGTTGGAAGTAAAGCCAGCAAAAAATGACAAGGAGTTCAATGCCTTGGTTTCTTCTATTAAGGATTTGGCTTTACAAGTAATACGCTTATCGCCTCACATTCCTCAGGAGGCAGGCATTGCCATTAAGAACATTGAAAGCGTGAGCTTTTTGGTGAATTTTATTTCATCCAATTTAAATGTTCCGGTAATTGAAAAACAAAAAATACTGGAGGTTGTTGACTTGAATGAAAGGGCCACAATGGTTTTGTCGCACCTTACCAAAGAACTTCAAATGCTGGAGTTGAAAAATCAGATACAAAGCAAAGTAAAAGGTGATTTAGATAAGCAGCAACGCGAATATTTCTTGCAGCAACAAATGAAAACCATTCAGGAAGAATTGGGTGGTAATAGCAACGAAAAACAACTGCTTGAATTTGAAGAACAGGCAAAAAAGAAAAAGTGGAACAAGGATGTGAAGGATGTTTTCGAAAAGGAATTGAAAAAAATTCAACGAATGCATCCAAATGCTGCTGAGTATTCTGTTCAAGCAAACTACCTGGAAACATTATTGGAGTTGCCTTGGAACGAATATACCAAGGATAATTTCGATTTGAAAAAAGCACAAACTATATTGGATAAGGATCATTTTGGTTTAGACCGGGTGAAAGACAGAATTGTGGAACATTTGGCTGTGTTGAAGTTAAAAGGCAATATGAAATCACCCATCCTTTGTTTATACGGACCTCCGGGAGTTGGTAAAACATCCTTGGGTAAATCCATAGCAAAGGCATTGGGACGCAAGTTTGTACGTATGTCATTGGGTGGCTTACGCGATGAAGCAGAAATACGCGGTCACCGTAAAACATACATAGGTGCTATGCCCGGAAGAATTATACAGAGCATTAAAAAAGCGAAATCATCCAATCCTGTTTTTATTTTAGATGAAATTGATAAGGTAGGGCGCGAATACAATGGCGACCCTTCTTCGGCATTATTAGAAGTACTTGACCCGGAACAGAACAATGCTTTTTACGATAATTTTTTAGAACTGGATTTTGACCTTTCAAAAGTATTGTTCATTGCAACCTCAAACTCATTATCGAGCATACAACCTGCTCTATTAGATAGGCTCGAAGTAATTGATGTGAATGGTTATACCGTGGAAGAAAAGATTGAAATTGCAAAGAGACACCTTATTCCCAAGCAAATTTTGGAGCACGGGCTAAAAAAGAAACACGTTATTTTTACCGATGAAGTGATTGAGAAAATGGTGGAGGATTATACGCGCGAATCGGGTGTAAGAAAGTTGGAAAAAGTAATTGCCAGGGTAATTCGTAACATAGCTAAATTTATTGCTATGAAAGAAAAGTACAATGTAAAGCTCACCATTGAAGACATTAAAAAGATACTTGGTTCCGAAATATTTCAAAAAGATAAATACCAGGACAACGATGTGGCAGGTGTAGTTACAGGATTGGCGTGGACGCAAGTAGGAGGGGACATACTTTTTATTGAAGTAAGTTTGAGCAAAGGAAAAGGAGGAAAGTTAACACTGACGGGTAGTTTGGGTGATGTTATGAAAGAAAGTGCCGTGATTGCATTGGAATACTTAAAAGCACATAGTAGTAAATACGGTATTGATGAAGATGTGTTTGATAATTGGAATATACACGTACATGTTCCCGAAGGTGCAACACCCAAGGATGGGCCATCGGCAGGCGTAACAATGTTAACGGCTTTAGTTTCTGCATTTACACAGCGCAAGGTTAAAAAGCATTTGGCTATGACAGGCGAAATAACATTACGAGGAAAAGTGTTGCCGGTTGGCGGAATAAAAGAGAAAATACTGGCTGCTAAGCGTGCAAACATTAAGGAAATAATATTGTGTGCCGACAATAAAAAGGATATTGAGGATATAAAACCCGAATACATTTCTGATTTAAAATTCCACTATGTGAAGGAAATGCGCGAAGTTATTGAAATAGCTTTGCTTCAAGAAAAGGTAGACGATCCGATAGATTTTAGCATTAAAAAAGAAAAGGCTTGATTTTTTTCAAGCCTTTTCAA
>CAIMGI010000106.1 GCA_903840505.1 uncultured Bacteroidota bacterium
AAAAAAGTAATAAGCACAGAATATTTTAAATTCCCAACCAACACAATATTTTTTTACTTTTACAAAGTATGAAAACCTTTTTTAGGATTTTAAGTTTTGCACGACCTTACAAAAGGTTTATACCTCCTTATTTTATTTTTGCACTCTTTGGTGCCATTTTCAGCTTAACACTTTTTACCTTTCTTACTCCCCTATTAAACGTTTTGTTTGGAACAGTAACAGAAGATAAGACACCTACAATTCCAACATTTTCTCTTTCAATCAACTACTTGAAAGATTATTTCAATTACTATTTCCATACTTATATCAATGAAAGCGGAAAGTTGGGAGCACTTAAGTTTGTTTGCTGGACCATCTTTGTATCGGTGCTATTGGCAAACGTATTCAAATACCTCTCGCAAAAAGTGTTAACGGCTATGCGCGTTCACTTACTAAAAAACATTCGCCAAACCATCTTTAATAAAATAACCGATTTACATTTAAGTTATTTTCATAATAAACGCAAAGGCGATTTAATGTCGGTGCTTTCAAACGACTTACAGGAAATTGAAAACTCAGTTATCAGCTCTGTACAAGTACTCTTCCGAGAACCCATTATGCTCATCGGTTTTTTTGTGCTGCTGTGCATTATCTCTCTTAAGCTTACTGTTTTTACACTTATTTTATTGCCCATTTCATTCGGACTTATAGCCGAAATAACAAAACGTTTAAAAAGACAAGCTGCTCAAGGACAACAATTACTGGGCACTATCCTAAGCGTAATTGAAGAGACGATTTCCGGCATTCGCATCATTAAAGCATTCAATGCGCAAAAGTTTATGCAACGCAAATTTGATGTTCAAAATCATCAGTATTCGCGCACACTCAAGTCCGTCATCAACAAGCGTGAAATGGCATCTCCACTCAGTGAATTTTTAGCTGTTTCTGTTTTATGTGTTATCATTTATTATGGTGGTAAATTGGTTTTAACAGAGGCTGATTCTGAACTTACAGGAAGTTCCTTCATTACCTATTTAGCCCTATTTTCTCAGGTATTGGTCCCCGCAAAAAATATTTCTAATGCCGTATCAAACATTCAAAGAGGAATTGTAGCAGGCGATAGAATATTTCAAATATTGGATGAAGAATCAAACATTAAAGAAGTTGAAAATGCCATTGAAATTGATTCGCTAAAAAAGAATGTGGAGTTTAAAAATGTAAGTTTTGCCTATCAAAAAGGCGATGCAGGTTGGGCATTAAAAAACATCAACCTCACCATTGAAAAAGGGAAAACGGTTGCCTTGGTAGGTCAATCAGGCTCAGGTAAATCAACCTTGGCCGATTTGCTGCCTCGCTTTTACGACCCTACCGAAGGAGAAGTTTGTATTGATGGAATATCCTTGAAAAATATTCGCAAAAATTCTGTGCGGAATTTAATGGGCATAGTTACACAAGAATCTATTTTATTTAACGATACCGTATTTAATAATATTGCTTTTGGTATAGAAAATGTTACCGAAGAGCAAGTGATAACTGCCGCAAAAATTGCCAATGCTCATGAGTTTATTGTTCAAATGGAAAATGGTTACCAAGCAAACATTGGCGACAGAGGAGTTAAACTTTCAGGTGGTCAACGTCAACGCTTAAGCATTGCACGTGCCGTGCTTAAAAACCCACCTATTATGATTTTGGACGAAGCTACCTCTGCCCTCGATACAGAATCGGAACGTTTGGTGCAAGATGCTTTAAGTAAATTAATGAAGAACCGAACATCCTTGGTAATTGCGCACAGACTATCTACCATTCAACACGCTGACGAAATTATTGTGATGGGTAAAGGTGAAATATTGGAACGTGGTACACACCAACAATTACTAGAAAACAACAGTCATTATAAAAAGTTGCACCAGCTGCAATCCTTTGTTTAGAAAGGATTAAATTAATTCTAAATACCCCTTCCCGAATTTGCTTCACCACAAAAAAATTATAACTTTGTTACAGTTATAATTTAATTCATTTACTTTTCATTAATTTAAATCCCTTTTAATATGCACCAGCAAGCACACGCACCAGGAAGTTCAGTTACAGCAAAAGCAGTTCGTTTAATATTCTTTAGTATTAGCAACTTGTGTTTAATAATGACTACACAAGCACAAAACAATACATTTCCTAATAGCGGGAATGAGGGCGTTGGAACTACCAATCCAAGTAATAAATTTGAAGTTGTAGGTAGTACTCGAATGAAAGGAAAACTAGTTGTTGACAGTCTAGCAAAATTTAAACTGGATGTTCATATTTTAGGCGACCTAAAAATAATAAGTCTAGAAGATACTGCACTTAACTACCACAGATTATTGGGAATAAACCAAAACGGTAAAATAATTAGCTATCCCGATTTAAAAATTAAATCAAATAGCATTACCGTTAAACGAATTTACACTTCGCGTATAATGGCATTGCCAGGCGACTCAATAGTTTCATTTGGCGATAGTACAATTGTAACAAATGTAAACAGTCACAGCATTTATAATGACCAACAATCTGTTATCAAAGGCATAGGAATTGGCTCACCGCCTGTTTATCTTAATGGAAATCTTCTTGGAGGAACAATCGGTTATGCTCCATATTCCTTGGCATTGGGAGGTAACGCTCAAGTTACAAATCAAGGAAACCAAGCAATTTCAATGGGTTACAGTATGAGTAATAGTATTCCGTATTCCTTTATGCTTGGATTTGCTCCCCCTAACTCATCTTCCTCAATAGGCCCCACTTTGTATGTAGGACCAAAGGACGCTAACAATTTACTAGGCCAAGTCGGTATCGGAACAAGCGCTGTTTCGCAAGGATACATCTTGGGTGTTAAAGGCAAAATGATTGCCGAAGATATTTATTGCATAGCTTACAGTAATTGGCCTGATTTTGTTTTTGAGAAGGAGTATAAAGCTATTACACTGCCCGAACTTGAAAAGTATGTAGCGAATAACAAGCATTTACCTAATATCCCTTCCGCCAAGGAAATTGAAGCAAATAACCTAAACATTGGAACAATGCAAGCAAAACAATTGCAAAGCATTGAAGAGGCTTACCTTTATATTATTGAATTAAATAAAAAATTACAAGAGCAGGAGCAAAGAATAAAATTGTTGGAAGAGAACAGGAAGAAGTAATATTTTGCTAAAAACACTTCAATGAAAAATACAGCACATCTTATTTTCATACCCCTCCTTGTATTTAGCATCTCATCGTGTAATAAGCAACCCGAGGCTAATTTTACTACCGACAAGGATACCTACTTTGCAGGCGAAACCGTTCACTGCAAAGATGCCTCAGATAATACTTACAATTGGCTATGGACAGCACCCGATGGAAAAAAATATTTCCTTAAAGATTTAGATTATCCTATAAGTATTAATGACCTTGGAGGAACAAAAACGTTTACACTGGTAACTACCTCAAAAAATGGCAAAAAAAACGATAGCATTACAAAAACCATAAAAGTTATACCCGTTCCTACACCTACCAGTGGAAGCAGCACTGCAAGTAATGATGATTGGTTTTCGTATAATGGAAATATAGTAGATCCAACTAAAATTGCCTGGGAACCCGATGGCGCTAATTGGAAAATTATTGCACAAGACTTCAAGTCGTTTGGATATGACTTAAACTGTATCATTTTTTTACAAGGAAATTTCCCTCCAACTCTTGGTAAAACTTATTTTCTAAAATCATCCTATACTTCCTTATCAAACGATACCGCCTGTATTATAATTAATCATCAGGATTTTGAAGGTGGAAGTCGCTGGAGCATTTTTTCTACTGCCGGGCAACTTAGTATTTCAATTACCCCCGAATTTAAAGTGCGTGCAGTATTTAATAATGTTGATGCGTTATATTATACTGGATTTGTAGCAGTTGGAGTTGGAACAAATTATAAAATTGCTGGGGATATTACCTGCCGTTAATTTTAAAAATTTTTAATATGAAATCATTTTCCTTATTTACATTTTTACTAATTGGGCTTACTAATTTTTGTTATGCGCAACTTGTTGATGGCTATACCGACAAAGAATCCTACCGTGCGGGAGAAACAGTTACATTTTTCACTAAATCAATTAATGCTAGTGGATTATCGCTTCATTTTTTACAAGACATCAATAACAATATTGTAGCCGGTGGACCAATACCCGTTTTAGGAAACACCCAGCCCAATATGAATACAACTACCGGTTATATTGATGGCTTTAATTATTCCCCCACTGCCACTTGGACTGTTCCTTCCAATTTAAAAAGTGGAGTGTATTTTTTAAATATCGACCCCAATAATCGTATTCCTATCATTGTAAAAGGAGACAAAGCAACTGCCGATATTGTAATTGTTTGCTCCACTAACACAGACGAAGCTTATAATGCAAATGGAGGTAAAAGCCTTTATAATGATGGTTCAACAGATAACATTGCATCACCCATCGTATCTTTTCACCGTCCATTTGCAAATCATATAGATTTTATGGATGGGTTCTTGAAATTTTTTGCTCCTATTTATCCTACCGAAAACCATTCGCTGAACGTAATTAGCGACAGAGATTTGAATGATGACTACAGCGAAATTGAAAATGCAAAATTACTTATTCTAATTGGTCATAGCGAATACTGGACAAGGCAAGCTAGAATTTACTTCGACAAATTTGTAGATGCAGGCAAGGATGCAATGGTATTGTCTGGCAATAGTATGTGGTGGCAAGTACGTTACCAAGCCGACCCCAACAACAGTGTAAATCCTCAGCTAATTTGTCATAGGGGAAAAACGCCTCCATTCGGAGGAGGAACGGCTTATAGTGATGAGGTAAACGAATGTGATACTTTACTATGGACCTACAGCTGGAACTTTCCTGAAATTAAATATTCTACCTATGGTAGCATTGGTTCTGGTTGGCTCAATGGGGGTTTTGCACAAGATGCTACGGGTGTTGTTTACCAAGGATTTTACGGGTATAAAATACTGTTGCCCAATTCCCCCTTGTTAAGCGGTACAGGCTTGCAACAAAATGCTATTTTACCCCGTAATTTTATTAATGCTGAAGGTGGCGAATTGGATGGCACCTTGGTAAATAGGGATGCAAATGATATTCCCGTATTGGATAATAACGGTGACCCCGTTTTAAACACCGCTGCCTTGGGCTTTTACAGAGCCGAAATAATTGGCTACGATAAACCCGCTTATGCTCCTAACTTAGCAATAGCTCCTTATTATGCACCCATAATGGCAATGCAAAAAACCTGTACATCGGGAAAAATAATAAATGTAAACTCAAATTATTGGTGCCGTGAGTCGCATTTCGCCAACACCAATGTGCAAATTATCACGCAAAATATGATAAACCTTTTATTGGCGGGTTCAAACATTTTTGTTTCGCCTGCTCCCGCAGGTTTTAAAATTAGTCCGGCACAAACTGCTGTGAGTTACAGTGCTTGCACCACCAATGGATCAATACACATTACACCCTGCGGTGTATATTTAAATGATGCTCATAAAGTAGATCGAAACGATGGTAACTTTGCCGCTAAAATTATTGATTGCACCAGCTGCAACAGTTCGGCAAAAAAAGGAGAATCAAACAATGTAAACAATTCGCCTTCCAATAATTCGGCAATGGCAAGTAATGTGATAAATGAAAATCAACCGGATGATTTAAGCAAATCGCCCGAAGTATTTATAAAACCAAACCCAACTGAAGGAAAGTTTCACATTAGCAATGTTCCCGCTAACAGTATTATACAAGTAAGCGATATGATGGGTAATTTGGTGTTGGAAACAAAAGCAAGTGAAACGGACAATATTACAATTGATATAAATGCAAAATCAAAAGGCATTTACATTGTAAAAGTAATGGAGCATGGGAAAGTTGTGACGATTAAGAAATTGGTAAAGTTGTAATGTTGCTTTTGCTAATTTTTGGGAGCAGAATGTTACGAACAAAATTTTATTAGTCCCTTTAACCAATAAAAGGATTATATGAGTTTGTAATTTTTATACTCACCTATTCTCCATCCCGTTTTCTTCTCAATAAAGTGTAGTATTTTATTCTTGAGCGTGAATTTTGCTTTCGAAGCATTGTAGGTAAAATCCCAATTCTGTGCGGCTACTTTCTCCTTCATTAATGCTGGATGCGTCCCTGTAAAATCTGTAACCTCGTCTACAATAGAATAATCATAATCACCTGCAGAAGAGCTGTGTTCTTTTATCCAAGCATCGTTATGCCAAAATGTATTAAAGTAATTACTTTTTTTACGCATCGTTTTAGGGTCACGTGCATAACTGTAATGGTAAACTGCAGCGTTGGCTTTCTTTACTTTTAATGAACGTCCTTTGTGTCCATTGTAATAATCGTTTAACGATGGGTACAGTCGAAAGCCTTGAGAATCCCTATACGAGCGTATGTTCTTCAAATTACGCACGATACGAATTTCTTTACTGTGCCATTTTCGCGTAGAACCTATATGATGGTATCCACCATAAAAATTATAAAAATCGAAAAGCAAACCTTCTACTTCAGCATTACTAAAATTGGCAGTCATTGCTTGTTTTATTGACTCAATGTCTTTCTCGTGAATTACTTCATCGGCTTGAATGTGAAATGCCCAATCGCCTGTAACAGCATCCAATCCTATGTTTGCCTGTTGCGCAAATAATTTCCCTCCTTCGCGCATTGTTTCATCCCAAACAGTATCGATAATTTTTATTTTGGGTGAATTTATTTTTTCTACTGCTTCACGTGTACCATCAGTTGAATCACCCACCACCATAATAAATTCATCGCAGAGTGGCAATACAGATAGGATTGATTCTATAAAAGGGTAACCATACGTAAACCCATTTCGAACATAAGAAAATCCACTTACTCTCATCCTATTATAATTCCCGCAATGGTTGCCGACATATACGATGCCAGTGTTCCACATATAAGTGCTTTAAAACCCAACTTGGCTAAATCTTTTCTTCTTTCGGGAGCAAGCTCCCCAATACCTCCTACTTGAATAGCTACAGAACTAAAATTTGCAAAACCACACAAGGCAAAACTTAAAATGGTAACAGCTTTTACACTCAAGGCACCACTCTTTATCATTACCGAAAGATCACTATAAGCAACAAATTCATTGATAACTATTTTTGTTCCCAACAAACCTCCTGCCGCGTGAATATCTTTTAATGGAACTCCCATAACCCAAGCAAACAAAGAAAACACAGAGCCTAACAATTCTTTCAAACTCAAGTGTGTCATATCTATTCCTATGCCACTTAAGGAAACACCTACGTGAGCAAGTTGTCTGCCAATGTATCCAAGTCCTGCATCTACCATCGCTATCAATGCAATAAATGCTATCAGCATCGCCATCACATTCAACGCTATGCGTAAGCCATCCGATGCACCGTGTGAAATTGCATCCACTAAATTGGAATGCGCTTTCTTTACTTCCAGTTGTACCTTTCCTTTGGTGGGCGATTCAACCGTTTCGGGGTACACAATTTTTGCAATTACCAAAGCACCGGGTGCAGCCATTAAACTTGCTGCCAATAAATAAGGAGCAGGCACACCCATTGAAATATAAACTGCCATAATTCCTCCTGCAATACAAGCCATACTGCCTGTCATAGAGGCTAGCAACTCGCTCATAGTCATCGTAGATATATATGGCTTGATTAAAATTTGTGCTTCCACTTGTCCAACAAATGCACTGGCAACATTGGAGAGTGCTTCGCTGCCGCTTACTCGCATCAGCTTGTAAACTACTTTGGCAACTGCGGCAACTATGCGTTGCATAAGTCCTATGTGGTACGATATACTTACCAATACCGAAACAAAAATGATGGTGGGTAATATTTTAAAAATAAAAATGAATCCGCTTCCGGCACCAAACACATCGTCTAACTTTTTACCGTTTGCCAAAATACCAAAAACAAAATCGGCTCCTTTGTTTGAAAAATCTAAAATGCGCGTAATGAAATAACCGGCTTTGGAAAATATAAGCTGACCAACGGGAACTTTTAAAATAAAAATAGCGAGCAGTATTTGTATGGCTATGCCCGTAAAAACAAGTCGTTTGTTAATGGATTTTTTATTGTTCGACATTAGAAAGGCAATGGCAAGTATTACAACAATGCCTATTAATCCGGTGAACCTTTCCATCTGCTGATTTATTTTTCGCCTCGTTTGGCTATTTCATCACGAATGCGACTGGCTTTTTCATAATCTTCGTGTCCCAATGCTTCGTTCATTTGCTGTTGTAACTCATCCAATGTTAATGCGCTGAATTCGCTTTGAGGTGCTTTCGGTTCAAGCGACTCATCCTCTTCGGCAGCAGGATTCAGCAAGCTAGACTTTGAATCATCATCTAAAATAATACCAGCCGTTGAAAGAATAAATTCAAAAGTATAAACGGGACAACCGAAACGCAAAGCCAAAGCAATGGCATCGGATGTGCGGGCATCAATCTCTATTTCTTTATCGCCATTGGTGGCAATCAACTTGGCAAAAAATATTCCTTCTACCAAATTATAAATGATTACTTCGTTTATGCTGATGTTAAAATTATCGGAAAAAGTTTTAAATAAATCGTGGGTCAATGGTCGGCTGGGCGCCATTTTTTCTAATTCAATGGCAATTGCCTGTGCCTCAAAACCACCAATAATAATAGGCAATCTGCGTTTACCTTTTGCCTCACCCAACACCAATGCATAAGCACCCGATTGTTTTTGGCTGTATGAAAGTCCTACTATTTCTAGTTTAATCTTTTTCATTGAAAAGGTAAATCTGTTTTGCTATTTAGTTTTGTTGAGCTTTTAATTTTTTTGCCGCTTCTACTAATTTAGGAACTATTTCAAATGCATCTCCTACAATACCGTAATCGGCCGATTTAAAGAAAGGAGCTTCCGCATCCTTGTTTATCACTACTATGGTTTTACTTCCATTCACACCCGCTAAGTGTTGTATAGCACCCGATATGCCAATG
This sequence comes from uncultured Bacteroidota bacterium, assembly GCA_903840505.1. Lineage (GTDB taxonomy): Bacteria > Bacteroidota > Bacteroidia > UBA4408 > UBA4408 > CAIMGI01. The sequence goes on from CAIMGI010000106.1 coordinate 8,989, forward strand.
GCAATATATAAGTTAGGGCGAATAGCAACACCCGTTTGTCCAACGTGTTCGTGGTGTGGTCTCCAGCCAATATCAGCAACCGGACGAGAACAAGCTGTTGCTGCTCCCAATACTTTTGCAAGGTCTTCAATCATTCCCCAATTTTCAGGTCCTCTCATTCCTCTGCCTGCCGAAACAACTAAATCAGCATCGGGCAAGGAAAGTTCTGCCGTTTCTTTCTTCACCTCTTTTACCTTAATTCTCGATTCCACTCCATCTAAGTTAACTGCAAAATTTACCAACTCGGCAGTATTTTCAGTTAATGTAACAGGAAATGAATTGGGCAATAAGGAGATTATTTTCTTTGCTGAACTGATACTATATTCTGCAGTAGCTTTACCTGAAAACACATTCTTTTTTACCGAAAATCCACCTTCCAACACAGGATAAGAAACGGCACCTGCAACCAAGCCTGCTTTTATGCGTGCCGACAAACGCGGTGCAACTGCTTTGCCTGTAAAGTCGTGTGAAAAAATAATCACCTCGGAATTTTCAGCAGTTGCTGCTTGCTCGGTAGCAATGGCTAATAGTTGAGGATCTTGAGAAGTAAGTTTATCGTTTTTTACTTGCAATATTTTTTTTGCACCTGCCTTTCCCAAAGCAATAATATCATCGTTGCTCGCATCACCAATAATAAGTGCCGTAGCAGTGGTGTTTGTCATCGATGCAATGTGGTTACCGTAATTCACCGCTTCCAATGACGACTTTTTTATTTTTCCTTTTGCAGTTTCGGTATATATTAGAACAGCCATTTGTTTTATTTTAAATTTAATTTTTCAATCCCACAATTAAATAACCTTTGCTTCAGTGTGCAACAACTCAATTAATTTTTCGGGTGTAGATGCATCAATGTATTTACACTCGGTACGACCTGCTGCCAACGTATACAATTTAACCGCAGTTAATTTTGCCGAATCAACGGCAGAAACTACAGTTAAAGGTTTGGTACGTGCCGCCATAATACCGCGCATATTCGGAATACGTTGCTCTGCCATTCCTTTTGCGGCACTTATTACCAAAGGCAAATCACATTCTACTACTTGAGTACCACCGTCAATGTCTTGCTCGATGGTTGCAGTATTACCTGCCATCGTTAATTTAGTAGCCAATGAAATATAAGGCAAACCTAAAAGTTCTGAAATCATTCCTCCAATAGCAGAGCCATTGTAATTGATGGTTTCCTTCCCTGCCAATATCAAATCAAAATTCTGTGCTTTTGCATAGGCTGCAATTTGTTCGGCAACATATAACGCATCGCTTGGGTCGGCATCAATGCGCACTGCATCATCGGCACCAATTGCCAAGGCTTTACGAATAATGGCATCATTTTCTGCCAATCCAACATTTATGATGGTTACGTTTCCTCCACCTGCTTCTTTCAATTCCAACGCACGCACCAAAGCATACCATTCATCGTAAGGATTTACAATATACTGTACATTGTTTTCGTCAAACTGTGCGTTGTTTTCCTTAAAGGCAATTTTGGTAGTTGTGTCGGGCGACTTACTGATACAAACTAATATCTTCATTTTTGTCGATTTTTTTAAAGAGTCGCAAATTTAGTAAAAAAGAAGCGTTTTTTTTCAAAATTAGGCAGAAATTTTTAGCCCCTAAAATGGGCGAAACAGCTAAAACTCATTATATAAAACGCTGAATTCAAAAATTACCTTATTTTTGCAGTAAAACAAGCTAAAAAATGAAAACAGTACAATTTAGAGAAGCCCTGCGTGAAGCCCTTAATGAGGAGATGAGAAGAGATGAAAGTATTTTTTTGATGGGCGAAGAAGTAGCGGAATATAATGGTGCCTACAAGGTGAGCCAAGGTATGTTGGCCGAATTTGGACCAAAAAGAGTAATAGATACACCCATTGCCGAACTTGGTTTTGCAGGAATTGCTGTGGGTGCTGCAATGAATGGTTTACGCCCGGTGGTAGAGTTTATGACCTTTAACTTTTCATTGGTTGCTATTGACCAGGTAATTAACTCGGCAGCAAAAATGATGAGTATGAGTGGCGGACAGTTTACTGTTCCCATAGTATTCCGCGGACCAACAGGCTCGGCAGGTATGCTTAGTTCACAACATTCGCAGGCATTCGAAAATTGGTATGCCAACTGCCCGGGATTAAAAGTAGTAGTACCCTCCAACCCATGCGATGCAAAAGGTTTATTGAAATCGGCTATACGAGATAACGATCCCGTTATTTTTATGGAGAGTGAGCAAATGTATGGTGAGAAAGGCGAAATACCCGAAGGCGAATACCTTATTCCAATTGGTGTAGCTGATATTAAAAGAGCTGGTACCGATGTTACCATTGTATCCTTCGGAAAAATAATTAAAACAGCTTTTGCTGCTGCCGAAGAATTACAAAAGGAAGGAATTTCTTGTGAAATAATTGACTTGCGTACTGTACGCCCTATTGATTATAAATGCATCATTGAATCGGTAAAAAAGACCAACCGTTTGGTGGTGGTTGAAGAAGCTTGGCCATTGGCATCTATTTCATCTGAAATAGCTTTTAATGTACAAAAAAATGCTTTTGATTATTTGGATGCTCCTGTAACACGTGTTACCTGTGCCGATGTTCCATTGCCTTATGCTCCTACCCTTATCGAAGCATCTCTGCCCAACGCTGCCCGCGTAATTAATGCGGTGAAGGAAGTGATGTATGTGAGTAAGTAGTGATTTACTAAGGCATTTTATAGTTTCATTAATTTTTGAGTGTGCTTTTCGCTTTATTATTTAGTGTTTGATGAGAACATCAGGCGCACGCAAAAATGGCAATAGACAAAATATATTTAATTTCTAAAATTAGTGAAGCATTTAAGGATGTTACGCTTGAAGATGGTATTGGATTAAGTGAAGCAAATGCGATTGACGATTATAAGGATGAACAATTTCGTATGGAGTGCAAAAAAAAAGATGAGAAATTTAATTGGAATGCTATTTCATCGGCATTGTTAAACGAATTTTATTGTAGCCTGAGTTTTTTTGATGCAAAAGGTATGAGATTCCACTTGCCGGCATTTATGATTGCCGAAATCAAGGATGAATATAAATTTGGACTTTCATTTCCATTCACAATGCTATCGGATTATTCAAAGTCTCAATTTTCATTGTTAACCAAGAATCAGCGAGATGCAGTGAAACTATTTTTAGAATACCTTTTGGAGCAGCCCAATTACGAGTTTGAAAAACCGGATATAGAAAAGGCAATTGAAAATTATTGGTCAAACTAATCTATAAATCCATTACCTCGAAATCAGCTTTCTCTTATAAATATAAAAACGATATCGAATGGTGTCGTAAAACAAAGCCACCACCAACCAACTTGCCGCAAACAAAAGAGTTTTCAATTCAAATAAGGCAAATAAAAATCCACCCAAAACACAACCAATAAAAAAAAAGGAAATAATAAATAATCTTAAGTAAATACTCCTTGATAACTTTTGTAATTCAAGTGGTTGTCGATAAAAAAACAATTGTGACAATTCAATTCCTAAATCTGTAAACAAACCCGTTAAATGTGTTGTTCTAACAGTAGAATGAGAGATTTGAGTCACCAAGGAGTTTTGTATACCCATTGCAAAAAAAAGTGAACAAGCTATTATTTGTCCACTAAAATTTGGTGCCCCTGCTTTGTATCCCCAAAAGCCAACAAAAGTTAAAATTGCTATTTCAATTAGCATTGGAAAAGCGTGCGAAATACGCGGTTTTATTCTAGAAAAAATTTCAATTAAAATATTTGAAACAAAGGCCCCTAGCAAGAAAAATAAAATAAACAATAAAAAAGTCCATGCGGTTGTATAGTTCTTATTGAGTACCTCTTCAGCAAAAAACGCAAAATGACCAGTTACATTTGTAGTCAATGTTTTAACCGACAATACACCACTGATATTAACCATGCCTGCAATAAAAGACAGAATTGAAGCCAATCGTAAATTATGAATGTAGGTTCTATTTTTGCCTTTGTGTCTGAACATGTTGAATCTTATGGTTCTACAAATTTACAATAAATGGATTGCCTATTCTAATTATTACATACTCCCGTAACACAAGCGGGTCGCTCGAGAAAGCAAATAGCTCATCCTAACTAATAATTTATTACCTTCGAATAATACTAATTCACATTACAAAAACTAAAAAAATGAAATTAAAACTCTTACTAATGGTTTCGGCAGTTTGTTTGTTAATAAACGCGTCAAGCGCACAAGACTTAAGAAAAAATGGTTCATCATACGGCAAAATTGAATCCAATGGAGATGTTCGTATCAATGGCAGCATCAAAGGTAAATTTGAATCGAACGGAGATATCCGTGTAAATGGAAGTATTAAAGGTAAAATTGAAAGCAATGGGGATATTCGTAAAAACGGATCTATTGTGGGTAAAGTTGAAAGCAATGGGGATGTTCGTATGAACGGAAGCATAGTGGGCAAAATTGAAAGCAATGGAGATGTTCGTAAAAACGGAAGCATTGTAGGCTCAGCAAGCGGTGTAAATAAAGCCGAAGCTGCCGTTATGTTCTTTTTTGATTTCTTTTAATATGCCACACATAGCAATACTATCATCCAGTATCCGAATAGGAAGAAACAGTAACAGGCTTGCCTTGTATTTCAAAAATTTTTTGGAAGAAAACAAACTTGCAACAGTTGAAATATTGGACTTAGAGGAATACAATTTCCCCTTGTTTACTGAAAGATTAAGATTACAAACGAGCCCCTCATCGGCTACACTTGATTTTGCAAATAAAATAAAATTGGCAGACGGTATTATAATTGTTACACCCGAATACAATGGTGGCTACCCTGCGAGTTTAAAAAATGCAATTGATCTATTGTATGACGAATGGTATCGTAAACCTGTTTCAATTGCAACTGTATCGAGCGGTCCTTTCGGTGGCTCACAGGTAATAATGCAATTGCAGTTTACACTTTGGAAAATGCGCGCCTGGACTGCTCCTTCTACTTTTCCTGCTCCAAAGGTGGAAGAGGCATTTGATGAAAAGGGAAATGCAACAAGCAAAGAATCAACCGACAAAAGGGCGGCAAGTTTCATAAATGAATTGCTTTGGTGTATAGAAGCAAAACAAAAAATGATTTTAAAATAATTTCGCTTTTCTAATGAATGGTTGGTGTTTCACCAACCATTTTTATTTTAAATAATTCCTTACCTTTCGTATACATTATTATCGAAGAAAAAATGGCTACTAATTTAACTTCATTGTTAATTCCTGAGGAAGTAATTATGAATAAAATTTTCTTTATCAGGGGGCAAAAAGTTATGCTTGACAGAGATTTAGCTGAGCTATATGGTGTAGAAACAAAACGACTGAAGGAACAGGTAAAAAGAAATATTAGTCGTTTCCCGACAAAATATATGTTTGAACTAACAGAAAAGGAGTTTGAATCTTTGAGGTCGCAAATTGCGACCTCAAAAACAGGAAGAGGCGGAACACGTTATTTACCAATAGTTTTTACAGAACACGGAATTTTACAATTGTCAAACGTGTTAAAGAGTGATAGAGCCGAAAAAGTTAGCTTTATCATTATAGATGTTTTTGTAAAGCTAAGAGAAATGCTTTTGGATAATAACGACTTGCGATTTGCATTTGAAGAAATAAAAAAGAAAATAATACTAAGAATATTGAACTTGTATTCCAATACCTGGACGAGCTGCTTGAAAAGAAAAGCCAACCTAAGCCCAGGAAACAGATATGATATAAGATTCCAAAAAATAAAAACAAATGAAACAACTCATCTCTCTCTCACTTTTCCTTTTATCGCTAAACTGCTTTGCGCAAAGCAAAGAGGATATAATCAAATGGGAACAACAAGCTGCCAGGGTAACTATTATCCGAGACAATTGGGGTATTCCGCATATTTATGGAAAAGAAGATGCCGATGCGGTATTCGGTTTATTATATGCACAATGCGAAGATGACTTTAAACGTGTAGAGATGAACTACATTGAAAAATTGGGTCGTATGGCTGAAATAAAAGGTGAAGGAGAACTTGCCAACGATTTACTCATTCGTCTTATTATAGATTCAACCGAGGCAAAAGCAGATTATGCTGCTGCCGAACCCTGGTTAAAAAAATTACTCGATGCACATTCCGATGGCATCAATTATTATTTATACAAACACCCAAAAGTAAAGCCGCTTTTACTAAAACGTTTTCAACCTTGGTTTCATTTATTGTGGACAGATGGAAGCATTGGTGCCATCAACACTTCCGATATAAATGCAAATGAAATAAAAGAATTGTACCTCGATAATATGGGCATTGGTGCTATCCCTAAAAAATCGGAAGAAGCCTATCCGACAGGTTCCAACGGCTTTGCTTTTGCTCCTTCCATTACCGAATCAAAAAATGCCATTTTATACATTAATCCGCACGTAACCTTTTATTTTCGTCCGGAAGTGCATATGGTAAGTGAAGAAGGATTGAATGTTTATGGAGCAGTAACGTGGGGACAATTATTCGTGTACCAAGGATTCAACGAACATTGCGGATGGATGCATACTTCCAACTATACCGATATTGCGGATACCTATATTGAAAAAATTGGGGAGAAAGATAAAAAATGGTTCTTTGAATATGATCAACAACAAAAACCCATCACTCAAAAAAAGATTGAACTGCGCTATTTAAAAGGAAACAAAATAGAATCCAAAACAGTAAATGCTTTTTATACTGGGCACGGTCCCGTAATGGCAAAACGCAATGGACAATACCTGAGTATGAAAGCCAACAACCGTTCAATGAAAGGATTGATTCAAAGTTGGAAACGTACCAAAGCAAAAAGTTTTGCTGAATACAAAGAAGTAATGGGGTTTTTAGCAAATACTTCCAACAACACAGTTTATGCCGATGCGGAAGGAAACATTGCTTATTGGCACGGTAACTTTTTACCCATTCGAGACATTGCATACGACTGGTCGAAACCGGTAGACGGAAGCACTTCAAAAACAGAATGGAAAGGATTACACCCCATCGAAGAATCGGTACACCTTTACAATCCTGCAAACGGGTGGATACAAAATTGTAACTCCACCCCTTTTACTGCCGCAGGAAACAACAGTCCTAAAAAAGAAAAATACCCTAGTTATATGGCACCCGATGGAGAAAATTTCCGTGGTGTAAATGCTGTTAGGGTATTATCAAAACCAAATACATATAATCTCGACAAAGTAATTGCTGCCGGTTATGACAAATATCTTTCGGCTTTTGAATTAATGCTTCCTGCACTCATTCAGGCATTTGAAAAAAACACTAAATCTACTGATGCACTTCATATAGAATTATTGGAACCCATCCTTCTTTTAAAAAACTGGGATTATTATATCAACGAACAATCTGCTGCTGCTACCCTCGCTATTGAATGGGCAGAGCGCATATCTCCATCCATCTCAAGTAAAAAAACAGCAGATGTTTACAATATGGACAGAGTAGAAAAAACAAAACTTTATTTGCTTACTGCTACACCAAATGAATTGATACAAGCATTTGCATTAACTGTACGCGACTTGCAAAAAAAGCACGGAAGCTGGAAAATACCTTGGGGGGAAGTCAATCGTTACCAACGATTATCGAGTGATATCGATTTAAGATTTGATGACACTAAACCAAGTATTCCAATTGGATTTGCTTCTGCCACTTGGGGAATGTTACCTTCCTTTGGAAGCGAAAGCTATCGGGGAACTAAGAAAAGATATGGCTCAAACGGTAATAGTTTTATTTGTGCTGTAGAATTTGGTAAAACAATAAAAGCAAAAACTCTATTGGCAGGAGGAGAAAGTGGAGCAATGGATTCAAAACACTTCGGTGACCAAGCTGAAATGTATAGAAAAGGCCAATTCAAAGATGTGTTGTTCTATAAAGAGGATGTGAAAAAAAATGCCGAGCAAACCTATCATCCTGGAGAAGAAATAAAATAAGTATTCAAATTGTCTAAAGGGATTTTATTAAATGTTAAATAATCATAATGCCAATGGCATAGATTAGCTTGAATTTCTGGATATAATACCAAAGCAACAATAACCGTAGGGCTTTTTGTGAGCATTCTTATGCATTTTCCCCTTTCCTATCTTTATTCTTACAGAACAAAATAAAAAGGATTTGCCTTCGTTAATTCGTTAGCATAAAATAAAGATATCCTAAAACTACTCAATGAAAAAAAACGACTGGGCCTTAATCATCTCTGTGTTGCTTTACAGTATTTTATTCTATAAGCAAACGGCAGGGATAAATTTCTTATTATTTAATACGGCACTATTGGGTTTGTTATTATATAGAAATAAGCAATTATTAAAAAGTAAAGTTTGGCTATCACTTGCCGGACGCGCAATTATTTCTTCCTTCTTTATTTATGTTTACGGCAGTTCCTTAGCTATCATTGCAAACATCTTTTCCTTGTTTATTCTTTCGGCACTTAGTGTGAATGTGCGTAC
>CAIMGI010000107.1 GCA_903840505.1 uncultured Bacteroidota bacterium
ACACGTATTGTTCCTTTGTCGAGTTGTTCAATTACATTGCGGATTGTTACCAGTGTTTTCTCGTCTTTTAATAATTCGCGATTTTCCCAAGCGGCTTCTATTATTTGTTGCATAAAATTGGTTTATGATGGATAATTAATCTTCCAAAATTAAGTATTTTAAAACAAAGGTTAAATTTTAATAACTTGTTAAATACTTTCTGTTTGATACAAGCCCTTTTGATGTAGATTTGTATAAAATTAAAACAGCAGACATATGAAATTTTTCATCGATACAGCCAATCTTTCACAAATTAAGGAAGCGCAGGATTTAGGGGTATTGGATGGTGTAACTACCAATCCTTCCTTAATGGCAAAAGAAGGTATAAAAGGGGCCGACAATATTTTAAAACACTATGTTGATATATGCAATATCGTTGATGGTGATGTAAGTGCCGAAGTTATTGCGACCGATTATGCAGGAATGATAAAAGAAGGGGAGAGCCTAGCTGCTTTGCATCCTCAAATAGTGGTAAAAGTGCCAATGATAAAAGATGGTATTAAAGCCATTAAATACTTTTCGTCTAAAGGAATAAAAACCAATTGCACTTTGGTGTTTTCAGCCGGACAAGCTTTATTAGCAGCTAAAGCAGGTGCAAACTATGTTTCACCATTTATTGGAAGATTAGATGATGTTAGTACCGATGGCTTATCGCTAATTGAAGATATTCGTATCATTTATGATAATTACGGATATGAAACCGAAATACTGGCAGCATCTGTGCGTCATCCAATGCACATTATTGATTGTGCAAAAATTGGTGCCGATGTGGTTACTTGTCCATTGAATGTAATTACTTCTTTAATGAAACATCCTTTAACGGATAATGGATTGGCAACTTTCTTAGCAGATCACGCAAAGAATAATGCGTAATTTTTTAGGCAGTTAGGAGTTTTATTTCATCACCACTAATATCTACAAGTCTTTGCTTGTAAAGGTTTCCAAGTGCTTTCTTGAATAGCTTTTTGCTTATACCCAGTTGAGCGTATATTTCCTCTGGTGCAGAATTGTCTGATAGTTTCAAGACACCCTTATTTTGCTTTAATTTTTCGAGTAAAAAAGCGGTATTGTCATCAATGGAACCAACACCTTGCTTCTGTAATGATATATCAATTTTACCTTCTTCTCTTAGTTTTTTAACGTAGCCTATCGTTCTGTCTCCAACGGCAAGTTTAGAGAATATTTCGTTTTTATAAATAAGTCCCCAATACAAATTATTGATAATTACATTGGCACCCATTTCGGTAAATTTGCTAACCAAAATATCTACTTGCTGCCCTTCTTGTAAATCAACGTCTTCGTGCTTTAGGAATTTATTCACCTTAGCCGAGCCAATGATACGTTCAGTAAGTTCGTCAATTGTAACACCCACAATATAATGTTTGCCTTCTTCCATCTTTGATTGTTGCTCCCTAAAGGGTACAAAAAGATCTTTCTCCAATCCCCAGTCCAAAAAAGCACCAATGGGTGTAGCTTGCTTTACCTTTAAATTGGCAAATTCACCTACCATTACTATGGGTTTGTGGGTACTAGCTATTAATCTGTCTTCGGAGTCGCGGTAAACAAAAACCTCCAGGTTACTTCCTAAACGAGCATCGGTAGGAATATATTTCATTGGAATTAAAATTTCCTTTTCATTAAAGAGCAGATATGCTCCAAAGTCGGTAAACTTAATTACCGGTAACTGATGTACTTTTCCTATTTCGAGTTTCATTGCCAGTCCTTGCGGTTATATTCATCGGCTATGCTCTCAAACAGTGAGGTTACAAGTGAAAGAATAAAGCTAAATAACAATGCCCACCAAAAACCGTTTACGTGAAATCCGTCCACTAAATAATCGGCAAGCAAAATAATAATGGCGTTGATTACAATAAGAAACAAGCCCAAACTAACAATGGTAATGGGAATTGTAAACAAAACAATAATGGGTTTTACAATGGCATTTAAAAATGAAAGTACGGCAGCTACTATTAATGCAATTAGAGGTGTGTCAACCTTTACGCCTTTCAGCAAGTATGAACTAACTATAACAGCGAGTGCAGAAACAAATAGCTTTAGTATAAATTTCATTTATTTAATAGTAACGCAATCGAATTACCTTTGCCAAGTATTTAGCCAAGCGCATTACCTGGCGGGTGTAACCATACTCATTATCATACCAAACATATAATACCACATTTTTACTGTCTTGCGAAACAATAGTAGCAGGACTATCCACAATACAAGCACAAGGGTTACCAACCAAATCGGTTGATACCAATTCGTTGGAGTAGGAGTACTGTATTTGTTCTACCAAATCACCTTTAAGTGCTGCATCTTTAAGGATTGCATTTACGTCATCTTTGGTAGTATTCTTTTTAATAGCCAAACTTAATATTGCCAAGGAAACATCGGGGGTTGGTACACGTACAGCATTCCCGGTAAGTTTTCCTGCAAGTTGTGGAAGTACTTTTGCCACTGCTTTATCCGCCCCTGTTTCTGTAATTACAAGGTTTAGCGCTGCAGCACGACCCCTTCTGTATTTATCGTGGTAATTATCCAGTAAATTCTGGTCATTTGTATAAGAGTGTATAGTTTCAATATGTCCGCGTTCAATTCCCAAGGTTCCTTCAATTACCTTTAAAACAGGTACAATTGCATTTGTAGTGCAAGATGCGGCAGAAAATATTTTTTCCGTATCGCTGCTGAATTCTTTTTCGTTAATTCCGTAAACAATATTCGGAATATCCCCTTTGCCTGGTGCGGTTAACAAAACGTGACTCACACCTTTTGCCAACAAATGTTTGCTAAGTCCTTCACGGTCTCTTACAATACCTGTATTGTCAATTAATAGGGCATCAGTAATGCCATATTTCTCATAGTCAATATCTTCTGCACTTTTCGCAGCAAGCATCAACACATGATGTCCGTTAACAATCAAGGATTTATTCTCTAAGTCTTCCACAACAGTTCCAGGAAAAGGACCGTGAACAGAATCTTTTCTTAATAGGTCGGCACGTTTTGAAATGTCAATATCTGTATTACTTCTTGTAACAATGGCTCTTAAACGCAATTGTTCACCTTTTCCTGCTTGAGATATTAATTCTCTCGCAGCCAAACGTCCAATACGTCCAAATCCAAACAATATAACATCTTTAGGAGTTATACTTCCTTTCTCATTGCCAATAAAGTCTTTTAAGTTTCCTCTTACAAATTCACCAATCTTAATCCCTTGCTTTTTCGCAAGTAACCATTCACCACCCAATCGTCCAATGTCAATCCTTGCGGGTGCAATGTCCTCTATGGAGTTAATTTCTTTTGCCAGCGCAAGTGTGTCTTGCACATTAATAGGCTCTTTTATAATATTGTGAGCGTATAAATGCAGGTTTAAAATCTCGCTCGGACTTCTATCTATCAATTGGTTACGGAAAATAATAAGCTCAACTGATTTTTCGAACCATAAATGACCAATAACGTGAATAAGTTCAACAGCAGCCTTCTCTTTTTCTATCCATTCGTTGAGTTTTGTTTCGTAGTCGTGTTTAACTTCTTGGCTTGACATAAAGTTTGTTTTTATCTTTTAAGTGTTGAATAAAAAAATCGGATTTTGTGTGCTTTCGTTTTTATTCTGCTAGCACTCAAAATCCGATCTCATAAAATGTTCATTAATTAATTGATGATTAACCCAAATATCCTTTTAAATGTTTACTTCTAGAGGAGTGTTTTAAGCGTTTTATGGCCTTTTCTTTTATTTGTCTAACTCTTTCACGGGTAAGGTCAAATTTATCACCTATCTCTTCCAATGTAAATTCGTGGTTGTATCCAATTCCATAAAACAATTTAACTACATCTCTTTCTCTATCGGTTAAAGTGGATAAAGAACGTTCAATTTCACGTTGTAAGGATTCGCTGATAAGCATATTGTCAGCTTTAGGGGAATCGCTGTTAATCAATACGTCCAACAAAGTATTCTCTTCACCCTGAACAAAAGGAGCATCCATAGAAACGTGTCGTCCGGAAACTCTTAATGTATCAGCAACCTTATCTTCAGGAAGCTCAAGTATTGTAGCTAACTCCTCGGCCGAAGGAGTTCTTTCAAACTCTTGTTCCAGTTTTGAAAATGCCTTATTGATTTTATTTAAAGAACCAACTTGGTTTAGCGGTAAACGTACAATACGTGCCTGCTCAGCCAAAGCTTGCAGAATAGATTGACGAATCCACCAAACAGCATAAGAAATGAACTTAAAACCCCTAGTTTCATCAAAACGTTTTGCTGCTTTAATCAAACCCAAATTTCCTTCGTTAATTAAATCGGGTAAACTTAAGCCTTGATTTTGATATTGTTTAGCAACTGAAACAACAAAACGGAGGTTTGATTTGGTAAGTTTTTCGAGGGCCACTTGGTCGCCATCTCGGATCTTTTTTGCCAAAATTACTTCTTCTTCTGCACTTATAAGTTCCTCTCTACCAATTTCTTGAAGGTACTTATCTAATGAAGCACTTTCTCTATTGGTGATGGATTTGGTTATTTTTAGCTGTCTCATTTTTTTAGTTATTTACTCTCTTACTTAACACTTATAAACCCAAACTATAATTTCTCGCAAAGGTACTTTAAAAATACGTTGGTTCAACCTTGTTTGTCGAATATTTTTTGGCAATGGTCGTAAAGAATTCTAAATTCCTTTCAACCAAAAACTTATAGCCCAAATCCATAATATGCTCTTAAACCATTCGGATAAATACCCTCCATTAGTACCCCACCTGTTTTATTGTCTAAAATGTTGCTGATGTCTTGCACTGAGCTAATTGGTTTCTTATCAACGTGTGTGATTATAAAACCTTCTCTGATGCCCGCATTTTTAAGTTTTCCATTGCTAAGCGTCATTACTTTTAATCCGTTGTTGATTCTTAGTTTTTTCATCTCTTCAGCTGAAGGAGCAATAAAGGTAGCACCTAATACATTGATGCTTTCTACTTTTTCCTTTTTAACCACATCGGTATTACCATTTTTGTTTTTCAAAACAACAGGTATTTCCATTAATTTTCCCAATCTGGCAAGGCTGATATTTACTTTATCTCCCGGACGGTATTTTCCAACCTGTTCTTGCAATTCAGGTGAATTATTCACCGCTACATCACCAATTTTCATAATAACATCACCCTCTTTAATACCTGCTAATTCAGCACTGCCGCCATCTACTAATCCCGAAACATAAACACCTTTATATTCTTTAATACTGCGCTCTTCTGCCAATTTAGAGTCTATTTCACGCATATATACACCCAAAAATCCTCTTTGAACAGTACCAAACTCCAATAAATCGTTCATTACTTTTTTTACAATGTTAACGGGTACAGCAAATGAATATCCGGAATAAGAGCCTGTATTGGATGCTATGGCTGAGTTAATACCCACCAATTCTCCTTTTGTATTTACCAATGCACCACCACTATTACCGGGATTTACTGCCGCATCTGTTTGTATAAAGGATTCTATAGGGAACATTCCTTTCTCAGGATTATTTTCCAGTATATTTATATTTCTTCCTTTTGCGCTAATAATACCTGCAGTAACTGTTGATGTTAAGTTAAAAGGATTTCCAACAGCAAGTACCCATTCTCCTACTTTTACTTCATCAGAATTGCCATAATTCAGAAAGGATAAGCCCTTCTCATCAATTTTAAGCAAGGCAAGGTCTGTTGTAGGGTCTTTTCCTATTACTTCTGCAGTATATGTTTTATTATTGTTTAGTGTAACTTCAATTTTATCGGCTCCATTCACAACGTGATTATTGGTTGCTATATAACCATTTTCAGAAATAATAACTCCCGAACCGGAACCCATCATTGGCTGAGGGTTTCCTCTGTAAGGCCCAAAAAAGTCACGAAAAGGATCGTTTATACTATTGCTAAAGTTATCGCCTTGTGACATTGTTTTAATGTGTACTACTGAATGAACCGAGACTTCTGCTGCCGTTTGAAAATTAACTGCTCCTTCAGGGGTAGAACCACTAACAAACCTAAATTCTGTTTTCGGTGAAGTGTCGGTGAATGATGGTTCTGTTTTTTTTTCTGCAAATTGGTAACAAACAACACCGGATACTCCTCCGATAATAGCTATTAAAGCTGAATTTATTATTTTTTTCATACAATAAAATTTTTAGTTTTTATTTACTTTTGACAAATCAAAAATTATGCCTGTTCATTTAATGCAAGTATAACGAATAACACGCATTGCTTGTTGCGTCTGCTGTACATTTGTATTGTTAATTATTGTTAAGCATAAAATGCGGGAAATGTTGTAATTTTGGCAGATAATGAATGATAAAAAACATAGAATTCTACTCTTTGCTTTGGGTATAAGCCTAGGTGTATTAGCTGGTGGAGCATTTGTTTATTTCTCAAATAAAGGAAACGATAAAAATACTGTTTCAGAAAGTTTTATTGATGATATTGTAAACAGGGTAGCGGGTTTGATACGGTCGAAAGATGATGAAAAGAAGAAAGTTAATGAAACAAAATCTGCCAAGTCGGTGAAGCAAAAAAGCACCAAAGTGACTGATGATAAAGAGCAAGAGGAGGGTGATGAAATTAATACTTCAGATTCACTGAGTGTTAGGAATGTGATAGTTGGAACCAGCGATTCTATACTTGTTGATTCAATGGACGTAAACTATAATCAAGAAAACATTGTAGTTAAAAAAGATATGTTATTGACTTCGTCCAATATCTTTATGTATAATTTAGATGTTCCCGATAAAGAAGAGTTGCACTCCGATTCACTTCTTGAACTATCTTCCGGATTAAAAGATGAAAGGAAAATTGTTAATGCTAAGTACTCCTTCAATGTAGAGTATTGGCAGTCTCCAATAAATTACAAAGGATATAAACTAGGTAAAAACAAACTCGTATTGTTTGGTTTTGATACCGGCAGTGCCGCAAAAATGTATTATTATAAAGACGAAGTTTATTTAAAGCAAAAAGAAATTTATTACAGACTGGAATATACAAATGATTTTAAAGCCTTGGAAAGGGTTGTAAGTAATACAATTACCTCACAGCTTCAGCAAAGTAAATTATGAAAATACAGTTTTATAAATACCAAGGTACCGGTAATGATTTTGTTTTAATTGACAATCGAAACGCTGCTTTTGAAAGGAGCAATACCAACCTGGTTAAAAAAATGTGCGATAGAAGGTTCGGTATAGGTGCTGATGGTTTAATGCTATTGCAAAATAGACCCGGATACGATTTTGAGATGGTTTATTACAATTCGGATGGCAACGAAAGTAGTATGTGTGGAAATGGTGGCAGGTGTTTGGTTGCTTTCGCACATTTTTTGGGAATTATAACCGGAAAGGCTCACTTCATTGCAAGCGATGGTGAGCATTTTGCCTTTATTGCCAATAACATTGTACGTTTAAAAATGAATGATGTGAAGGGTATAGAAATGGGGGATGGATTCGATTTTTTAAACACAGGTTCTCCGCATTACATAAAGTATGTAGATGCAGTAAGAGATATAGATGTGTACAATGAAGGAAAAAAAATAAGGTACAATGAACGTTTTAAAGAGTTTGGCACAAACGTGAATTTTGTGCAGGTGGAAGGGGATAGTATTATTGTTAGAACCTACGAAAGAGGAGTAGAGGGAGAAACCTATTCTTGTGGAACAGGTGTTACAGCTGCTGTATTGAGTTATGCTCAAAAGAAAGGTGGTATGAAGGAGTGCAAAGTAAAAACCTTAGGAGGCGATTTACAAGTTAGCTTTAATCCGAATGGGAATGGCACATATACTGATATATGGCTTGAAGGACCAGCCTCACTTGTTTTCGAAGGAGTTTTTGAAATATAGGTATGCTCATTGAACCCGTTTTACATGCAAAGGAAGATGATTTATACAAAGGTTTGTATATTGTAATAATTCACCTTTTTAGAATACCGCCCCACTTATTTTTAGCGTATAATGGTGAATTGTTTTCAATCACCATTTCAGGGCCAAAACCCAATGAACCACTTGTGGGACTTATAAGAGCTTCATCCCAAAAAGCGTTTCCTATTCTGTTTTGTAAAATAAAAGAAAACAATACTTCAAGTGAAATTATTTTAAAAAGTTTGGAGTTGGCAGTAGAAAAGCACCAACAAGTTAAAGTAGGCGGAGCAAGTTGTTTAGCGCCATTGAAGAGTTTTTTCGAAGAAGTATATTCCTTAAATATCAAAAATGTAAATTTCATTTTTGATTTAATACCATTGTTGGAGTCGGAAAAATTAATTGAAGCTTATCATAGTATTGGTTTTAAAGATACCTCCATAACAATTAACGGTTATACTCAGGCAGAAATTGACCAAGAAATACTGAGGGCCTCAAGTTCTTTGTAATTTGTATTAGAATACAGACAAATTACTATATTTACGCGATTTTTTGTATGAAAAAAGGAATACTGCTTCTTGTTACATTATTGCTCTGTTTATCGGGCTTTACTCAAAATAACTATGTTGATTCATTGTTTGTATTGAGCCAAAGTAAAATTGACAATGCAAATTATATTGGAGCCTTAAAGGATCTTAATTTAGCTATTTCAAAGGAGAAAAATAGTGATGACGCTTATTACAGAAGAGCATCTGTAAAAATGCTTTTGTTTGATTACAGAGGTGCTGGGCAGGATTTAAGCAAAGTGCTACAGCTGAACCCTGAGTATGAAGATGCGCTTTTAAAAAGAGGTTATTGTAAATTGATGTATGGCGATTATAAATCGTCTGTAGTAGATGCGTCCAATGTTGCCCGTTCCAAATCAGAATCATATTTATGTTATGTTTACAGGGCTAGGGCAAAAGCTTCTATGGGCGATCAAAGAGGTGCTATTGCAGATTACAGCAGGGCTATTGATTTTAATCCGCCAAGGGCAGACAAAATTTATTTTGCAAGAGCACAAGCAAAATTTAAACTCAAAAATTTTACAGACGTAATTATTGATTGCAATAAAGCCATTGCTGTAAAGGATGATACTGCAGCCTATTATTTTTTGAAAGGAGTGGCAAAGGAAAATTTTGATAATTATTTGGAGGCCATTGAAGATTATAATCAGACACTTATTTTGCAAAGCGATCACGTTGAAGCTTTAAATAACAGAGCAAAATGCTATTATAATGTTGGTGAGTATCAAAATGCCGTGAACGATATTAACCGTTCGATGGAGATGAAGAGCTTGAATTATCAGTGTTATTTGGTGCGGGGTAAGTCGCGACAACAATTGAATGATTTTGCCGGAGCATTAGATGACCTCAATAAAGCAATTGAGTTAAATGTGGAAAGTCCTGACCCTTATATATTAAGATGTAAATTGAAGCTGAAATTCGATGATAATGAAGGTGCCATTAGTGATTGCGATAAGATACTTGAAAAAAGGCCTGATTTTATTTTTGCATATGTTACACGTGCTCATGCGAAAGTAAATTTAAACGAGGTTACAGAAGCCTTTATTGACTTCGATAAGGCTATTGAAATGGATCCGAAAAACGAAACATATTATTTAGAAAGAGGAAAAGCACAGTATAAGTTTTTACGTTATTCGAAGGGTATTTCCGACTTCTCGAAGGCTATTGATTTAAATTCAAAATATGGTGAAGCTTTTTATTATAAAGGACTATCAGAGTTTCAACTGCTCGATTCAAAAGCTGCGGTAGCCGATTTTAAAAAAGCATTATCACTCAATTATAAAATGCCTGAATTGTATTATTATTTGGCAATAGCATATGTTGAAATTGTTTCCGAAGGAGAGGCAAAGGAAACACGCGCTTTATTAAGTGAAGCTTTTCCAAAATATGTTTATCAAAAAGAAGATTCATTGAAAACCACAAACTTCTTGACTTTAAAAGTGGCTGAAGACTATATTTTCAATTCGGAAGAAAAGGCAAAGGAAGGTAATTACTCACTTTCAACGGTGGATGTATATACACAAATGATAAATATGATGAAAGAACCAAGTGCAGAGCATTATCATTTAAGAGGAAATGCATATTTAAAATCGAGAGACTTTAGGAGTGCAGTACGAGATTATACAAAAGCACTTTCTTTAAAACCCGATTATACGCTAGCATACATCAACAATGGAATAGCAAAATCTATTTTAGGAGATAATGAAGGTGCCATTGCCGACTATAATAAAGGAATTGAAACGAATTTGAATTATACCTTTGTTTACCTTGTAAGAGGCAATGCTGAGTCGGAGATTGGGCAATTAGAAGCTTCAATGAAGGACTATAACGATGTATTGAAAGAAAAGCCCGATTATGATGAGGCACTATATTATCGTTCATTGCTGAAATTAAAGCAAAAGAATTTTAAAGGTTCCATTGAAGATCTTACAAAGGCAATTGCTTTAAGTCCTCCTAATATTGAAAAATACTATTACCAAAGAGCTGTATCAAAATCGAAAAGTGAACTTCAACGAGAAGCTTTACCTGATCTTAATTCTGCTTTAGCCATTCAAAAGGATTTTGCTGATGCCTACCAACTAAGATGTAATATTTATAGTATATTGGAGCAGTATTCAAGTGCACTTGATGATTGTGATAAGGTAATAGAATTGCAGCCAACTAATGTTTATGCTTACTTTAAGAGAGCGCAAATCAAAAACAAATTAGGCGATTTTGATGGTGAAGCACAGGATTACGACCAAGCGATTCGTTTGAAACCCAATTATTATACCGTTTATTATTTTCGTGCACTTTCCAAGTTTAACAAAGCCAATTATGCCGATGCCTTGACAGACCTTGATATAGTTGTATCACTGCAGCCTGATTTTGTTGATGCTTATATATTTAGAGGTAGAACAAAGATACAATTGAATGATGGAAGAGGAGCGGTAAAGGATGGTACAACAGCACTTAATTATTTGCCCAACTATGTAGATGCACTCATTATGAGAGGATCTGCAAAAATTAATGCCGAAGAGTATGATGGTGCAATACAGGATTTTGAAAGAGCGTTGGCAATTGAACCTTTAAACTCGGATGCTTTTATGGGTAGAGGTAATGCCAAAGACAATAAAGAAGATTATAAAGGCGCAATTGAAGATATTTCAAAGTCAATTGAGTTGAATCCGGACAATGCATTGGCTTATTTTTATAGGGGAAATGCAAAGTTTAATAAAAACGATATTGATGGTGCTTGCCTTGATTGGAGTCGATCTGGGGAGCTTGGATACAATAACGCATACATATATATTAAAGATAATTGTTCAAAATAAGATTGGGTTCATTGAAATCTTACTTGTTTTCTACAGTATATTTGCTATATATATAATGAAAATGATAGCCATACGTATTCTTCTTTTTACTTTTTTATTTTCTACAGGAATTTCCTTTGCCCAAAAAACAAAGGAAAATTATGTTTCGGAAGGCATCCTATTGTATTCTAAAAAGGATTATCTGAACGCCCTGAAATCATTTCAAATTGCCCTTAATATGGACTCTACCTACGCAGAGGCTTATTTTTACAGAGGCAGGGTTAAGTTTAAAAACGATGATATTATTGGCGAAATTCAAGATTTTAATATGGCACTTTTATACAATCCGAATTTACCTATACAGTTTTTTGAAAATGCTAAAATAAAGGCGGAGAATAAGGATTTTATTGGAGCTTACGATGATTGTACAAAGGCATTGGAGTTAAAACCGAATTCTAAAAATATGTTGCTTTTTAAAGCTCAATTGTTGCTGGAGAAAAAAGATTATATTGGATGTATCAACTCATTAAACAGTCTTATTTTAATGGACCCGAACAACGACCAAGCATACCTTGTAAAAGCCAGGGCAGAAGTTAAATTAGAGGAGTTCAGTGATGCCTTTTATGATTTTGACAAAGCCATTGAATTAAATCCTACCAACAGTGATGCTTTTTTATACAGAGCATTGTTTCGCGATCAAAAAAATAAATATCCAGAAGCTATAGAGGATTATACTAAGTACATTGCAATGAAACCTGCTAATGCGCAAGCATACCACTTAAGGGCTATATCGCGACTTAAAAATGCCGACAAACAAGGTGCTTGCGAAGATTTCAGAAAAGCAACAGAATTAAATTATGTTGATTCGTTTCAATATTTAAAGGATAATTGCCAGTGATATTTTTTCATTACCTATTATATTACTTCATTATTCTTCCTATTTCCTATTTACCCTTTCCGCTTTTGTATGGGCTTTCGAATGTTATTTATTTGTTTTTATATTACATAACACCGTATCGCAAGAAAATAGTATTGCAGAATATACGTAATTCATATCCCAATAAAACTGAAAAGGAAATACAAACGATTTGCAAATTGTTTTACAAGCATTTAGCCGATGTGATTGTTGAAAGCATAAAAGTGTTTACTGCTTCACAAGAAGTATTGTTAAAACGAATGAAATGCTTTAATCCGGAATTGCTTGACAGGTATTACGATAAAGGAAAAAGCGTAATTTTAGTAACCGGACATTATGCCAATTGGGAATGGGCCGCTATTACTGTGGGTACAAACAGAAAGCATTATGCTTTGGGCATTTACCAAGTAATAAAAAATAAATTTTGGGATGCTAAGATGCAACAAACACGTAGCAGATATGGTACCAATTTGATGAGTACACGCGAGGTTGCTCAATTTTTCGACCGATTTAAAAGCAAATTAAGTTTGTATGGTTTTATTGCCGATCAAACCCCTTCCAATCCTGAAAAGTGCCATTGGATGACTTTTTTAAATCAGGATACGCCAGTAATGTTTGGTGCCGAAAAGTATGCCGTGGAGTATAATTATCCTGTGTTGTATGGTAAAATTACAAAATTAAGAAGAGGCTACTACCAAATTGAATACGTTCCTATTTGCGATGAACCTACAAAAACAAAAAAAGGAGAAATAACGGAACTACATACACGTTTTAATGAGCAAATCATCAATGCCGCTCCTCAATATTGGCTATGGACGCATAGGAGATGGAAGCATAAG
>CAIMGI010000108.1 GCA_903840505.1 uncultured Bacteroidota bacterium
TTAAAGGGGAAAGTAATTTCGTTTTGGTGTTGTACTACGTATCGCGCAAAGGGAACGGTAAGGTCATACTTAAGTGCCTTTTCGGATATTTTATTGGTTAAAACTTTTGAGTTGTTGATGCTTAGTAATTTTTCATCAATCCCTGAAAGATACTCTCCACTATTTAAAATCTTAAAAATAAGTTTGTCACCTTCCTCACCATATTTACCCATAAGGGTAGATAGGTTTTCCATAGCAGGTGTTTCAATGGGCAAATAACCGTAAAGCTGAAATACCTGTTTGATGCTGTCAAAAATAAAATTGCGTTTCACCATTTCTTCGGGTGAAAAATCGCGTGTGCCTTTGGGTGTTGAGGGTTTCACTTTTTACTGCTTATTTGTACAAATATCGTATTTTTGCATTTAATAGCAGCCAATAATTATTAAATCATTGCGTTTTCCTTGTATGAAAAGCTACTCGCTTCTTCTGTATTTTAGTTGTCTGTCCTTTTTTGTGCAGGCACAAGTGGCAACGGAAGTTCCTGTTGGTACTAAAAATATAGCGGGCGATTGTTCAAAAGCCATTGAGTTGAAGTTCGATAAGGTATGTGTGTATGGTCCAACCAAAGCACCCACTTCATTCGGGAAAGTACAAGAAATAAAAGGAGCCAAAGGCAACAAAATGTACTTTGAAGAGGAGCACAATACTGCTTGGTATACTTTTGTTTGTAAGCACGATGGCTCCATTACTTTGGAAGTAAGTCCTTCAAAAACTACCGATGATTACGACTTTATGTTGTTTAAATACAGTGATTCAACTTTTTGTGAGAAGGTAGCAAGCCAAAAAGTAAAACCGATCCGTTCGAATATTTCGCGTAACAAGGATGATTTAAAGGGCATTACAGGCTTGAGTATGAAAGCCAAGGAGGATTTTGTAGGCCAGGGTTTAAAAAATGCTTATTCCCGATTTTTGGAAGTTAAAAAGGGCGAACGTTATTATTTGGTGGTTGACAATGTTTACTCCGAAGGCTCGGGCCATAGCCTTAAATTGAATTACAAAAAACTCATTGAAATTTCGGGCACTGTTGTAAATGAAGTAGATGCTCCCATAAAGGCTGATATTTCTATTACCGATAGTAAAGGGACGGAGGTAGAAACACTAAAAACCAAAGAAGATGGTACCTATAAGCTAAATACCTATTTGAACGAGAATGAGAATTATACCCTTAATTTCTCTAACGATAAATCGTTTTTAGATACCAAGATTTTAAACAGTAACAATACAGAAGGCTGGAAAGATATTCATACGGTGTTACCCGAATTAAAGAAAGGGAAAAGTTATGTTTTTAAAAATATAAATTTTGTTGCAGGTCTTCCGAATATGCTGAGTGCTTCGCTTTCATCGGCTGATGCATTGTATAAATTAATGAAAAGGAATAATAAATTGGTTATATCCATTGAAGGTCACATCAATGGAGTGGGTGCACCCAAAGATGAAATTGCTGGCCAGCAGCTTTCGGAACAAAGAGCCAATACGGTTTTTAAGTATTTGTTAGACAAAGGAATTGATGCGGAGCGTATGTCAACCTATGGTTATGGCGACCGTAAAATGCTTTTCCCTAAAGCTGGCAGTGAAGATGAAATGGAACAAAACAGGAGGGTGGAGATAAAGGTGATTTCGTTTTAGGGGAGAAGTTTTATTTAAACAAGGTATTTGCCACCACCAGGCTTCCCCATTCAACATCTTGGTTTTGTTGTTCCCTTTTTGGACTTACAATTTTTTCCTTTTCCAATAAGAGCATCGATTCATTCACCAAGTCTTTCATTATCGGATTCTCCATCCATTTCTTTTGTGGTGGTTCGTAGCCAATTTTATCAACCCTCCACGTTATTTCTTTCGGCAATATGTCTTCAGCCGATTTGCGAAGAATGTATTTGGTCCAACCATTGTGGATTTTATAATGAGATGGTAGTGTAAATAAAAACTCCACTAAATTGTGATTTAGAAAAGGTAAACGCACTTCGCGCGAATGTGCCATTGAGTTTCTGTCGGCAAAGCGCAACAAATCTTGCAGTCCGTTTACGCGTGTATTGATATAAAGTTGCTCAGTTAATCCACCGCCAAATTTATTTTTTATCACATCGTTTTGGTTGAATTGCGATTGAAATTCTTTGGTTAAAAAACCATTGTTGTTCAATGCCAGTTGTTGGTTTTGTATAGTGAATGCTGTTCGATAAACAGGTCGTATAATATCCTTAACAAGCGTCTTTATTTTGTTTGGTTTTAGTTGAACAGCTCCGCCTTCTTTTGTTTCAAATGCCTTGAAATTCGGGTTGTGCATTTTCTGGTAACTCGCCAATTCATTTAAATATAAAGGGGAACAGGTTTGGAATAGTTGATATAGATAGGTTTGGAAATAGTACAGGTATCCTGCCATTATTTCGTCTGCGCCTTGTCCGTCAAGCAACACTGTTACATTGTTTTTACGCGCAAGTTCCATTACCTTCCACTGAGCAAAAATACTTCCTCCACCAAAAGGTTCTTCTTGGTGATAACAAAGTTTCTGAAATTCTTTTACAAATGCTTCTTCATCGGGATAGGTAAAATGTGCTTCGGCATTGGTTGAATCAATTACCTGCTGCATAAAGTAGCCCTCGTCCTTTTCAAAATTTTTGAAACGTGCCGAGAAAGTTTTCTGAACAATATTTTTGTTACTGTTCATTTTGTTGATTGCACACACAATGGTGGAGCTGTCTAGTCCGCCCGAAAGACTTGAGCCTACAGGAACATCGGAACGTAAGCGCAAGGATATGGAACGGTACAACAGTTCCTTGAATTTTTCGGAAGCTTCCTCAAACGAAATACTATCGTTTGTGTTTTTTGTATTGATGTCCCAATACTGCTTTTTTGTAAGTGTACCGTTTTTGTCAATGTAAATGTAATGTGCGGGTTCAAGCTTTTGAATGCCAAGGAAAAATGTTTCGGAAGGATTTTCGTAATTATCCAATCGATATTTGTTGAGGAAAAAATTCAACAGCATTTTATCGTTCTTCCTTTTCGGAATACCATAGGCCCACAACTCTTTCATTTCCGACCCGAAAATAAATTTTTCTCCTTTTACATAGTGGTAGTAAAATGGTTTTTCTCCAAATCTGTCGCGGGCACAAAATAATTTTTTCTCAACATTGTCCCATATTGCAAAGGAGAACATTCCATCCAAGTCCTCCACACATTTTTCTTTTTTGAGAGAAAATAGTGCCAATAATACTTCTGTGTCGGATTGCGACCTGAACTTTACTCCCTGTTTAATGAGTTGTTCTTTTAATTCGATGTAATTGTAAATTTCACCGTTAAAAGTAATGGTATACCTGCCATCCGAAAAGTGCATTGGTTGTTTTCCATCGTCCGTAAGGTCTATGATGGATAATCTTCGGTGACCCAAAGCGAGTGTGCTTTCGCTATTTATCCAATGCCCTTCACCATCCGGTCCCCGGTGAGGAATTGCATCGGTCATTTGCTTTATTTGGCTTAAATGAACCTGCTGCTGTAAATTAAAGATGCCTGCAATGCCACACATATAAATCTGTTAATGAACTCAAAAGTAATATAAAATCAGATTAATTCTTTCATTTTCGATAAAAGCAATTGCTTGTTTTTTTCGGCAGATAAATCGTAGGCATATTTATGAGACTGTTGTTTGTAATGCCAAATTTGTTCAGCTGTAAGGGTATTTATACCTTTTGCCAAGGATTGCGGACTAAAGTCATCCGATATTATTCCAAGCTCATACTTGTTTATATATTCAGCCATTTCGGGCGATGGTCCTATGGCAATTGCTAAACGCGCTTGTACAAATTCAAAAAATTTATTGGGTAAAGCATTTGTATAATTAAAATTAACGGGAGGAAGTAAAAATAAACCGATATCGTATTGGTTGGTAAATTGGGCTATTTCACTTGTAGGAACAGGCAAAAGCATTTTTACATTTTTGTATTTGGCAGCTTCTCTTTTTAATTCTTCGTAATATTCTTTCTCCCAGGCAACCGGCAATAACATCAAATCTAAAGTAAAACGTTCATCAGTATACTTCATCATTTCAATCATTGCTCCAATGTTTCGGCCGTTAACACACAATCCGTGGTGAATGATTTTTATTTTATCGCCTACCGGAACAGGATTTAAATTAGCTGAATAACTAGGCGCATTTGTGATTACAAATGATTTTTTGTGAAACTCTGCTTCAAATTTTTTGGAGATATTTTGCCCAACAGTAAACATTAAATCTACTTTAGGGATGTATTCCTTACATAGATAGGTAACAACCGCTTTTTGCTTTTTTACCCAATCTTTGTTGTCGTCCGATTCACCGGGATGGTATTCGTGTGAATCCAAAATAACTTTCGATTTACCATTTGAAATTTTCAAGGCTAGTGGCAATGTTTCAATATCATTGGCAAGAATAAAATCGAAATATTCACCTTTCAGTGAATCAATATAATCCATTCTTTCATCCGGACAGCGTCCATACCATAAATCGTTGAACCAATAGGTGTTTTCATATTGTTGCTTCTCTGAGAGCAATAAATTGGGTGTGCTTTGAATAAGTAGATACCCTTTGATAAATAGCGAAAATAACTTTCGTAATGGAGCAGGGTAGTTTAAGTGAAAATCAATGGGTTTAACTTTTTGTTTTTGCGCGTTGAATTTATCAATGGAAATTTGAGGGGTAATGGGAATAAAGCGTACAGGAATGTCCTCGAAATTTTTAAGGCCGGAAACAGTTACATCGTAATCGTCTTTCAACCATTGCACTTGCCGCCTTAAGCGGGGGTCGAGGTTTAACTCGCTATAGCATAAAACAAGTACTTTTTTTTTCATACAAATAGAAAGCGAAATAAAATCACAATGCCCCGATCTCTTTCATTTTAGCATTGTGCTTATCGATGTTTTTTTGAATGATGGATAGGTTTTCTTTTGTCCATTCAACCGTATTTTTCAATCCTTCAGCCAAGTCTATTGTTGCTTCAAAACCAAGTTCGCGTTTCGATTTTTCGGTGCTTCCATAACGTTTACCAGAGTTATCCCAAGGTCGTTTTGGTAAGTGTTCAATAACTGATTTATTTCCTGTAAGCGATATAAGGGTATTTGCAAGTTCGGCAATGGTAGTTTCTTTACCGCTTGCTATGTTGTATACTTCACCTGCTTTGCCTTTCAATGCACAGGCAATAAGTCCGCGACAAATGTCCTCAACATAAATAAAATCGCGGGTGGCAATACCTTCGTTTTCCAATGGTATCGGTAAACCGTGCATTGCTTTGTACACAAAAGTAGGGGTGACATTTCTCCAAACACTTGCTGGTGTCCCTCTCCATTGTCCTGCTCCCAATACTTCGCCCGGTCCGTATACGTTTTGAAAACGTGCGCGAACTGTTGGCAATTTATGTTGACCAAAATAATAAACGGAATAAAATTCGCCAATTATTTTTGAGATAGAGTAGGGGCTGTCGTGCTTAATGGATGTATATTCTTTTTCTTCGGTAGCACTTGCTTCATCAAATGTTTTTTCAGCAACCGAACAACCTGCAGAAGAGTAAACTAATTTTTTTAGTTTGGTGAAATGTTTAATGTGCTCAAATAATTTTAAAGTTGTTAGTGTATTGTTATCGTGGTCGGCAATTGGATTATGAATGGAACTTTGATTTCCGTGATAAGTAGCAACGTGAAAAATATAATCCAAATTATCCTTTATTTGTGCCAATACTTTGTCATCCGTAATAGAGCCTTCAATAAAAGTCAAACGATTATTTTCTGGCAGGTTTGTTTTTTCTGCCGACATCAAATTGTCAACCACAGTAACGGTTACGCTATTACAAGAATTCAGAATCATTTTTGTAAGGTTGCTGCCAACAAAACCGGCACCGCCAACAATTAGTACATTTTTATCTTCAAAATTCATATTTTCAATTTTAATTATGATTTAGGAGCAGCAAGATGGCTAAAGATATCCGTAACCCCATACGCATCATACCACTCTAGTTGCTTTTTGATAGTTTGTTTGAAATTATATTTTGCTTTCCAATTGAATGTTTTTTCTGTGTGTGATGGATCAAGAACAACTTCTTTTACATCATCAGCACCAACAGGAACTATAGGTACTTCAGGAGCAATCATATTAAGATGCTCTACAACGCAATCAAATACTTCTTTAATAGAACTGCCAACACCTGTAGAAACATTGTATGCTCCGGTTGGAATTTCTTTGTTCATAGCAATATCAAGTACATCTAAAAAATCTTCCATATCTAAAAAATCGCGAAGACTATCACTGCAAAAACAATTTTTCCCATCTTTTAATCGTGTGTAAAAAGTAGGAATAGGTCCTATTGCTAAACGTGGACCACAGATATTTGCCAAGCGTAATGAAATAACATTTAATCCCGAGTTAAGTAAAAATTGTTCCCCGGCTGTTTTAGAAATACCATAACTTGTAAATGGTTTAGATGTTGCAGTAATTGGAATAGGCGTTTTATCCGGGCGTCCATAATTGAGGGCTGTTTGAAAATTTATTAGTTTCTCAACTCCATTTTCTAAACAAGCTTTTGCAATATTAATTGATCCAATGACATTGGTTTCTGTATCTTCTTTCCAATTGCTTGGGTCTTTATAAGCAGCTGCACTGTGGATAACCAGTTTTGGTTGAAACTCTTTAACAAGTTTACTTACCAATTCTGTATTCGCTACAGATCCTTCAATTACTGTTAAGCCTTTTATTTGAGGTAAATTTTGTTTTTTACCGGTTGCAAAATTATCAAGCACTAAAATTTCGTTACCTAAGGGCAAATATTTGTCGATGATACTTGTTCCTAAACAGCCTGCACCTCCTGGTATAAAAATTTTCATTTCTCCTATTTTATTTCTCTTTTTCTATTTTTAAGTGCGTGTATTCACCTAATGTACCGTGTATTTTAAAATAATCAATTGCAGCTTTAACTGTTTGTTTTAATGGTGTAAATTCTATTTTTCCAAAATCAGCAAAAGTTTTACTAGGGTCTAATAAAATGGAAGGTGCATCATCTTCGCCAATCAGCTTCATTTCAGCTTCAGGATAAGGAGTGATTTCCATTGCTTCTACTACTGCATCATATAATTCTTGAATTGCAACATCTGTTCCTGAAGAAAAATGATACGCTCCACTTCCAACGCCATCACAAGCTTTTACAACATTTTTTGCTAAGTCTAATACATACACAAAATCCCTTCTGGCATTTGTTACAAAGCATTTTTTACCATCCTTTAATCGTTGAAAAAAAATAGGCAATGGCCCACTTACATTACGAGGTCCAACTACATTGGCTAATCGAAATGTAACAAAATCTAATCCTGATATTTCTAAAAAATCTTCGTTAGCTGTTTTTGTTATAGCATAACTACTGTTAGCCGGAAATTTAGGATGATCTAATCGAATAGGCTGTTGCAATGGTTTTACGCCATAACACAAGGCTGTTTGAAAATACACAAAACGTTTAACTCCATTGGTTTTTGCAGCATAAATTAAATTGCTACCACCTACACAATTTGTTAAGGTATCATTATACCAATCTTCAGGATCTTTGTATGATGCTGCAGTATGTACAATGGCATCAGGTTTAAATTCACTTACTAATTTATCAATTAGTTTTTTATCTGCAATTGTATCTATTACTACTGTTAAGTTTGGATGATCTGCCAGATGTTCTCTACGACCTGTCGCTAAGTTATCAATAGCCAAAACCTGATCCCCTCGTTTTAAAAATAATTCAGCTACGTGCGAACCTATTTGTCCACAGCCCCCGGAAATTAATACTTTCATTTTTATGGGTTTTGTTTTTTATTATTATTCATTAGTTCGTTATACATTTTTCTTCCTCCGGGGGTTTTAAAACTATTAATCATTTCTTCAAAACTGGAGAAGTTATTTGAGTATGTTGCAAAGGTATGAACATTCTCAAAATAAAATAATAAATCGAGTGGGTTATATTGTCCGTTTTTTACAGCTTCAATCGCATTGTGTATGCTGCTTTTTATAGGTGATTGGGGAGAAGAAAATACAAATAATTGATCTTCGGGTAGTTTTATACCCCTTAGTAGGACACTTAATCTAATATTGGCTACAAATCCATAAGAGGGGTCGCAAAGAACTTTTACTTCTCCTTTTTTGTAAAATACTTGAGCGTGATTACCCACGGCTCCACCATAGAATCCGGTTATTTCGTATCCGGAGGTGTGATTTGGGACAATGGTCTCAAAGATATAAATGGCCAACATTAAATAGTTATCACAATCCAAACTATCTTCTTTTAGCAATGGTATTAATTCATTTTCTGGTGATTTTCCATAGGGTGCTGAAATATGGCTGAGTATTACAGAAAATATAAAGGCGTTCATTTCAGGGTCATCACCAATTGTTAGCCCAAGGTTGTTTTTGAATTTTGTGTAGAGGTGATTAATTATTTTTGTTGCTTCTAAGCTGTCTTTTACGGATTTTAAATTTGCTATATCAGAAGGAGTAATAATGTTTTCTACATAATTTTTTCAGAAGTCCATACCGCTAAATATAGGTTTGTTTGGAATAATTGCAGCGTTTTGGTTTTTATAATTGGATATTTTATATCCTACTATGAAAATCAGTGCAAACAAGGAAATCATCAATATACTTTGAAAAAGCGGGGAGAAAAATTTCTGTGCTAAACTGTTTTTCGGTTTGGGTTTAATAAAAAGGGAGATGATAAAAAATGCAATCCCTGATACACATATAAATATAGAAATCCAGATTTTATGTCCAACCAAATAATCCATACCCTGTTATCTTATTAAAAGTATTATTGAATCATTTTTTTATAGTGATGTTGTTTGTCGTGAAACTCCTGTTGCCAAAGCTCTAAAGATAATAAGCCCCAAAGTTTTCTACCAAATTGATTTTGACTGCTTAGTCCTTTTAGGAGTTGGGAATGATTGATAAAGCCCCTGTTTTTAGCTTTTTCAGAGTTAAATATATCGTTGATAAAATCTTTTAATTCATCTTTCATCCAGTCGTTAAGCGGCACAGGAAATCCCATTTTGTTTTTGCGTTCCAAAATTTCAGTTGGCAATTCGTGCTTCATTGTGTTTGTTAAAATTCTTTTTAAAGTACCATCTTTGAATTTTATGTTTGATGGCATAGTAGCAGCAAATTCAACCAATTCGTGGTCGAGAAAGGGAACGCGTGATTCAACACCGTGTGCCATACTCATCCTATCTTCTACCTGCAACAATGAAGGCAATAAAGTTTTAAAATCAAAATGAGTCATTTTGTCGAAGTAGGATTCTTTCCCAACATTTTTGCCGTTAAAAATTTCAGCAAAGGTGTCGAAAGGAGAATATTCTCCTAATTCATCCCATTTAATTTCGTCCTTTAGGTCAGGTGCGCGGTTAATCAGTCTAAAATAGCGTTGGTCAATTGGATCGAACAAACCTTCGCTGAAAAAATCTTTCATCAAAGGTTTGTAATTTTTTAAAGAAATTAAATTCGGGATGATGGATTCGTAAGTAACAATAAAGTTTCCCGAATTAAGTGTGCCATCAATAGCACCTTTGATACATTGTTCAAAATAGGCAATCAGGTAACGTGTGTAGCCACCAAATATCTCATCTCCACCTTGTCCGCCTAATACTACTTTACGGTGTTGAGCGGCTAATTTAGAAACGTGGTATTGGGGAAAAGATCCCGGTCCTGCTACAGGATAATCCAAATGGTATATTACATCGCGAATAGAGTTTACAAAATCGTTGCTGGTAATGTCAACTTCAAACAATTTCATTCCACGCATTTCTGCCATTTTACGGGCATAAAAACTTTCATCGTACAATTCGCCCATTGAAAATTTCCCTGTAAAGGCATAAAAGGGTTCATTGCTATCATTGTTTTTTGCAGCAACGGATGAGATGATTCCTGAATCGACACCACCGCTTACGTATGCTCCAACAGGGACATCACTTCGTGTATGAACGTTTATTGAATCGTATAAAAGAGAAGCTAATTTTTCTTCAAAATAACTTGCTGAGCTTTCGAAATCTAAATTATAGTATACTTCCCAATAGCGTTCTATAGAAAGTTTTTCTTTGTTAAAAGTAAGTGTATGTGCGGGAGCCAATTCTTTTATTCCCTCGAACAGCGTATTACTGCCAATGCATAATTGAAAATATAAGTACTCTTTAAGTGCGTTGGTATTTGTTTTAATTTCATCGATGAAAGGCAATAATGTTTTGGCTTCTGAAGCAAAATAAAAGGTATTGTTTACCAAAGTATAATAGAATGGTTTTATGCCAAACCTGTCTCTCGCACAAAAAAATGTTCCTTTTTTTTCATCCCAAATAGCAAAGGAGAACATTCCTCGAAGGTGCTTCACACAATCGTTTCCCCATTTTAGGTAGGCTGCCAATATTACTTCGGTATCTGAGCTTGTTTTAAAGGAGTATCCACTTAGTTCTTTTCGGAGTTCAATGTAATTGTAAATTTCACCGTTATAGCAGATGGTATTACCTGCTTCATCAGTCATAGGTTGTGCACCACTTTCAATGTCAATGATACTTAACCTACGATGAGCAAAACCAACGTGTTCATTTGTATGTAGCCACACCCGATGCCCGTCAGGTCCACGGTGCGCTTGAATGGTGTTCATCACTTCCAAAGAATTTCGAAGTGCTTTTATTTTAGAATGTTGCAGTTGAAAAATTCCGGCAATACCACACATATTTCAATTACTTATTTGGTTTTATTAACTGCTTCAGATATCTAAAACCCAAATATATGTAAATGTTCACCAAAATAGAGCGAATGAAGAGTATTTTTTTGTTGATGTTCGGGTTTTTTCTATTCCAATAAATGTATTCTTTTAATTTATTATAAAGGCTATATAAATAGGTTTTTGTGCTAGCCGAATCTGTTTTTTGCATTCCTTCGAAGGATGCGTTCAGTATCATCTTCACATAGTTTCTATAAGAGTATTCTCCTGAAAGAACAATATCCTTGTATGCTTTTTCTGCAATTTGATTTCGCAGTGTTTCGTCCTTCATCTGTTTGAAAACATCCTGCAAATTTGAAAAATCTCTTTTTAACTCAATGTAGTGTTCACCGGCTTTAAGTATATGGTTGTAATCGCCTTCAATAAGTACTTGACAGGATTTGGTAACACAAGCTTCCAAATGCCTCGGTGAAATAGCAATTAGTTTTAAGTTTCCATCCATCCCGGGAAAACAGTTTCGTTCGAATTCTTCGAAGTCGGCATTGGGGTGTTCTTTTTCGTATGCCGTACCTTTTTTCCAAATAGCGCCATCTCTGTCGATAATGGTGGAACCGCCTTCTACACCAATAAAATACTTGCAGCGTGCCATAAAACGAAACCAGTCATTTCCTAAAATTACACCTTTGTTGTCGGTTGATATATCAACGCTAAAACCGGCTTTTGGTGCTTCAACCGCAAAAATATCTGCAATTTGTGTTTTTAAATAACCGTGTTTACCAAGCCAAGTTGGAGCTTTGTATGCTCTATAACCTACATCAATATCACGTTCTTTTACTTGCGAAATGATGCTGCTTATTTTTTGTACTGTATCATCGTCTAAATAGCCTGTGAGGGCTTCATGAAACAATACTTTTTCGTGGTCAACCGTATTGTATATTTTTTTCCATTCGCTGGCTGGAGCAACTGAAAAAACGTGGTTGATGTTAAATTCATTGATAAACTTGCACAAGGTATCCGTATGTATCCACTCGTCCTGAGGATGAACGATTTTAACTGCTCTTGAATTTTTTAAATGACTAATTTTTGATAGCGACCTGTTGTTTAGTTGTACTTCGCCTCCCCAACGTTCACCAACAAAAACAGTGCTGTATACTATTAGGTCAAAATCAATTTTTTTTAAGTACTCGGGAAACTCACCATGGTCGGGTGAATAATAAAAGCAATGTGCATTCGCGTATTTCTTAAAGCAATAGATGAGGTCTCTAACGGAAGCCCTGAGAGGGTATTCTAAATGCCCGTAAAGAATAAGGATAGTATGTTTCGCTTTCATTTTGCGGATGTGAAATTATACCGCTCTGCTATTTATCGAGCTTTTTTGTAAGTTCAAAAACAGCATCTATCCCTGCAACGCTTCCGTTGTAAAGTGGATGTAAGCTTGAGTCGAAAGTTAAATTCTTTAAAAAGTTACGGTGCTTTTCGTTTAGTTTTATGTTCGCAACGGCTTCGTGTCGGTATTGTAACATATCCAATTCATGTAAACTTATAGAAGCTCCTTTGAATGTTGTTTTAAATCCCGCTTTTTCACATATTGCAATATATTGCGAAGGTGTATAGCAGTTAGATATAGGGCAATTAGGTCCATCAGTGTTTCTTCTAAAAGCATCTTCAAAAGGTAAATCTTTATCGATTCCTTTTTTCATTTGAAGATAATATGGCACATATAAATGAGCGTAAATACTGTTGTAATTGTATACCATTATGCGTATAATTCCATCATCCTTTAGTATTTTATGGAATTGACTCAGTATTTCCTCCATATTGGGTGTATGGTGCAATACGCCCGAAGAATGTATATAGTCGACTGATTTTTCTGGAATTGAAATAGGTTCTTTTTCTTTTATTAAAATGCACTCAACATTCTCATTGTTGGGATGAAGCTTAATTCTTTTCTTCGTTTCAGCCAATGAACTGGAAGAAACATCCATTGCAAGTATTTTCTTGGGTTTCGAATGTTCTAAAAATCCTACCACATCGTGACCGGGTCCACAACCATAATCCAGTATTGTTTTATTGTCGAATCCTGAGCAAGGCATTAGCTTTTCGTAGCCTGGGTACTGGTCGAATCGCCAGTTCATATAACTTACAGAATCTTCGCGTGATGAAAACTCATTGTGACTGGTTACATTGTGAATAGTCCAATAGTCGGCACTCGAGATATTTTCGGCTATAACCGGATTAGACTGAGTAGGCCGTTTGGGTCCAACCACTATCCACTCAATTTTTCGAAGTATTCGTTTGATGATATTCATAAATACAAATCTAAATTATATTTTTGAATGGGGGTATATCGTTTACCTATTGTTTTCGGCATTTAGTAGATTAGAATATATTTTATCAAATTTAATTGCTGCAATATCCGAAGAGTGCCATTTAACAGTAAATTCCCTGCTTTTTCTACCAATTTCTCGTCTTTTTTCAGGGTTGTTTATCAGGTCAATGAGGATTGCTTCAATCGTATCGGGTGTAGCACTTATAATTGGTAATTCATCGGCATATCCCGGAACTTCTTTTCTGATTGCTTCAATCCATTCAGGTCTTAAATAGCAGATACAAGGTTTACCAAGCATCATTGCTTCACGGATATTTGCACCAAAGAATCCATACGTAAGCATATCCACCACAATATCGGCTTGTGCTTGATAAAATCTCACTTTTTTGTTGGGTACATCATTGAAGAAAATTAGCTCTACAGGCAATCCTTGTTTTTTCAACTTTTCAATCAATGGGATGTATATATGGGTCGATTTTATTGTCTTGTTGCCTGTTTGTGCTCTTGATGCATAGTTTCCAACAGCGTGGTATATTTTTACAATATTATCAGCAAATGGTAATTTGTAATTCGTGGGGATAAGTAAATCGGGATTCCAAAAATGCTTGTCGATGCAGTATACTTCAGGAACTTCGTGAACACTTTCCACATCGTTGTAATTAATTTTGTTTCCACCCAAAAGGCATTGGTAGTCAGCTACACTGTTTCTAAATTCTCCCCATCTTTTATTACGTTCATCACTGCAAATTTCGGGTATGTATTTATTCGGACAGATATCACAAATTGGAATATTATCGGGCGTACTCCATTTAATAAAGGTACTTGGTAAGGTTCCATCCAAACAGCCGTTATTGGTATACACTATTTTTTTTCCTATTTTTTTGATGAGAAGAATGTCCCATCTTTCGGGCAAATATTCTTTGTACTTGATTAATAAACGAGCACTTCGTTTAAAGCCCAATAAATAAACCAAACGATAAATATTGTTCAGTTTCCATTTTAAAATATTATCAAATAGAAATTTAATTAGGGTATAAGTAAGTCCTTCTTTTTTTTGTGCTTTACCTGTATCTAATTCGTTTATGAAATAAATCCCAAAGCTGTTTGCAAAATGAAAAATATTATAATTGTCAAGGGCGTGTAGGTAAAATTCAATTTTTTTGTTGAAATCCTTGAATTTATCTTCATAAAATCCAAAATCCTGACCGTGATAAAAATCAGAGTTCTCAACCCGTTCTAAATTTAGCAGGTCGGCTTTCCAGTTTAACTTTCTTAATTCTCGAGAGAGATACCAATGATTGTAATAGGCTTGACCAACATATAAAACACTCTTCTCGTTTTTTTTATTGCCTTGCATCGTCCAAAGTTGGAGTTAATTGGGTTGTAAAGATAACAATAAAAGGTTTTTAGTTTCTTCAAACCCGATATTCATTAAAACATCAATGATGGAAAGCCCTTTGTGAAAACTTTCAGTATTAAACTGTTTGTAGCTTGGGTGCTTGTAATTTGAGAATTGCAGCTGTATGTTATTCGCTTTATACAAAGCATCTTCTTGATATCCTTCCGCTCCATCACCCGATAGATAAGTTGTTCCCTTGATTTTTTTGATAATCTCAATCAGCATTTCGGTGGAGTGTAAGGAACAATTTAAATCGCTGCTTTTAAGAAACTCCTTTTGTATTTCAAGACCTTTACATATTGAGAGAATAAAATCAATGTTGCGTTCGCTGATGAGTGGACTTTTGTGTTCGTAAAATGGCACTATGTATTCAAAGGTGTCAGAAAAAAATGGCGCTTTTTTGTAATTGAGTTCTATTGTTTTTAAGTGCTTGGATGCAATTACGGTGGGGTTGTCTATTTCCATTGTACTAATTGGAATAAATGTTTCACCTTTTACATTCTTTAAGGGAATAGTAAGCCAATGTTCCTCACCGTTTAAAATAATTTTTACACGTTTAGTATAAATAGCTGTTCGTGGGTTATTTACCACGTGATCTAAAAAAACAAAAGTATCGGATTTAAGTATTTTATTGAAAAAGCCCAACCATGGAAAAAGATTGGGTTGGTGTATGGCAACAATTTTATCTGACATCAAATTCTTCTTTTAGAATTGCCATTACCGTAACGTCTGAATATTTCCCGTCAATAAAAACCGATTGTCTCAATGTGCCTTCTGTTATAAAACCACATTTTAAATAGGTTTTTATGGCAGCCACATTATCACTAAAAACGTGCAAATAAATACGGTGTAGGTTTAAATCATTGAACCCAAATTGAAGTAAAAGTTTTACTGCTTCCGATCCAAAACCTTTACCACGTTGGTTCGCTTCACCAATTCGTATTTGTAATTCGGCATTTCGTGAAAGCAAATTAATTGAATACAATTGACAGGAGCCTATTAATTTTTCACTTGCGTTCTCACGAATACCAAAAATATGAACATCTTTTTTGTTCGCTATCGAATTCATCCAAGATTCGTGGTTTTGTTCCATTACAGGTTTGTATGGTGCATTGTACAACACAAGTTCCCTGTTGTTAATCCAATTGAAAAGGGTTTCGCTATCCTTTTTTTGTATGGGTGATAAGTGTATGTTTTTGGATGTAAGCATTCCCAAATTTATAAAATATTTTTGTTTTTAATTATGTTGATTTCGTCTACCAACAACCAACAACTATGAACCAATTGCCACCTACCAATCTATATTTTCCCTATTGTATTCTTTCAACGTATTCACATACCAGTTAAGTGTTCTGTCGGTTCGTAGTTGCAATACTTTTTCTACTTTTTGTAAAGGTGACATTATCTCTTTTGTCCACCATTCAGGATGCGTAAGTACTTGAATGCATTGGTAATTTGTGGTTGTTAAAAAATCATAGAGGCGTTCAAACCTCCAATAGCCATTTGAGTCGGATGCATAACCAAATTCCTTTTGGAAAACAGATGCATAGGTATTTACCATTCCTGCGTAGTACTCCTCTTGGCAGTTCATTGTGAACTCATTGTTTTTATGAAAGGAGAATGTGTTGATAGGTTGATGGAATGTTTTTTCCAATAAGTTTTTTTCCAATAATAAGTAATCGTTTAGTTTAGCTTGCTCCTTTATGTTATAAAAGTGGCTGTCGAAATGCAATCCAATGGTATGTCCCAGCGCAATAATTTGTTCCACACATTTTGCATCTGCAGCATCCAATAGATTATAAAATTCGCTGTGTAGCAAAATAAAATAGGTGCTTTTTATTCCTTCTTCGGCTTCCAATTGTGCCATTTCAAGAGCTAATTGCATCGAAAAGTCGATGTCGTGTCGCCACAATACACAAGGTTTTTGTTGTGGGCTTAATGAATTAGGGTAATCAATAAAGGAAAACTTATTCTTGGCTATTTGAAGCAGTTCTCTGTAATGCTGGTGTGTAAAATCGGAAAAGTGATATTTTTCGGCATTATCCATTCACCTGAATTATTTTTTTAACTTAAAAAACACATTCTCTCTCCACTCGTCAATTTTATGAACTTCTTTCTCAATTAATTTAGCTCCTACCTCTTTAAAAATATTTTCAAATTCTTCACTGGTCCAACGTTTGTAGTGAAATGGATTTTCAGCTCCTTCAGGAGTTTCAAGTTTTGAATACCACTCAGGGCTTTCCTTTGGTTTGGGAGCATCTTTCGATTTTACACCCAACCAAATACAAAAATAGCCATCGGGTTTTACCACACGAAGACCTTCCAATATACCTTGTTTGATATCAACAAAATGTAGCAAAGAAGTTCCCGAAATTGTTACATCAAAAGTGTTGTCTTTAAAAGGTAGGTGTTCACCCATAGCCTGAGCAAAATTTAGGTCTTTTGGGTGTTCGCCTTCTAACACATCAATTCCGTAATAGGTTGCATCCGGATTCTTTCTAAACTTAATATAGGAAGGTGTTTTATGCGGTCCGCATCCAATATCCAATACATTTCCATAATACTTACAAAAATCACCAAAATCAAAAGCGTCTTGTCTTTCAGCATAACTAACGTTCACTTCAGGATGTTTGTTGTATGAAATCACAAAATTGTCAATTAACTGCTTAAAGGAGTTCCATTGTGTTTCATTATAAATGGGAGCGCGTTGCGAAGGAATAAAATTCCAAAAACCAAATTCAGCATTTTTTTTGAATTCATTTCCATCCTCATCTACAAGGATATTTTCACTTTTTAATGTTAATGGTTTATGTGAAACAGGAGATTGAAAAAATTCAATTGGAATAGTGTACATAAAATTATTTTTTTAGTTAATACAGAACTCAAATATACGATTTTAACCCTAAATATGGCTTACTCAATTGTTTCTCCGTTTAAAAACAATTTGCACCACCACTCGAAATTCATAAACGACCAAATAAGTAAACGGTGGTTTATTCTTTTATTGATGTGTTCATCAACTATTTTTTCTACGTATTCGGGATTTATAAATTGTGAGCTTACTGTTTTTTTGTTGAGTAACAATTTTTTTATGTATTCGGCATTCTCGCCCCTATACCAACTTTCATCCGGTGCCGAAAAACCTTGTTTTTTTCTATTTACAATCGATTGAGGAATAATGTCGAGCATTGCTTTTCGTAATACATTTTTTCCATCATCAAATTCTTGGTATACTTTCTTCTTGATTCCAAAAACATTTTCATCCAATCGTTTATTTGTTTCAAGGTTTGCAAGCTTATGTTTTATTGGGATTATTTGCGAAAAGTTAACAAGGTCGTTATCTAAAAAAGGGAAGCGTTCCTCTAATCCGTTTGCCATTGAAAGTTTATCACCAACCAATAATAGTCCGGGTAAAAAAGTTTTTATTTCAAAATAAAGACTGTTTTGTATGTGTTCTTCTGGTGTATCGTATTTTAATTTAGGATTAAAAGTAAACACCCTCTCAAATGCTTTTCGTGGATCTGATATATTTATATCGTTATAAACAGAAGTAGTAAAAAGTGTTTTCTTTTCTTCGT
Source organism: uncultured Bacteroidota bacterium (assembly GCA_903840505.1). Lineage (GTDB taxonomy): Bacteria > Bacteroidota > Bacteroidia > UBA4408 > UBA4408 > CAIMGI01. Next base: position 18,046 of record CAIMGI010000108.1, read on the forward strand.
CAGGCACCAAACGTTGCCAAAAGCTGTAGTAGTTATCAAAAAATGCTTGTTGGTTCAGCGATTGAAAAACCCGATAGTACCTCCAAGGGTAACCTCCATACAATTCATCGCCTCCTGTACCCTGTAAGCATACTTTTACAAACTTTGATGCCAGGCGACTTATGTAGTAATTCGGGTAGCTCATTCCAACACGTAAATCTTCCAAATGCCAAACCACACGTGGCAGCGACCAACTCAAATCGCCTGCATTGATTACTTGTTCGTAATGTTCTGTTTTAAAATAATTTGCCATTAGTTCGGCATCTCGTCTTTCATCGTAATTACTTTCAACCCCTGTAACCTGGCTTAATTCAAAACCTGCAGTAAATGTAGTAAGTCTTTTTACGTGCTGACTTGCAATAGCTGTTATACTGCCCGAATCCATTCCTCCCGATAAATAACTTCCAACAGGAACATCAGCTATCATCTGACGTTCAACGGCTCTTTTAAATAGGCGGAGGGTTTCATCTTTAGCATCTTCAAAAGTCATTTTATTGTCAGGCTGCGAAAAATCAAAATTCCACCAAGAGTTGTGTTGCAATGTGGTAACATTACCCCTTTCAACTTTCACAGTGTTGGCTGGAGGCAGCATTATTACTCCTTTAAAAAGTGTTTGATAAGTGAACAAGTTTTGAAATGTAAAGTACTCGTTCAGTGCAAAAGTGTTTAATTCTACTTTAAAATCAGGATGCTTGAAAAATGCTTTTATTTCTGATGCAAACAACAATGTTTTTCCTCCAATCCAATAGTACAGGGGTTTTATACCATATCTATCCCTACTCAAATATAGTTTCCCGGAAGTTGTATGGTATGCTCCGATAGCAAACATTCCATTGAATCGTTCCAAGTAAGCAGGACCAAATACACAAAGTCCCTCACTAATTACCTCAGTATCGGTAGTGGACGAAAAGGTTTTACCTAAGTCGAGAAGCTCTTTTTTTAGTTCTTTGTAATTGTAAATACAACCGTTAAAAACCACCACCCACTCACCATTCTTAGAGGTCATCGGTTGTTTCCCATTTTCTGAAATGTCTAAAATAGAAAGTCTTCTATGCCCTAATGCAACATTGTTGTGTACATATGTTCCTTCCCCATCAGGTCCTCTGTGTGCAATTTGTTTTACCATAGAACGAACCAGTGGTTCGGAACTCGGTCGTCCATTTAAATTAAATATGCCGGCAATACCACACACAATTCTTATATTTTATTTTATTGATTTCAATGCTGCAACTACATATTCAAAATCCTCTTTTACCATTCTGTTGTGCAAAGGGATTGAGATTGAATATTCGTTGGCTGCGTATGCTCCCGGGTAGTCGAGTGGTTTTATTCCAAATGTGTTTGCATAAAATCCAAGCATATGAACTGCGTGTGTTCCCGGTCGTGTACTGATTCCTTTTTGTTGCAGATTTTCCATAATATCGTTTCGTTTCATCGGTGAAATTTTTTCATCAACAAATAAAACATACGACTGCCAACCGTGTTTGTAACCCGATGCAACTTGTGGCGTTGTAAGCCAAGGAATAGAAGCTAATTGTGCAGTATAGTAATCCGCCCAAATTTGTCTTTCATCAATAAAGGTGTCAAGTTTTTTTATTTGAACCACTCCCATTGCTCCTTGTAAATCTGTCATTCGGTAATTGTAACCAACCATATCAAAAGCAGGAAGGATGTATGGTTTCGGACCATGATGACGTTGTTCTTCAGAAATAGATGCACCGTGATTGCGAAGCATATTCAGTTTTTCGGCCAATGCATAGTTATTGGTAGTAAGCATTCCTCCCTCACCTGTTGTTACCGACTTGCGAGGATGAAATGAAAAACACCCAATGTCACCCAAACTTCCTGCCGGATTGCCATTTAGTCCTGCACCTGCAGCACAAGCACCGTCTTCAATTAAAGGAATGTTTCCACTTATTTTTTTTATGGAATCGATATCGGCACACAATCCGAAAAGGTGTACAGGGATAATTGCCTTGGTTTTTTTTGTAATTTTTTTCTTCAACTCTTCTAAGTTGATGTTGAATGTTTTTGTATCAACATCGCAAAAAATAGGAGTAGCTCCACAATACATAACAGCATTGGCAGTAGATACCCAGGTAAATGCAGGAACAATTACTTCATCGCCAACTCCTACACCTACTGCAACCAATGCCATATGCAAGGCTGTGGTACAATTTGAAACTGCAATAGCGTGTTTTACATTGTGGCGTTTTGCAAATAGTTTTTCAAACTCATTTACCTTCGGTCCTTGTGTTATCCAACCCGAAAATATAGGTTCTCTCATTGCTTCCCATTCTTCCTGACCGGTGCTCGGCAAGGAAATTGGAATCATCCTTTTTTCAGTATCTGCCATAATATTATTTTTTTTAACTGTTTCTCCATTCAATGAGTTTGTTTAAACCATCTTCCAAGGAGTATTTGTATTCAAATGCAATTTCGTTTTTTGCTTTTTTTGCTGATCCAATTCTGTTTTGTACCAATGCCCTTGCATCATCTGCAGAGTAGGGTTGGTAGGTAACTTTTAAACTCGATTTCTTTAACGCAAGAATGGTATCACATAATTTCTTAATAGTTGTTTGTACTTCTGTTCCTACATTGTAATAACCGAAATTAGTGCTGCTTTTTAATGCGGCAACATTGCAACGGGCAACGTCTTCTACATAAATAAAATCGTAAGCCTGACTTCCGTCTCCGTTAATTGTGGGCGCCTCGTTTGCATCAATTTTATTGAGCATAATTGGAACTACACCACTGTAAACTGCGTGTTGATCTTGTCCCGGACCATAAACATTCATATAACGTAAACCAATTACTGAAAGTCCATAACGGTCGTTGTAGGCTGTACACATTGCTTCGCCCGATATTTTAGTGGCACCGTAAAAATTTTTATTATTGAAAGGATGCTCTTCTGTCATTGGAACTTCAACTGCATCACCATATACAGAAGCAGAGGAGGAGTAAATTAATTTTTTGACATTGTTTTTAACACAAGCTTCCAATACATTAAATGTTCCTGCAATATTTACATCGAATGCAGTACGTGGGTAGTCTTTGCAATGCAACAACCACATTGCAGCCAAATGAAAAACATAATCAACGCCTTTCATTGCATCGTTCAAAATATCGGTTTCGCGCACATCACCACCCGTTGGGTAAATTGTACATCTTGAATCTTTAAGCGAATTCTTAATGTTATCCATTTTGCCTCGAGCAAAGTTGTCGTAAATAATCACTTCTTTAACTTGCTCTTTTAATAGTTCAGCTACAACAAAACCTCCAATAAATCCGGCTCCACCAATAACAAGTACTTTTTTATCCTTTAGTTCGTTCATAATTGTTTGTTTATTTTCCAGTTACCATCTATGCGAATATTGCCCAAAGAAACATCAAGTGGGTAACGAATATTGTTGTTCTCTGTTATGGGTAATACTGTTATTATTTTAATTCTTTCAACCATATCAAGTGTGATACTTACTTTTGACATCTCGTGTACCCCCAAATAAAAATTATAATTACCTGGAAGTAGCTTTGGGTCTATATCAATGGAAAGCGTATATGTTCCTTTTTTTAAATCAATTGGATTTTTGCTAATCTCAAAAGTGGATGTATAAGAAAATCGGTTTTCGAAATTTCCGATTGAAAAGTCGATGATGGCTTTTTCAACATCACGAAATAACTCTAATTCCAATTCAACTGTGAAAGCTTGTTCGTAATACAAGGTATTGGTGCTTTCGTTTTTTTTGTTTTTTACAACGATGGACTTAAATTTTGCATCACCGGTTGTATAAGAACTTGCATTGTCAGGTATTATACCTTCGTCAGAAACTCCAACCCCAGTGTTTAAATAATCCTCAATGCCACTTATCACATCACTATCGAGTGTGATTTTTCCCTTTTTTAACACAATGGCACGTGTACATAATTTTTTTACGGCAGCCATAGAGTGGCTAACAAAAAGAACGGTGCGTCCCTGTCCGGATACGTCTTTCATTTTTCCTAAACACTTTGCTTGAAATTCGGCATCACCAACGGCTAATACTTCATCAACAATTAATATTTCAGGTTCAAGATGTGCTGCAACTGCAAAGGCTAAACGAACATACATACCACTACTGTATCGTTTAACCGGAGTGTCGATATATCTTTCAACGCCACTAAAATCAACTATTTCATCAAATTTACTTTTGATTTCTTGTTTGCTCATCCCTAAGATTGCTCCATTCAAAAAAATATTTTCTCTTCCTGTAAGTTCTGGGTGAAACCCTGTTCCCACTTCTAAAAGAGAAGCTATTCGTCCTTTTACTTTTATATTGCCACTTGTAGGTGCTGTTACGCGTGAAAGTATTTTTAGCAAGGTAGATTTTCCTGCACCATTTTTCCCGACAATACCCAATACTTCGCCTTGTTTAACTTCAAATGACACATCGTTCAGTGCCCACATAAAATCTGAATCAGTAGAACGATCCTCGCCAATTTTATAGAAATCAGCTTCCTTCCCCCGCATTTTAGCCATTCGCAAACGTAGGTCATCTTTCAGTGTCCCAGTATTCACTACCCCTAATCGGTAGTATTTGCTAATATTATCTACTTTTATTACAGTATTGCTCATAGCTAAACAGTATCCATAAACGTTTTTTCGGTTCTCGTAAATAAGATTGCTCCTATTAAAAATACGACAATGGAGAAAATTCCACTGTAAATAATTCCTGTCATATCAAAATGTCCGCTTCCAAGCATAGCATGTCTAAAGGATTCAATTATGGGTGTCATTGGATTAATATCCATTACCCATTGGTATTTACCCCAAAGTGATGCTGGATATATAACCGGAGTAAGATACATCAACAGTTGAAGCGCAAAACCTAAGAACAGCGCTATGTCGCGGTATTTTGTTGTGAGGGAGGATATCATAATTCCAAACCCAAGTCCCATTACTCCCATAATAATGATTAATATAGGCACATATAGCACATAATAAGTAATGCTAATATGAATGTCTCTGACAAAAATATAGAACAGTAAGAAGTCGATTAATAAAAAAAATTGTATTCCGAATCTTATAGAATTTGATATAACAGTAGAAATAGGGATAACCAAACGAGGAAAATATATTTTGCCAAAAATGCCAGCATTAGCAATAAATGTATTAGCTGTATTTAGTAAACAGCCCGAAAAGAAATTCCACATTATAATACCCGATAAATAAAAAAGTGGGCGAGGGCTACCATCTGTTTTGAGGTTCGCTATTTCACCAAAAACAACTGCATATAAAAAAGTGGTAAACAAGGGTTGAATAATGTGCCAAACCGGACCTAAGATAGTTTGCTTATACTGAGCTACAAAATCCCTCCTAACAAACAGTAGAATTAAATCACGGTAACGCCACAAGTCAGCAAAATTAATATCAAGCCAGTTACTTTTTGGCTTGATTACTAAATCCCAATGTTCATTATCGCGCATCAATTTTAGGCTTCCGTTAGCGTATAATCGTAGCTTTCCATAATTTGATTCGCCAACAGCTTTTTGCAGGCGTCATCTACTTTTGAACTTGCTTCTTGTTTAGAAGTAGCTTCTATTTCAAGGGTTATGTGCTTTCCAATCCTTACATTTTCTATTTCTGCTAATCCAAGATTTTTCATGCTGGATGTTACGGCTTTTCCTTGTGGGTCTAACAATGCCTTCAGTGGCATCACGTTAATTTCTGCTTTAAATTTCATTTTGTACTAATAAATTGTTGGTTGGTCACAAAAATACAATAAATGGGATATCTCGTTGTTTTTATTCGGTAGATTAATCTAACAATGCGGTGTGTGTAACTTTTTAGCCGTGAATGGTCTCTTTTTTACCATAATTCGCAATTACACCTGCTTCAAAATCTAAAAATTCCTTCCAGCGTTTGTCCACATCTTCACCGTTGGCATATTTTTTTGCAAATTTCAAGAACATAGTATAGTGAGTAGCTTCGCTCACCATTAGTTCGTGATAAAAACTTGCGAGTTCAGCATCTTTTATGTTTTCTGATAATACTTTAAAGCGTTCACAACTGCGGGCTTCAATAAGGGCGGAAAAGAGTAACTTATCAATAAGCACAATGTGTCGCTTATGACCTTTTCGCATAAAGGAATACAATTCATTTACATATTCATCGCGCCTTTCTCTACCCAATACATTACCCCTCGCTTTTATTTTTACGTGAACCATTTTAAAATGTTCCAGTTCTTCTTGTGCTAAATCGAGCATTGCATCAACCAAGTCAGTTAATTCGGGATATTGCACCAAAATACTGATTGCGTTGGTGGCCGCTTTTTGTTCGCAAAAGGCGTGATCGACAAGTATTTCATCAATATTGCTTTCTACAATATTTACCCAGCGAGGGTCGGTAGGGAGTTTTAAACCAAGCATTTCATTTTAATTTGATTGTAAAAATAGCTTTTTTAAACCTATTTCACAGTATATTTGCCACCCAGTTGGCAACACAAGATAACATACAGATAAAAAACAGGAGAGCTTCCTTTGAGTTTAGCTTTCTGGATAAATACGTTGCTGGAATTCAGCTAACCGGTACGGAGATAAAATCGATAAGAGCAGGTAAGGCAAATATTACAGATGGCTTTTGTCTCATTTCAAACAATGAGCTTTGGGTTCGGAATATGTTGATAAGTGAATACGAACAAGGTTCATATAATAACCACGCCCCAAAGCGCGATCGTAAATTACTCGTAAACAAGGCCGAACTCAAAAAGATAATAAACAAATTAAAAGATAAAGGGTTAACAATTGTACCATTGAAATTATTCATCAATGAAAATGGATATGCTAAGCTTGAAATTGCTGTTGCAAAAGGTAAAAAGTTGTACGATAAGCGTGACGATATCAAGCAAAAGGATATTCAACGGGAAATTGCCCGTAAAATAAAATAAGTGATTTTTGAATCAACTCAATAAAAAGTAAATTTATACGTTAGGATGGGTATGATAAAAAGTAAATATGTTTTGTTTCTTTTATTGACTGTAGGAATAATTGCTTCCTGTCGTAAAGAGGAAAAGTTAACACGTTCTACTTCTGCGAAGCTTGATTTTTCAGTTGATACTGTAATTTTTGATACTGTTTTTACAACAATAGGCTCTGCTACCAAGCAGTTAAAGGTGTATAATAGGAACAACCAAAAGATTGAAGTATCGTCCATTTCTCTTGTTGGGAATTCGAAATCTACTTTTAGAATGAATGTAGATGGTGTTCCTGGAAATGCTAAGTTGATACAGATACCTGCACACGATAGTATTTACATATTTATTGATGTTACCGTTGACCCTAACAATCAAAATTCGCCCTTAATTGTTACAGATGCGATAACTTTCGTTACAAACGGCAATATGCAGCAAGTCGACCTTGTTGCTTGCGGACAAGATGCACACTTTATTGTTGCTGATACGTATTCAAAAAGTTTGCCTCCCTATAAAATTGTTGCCTACAAAAACGATGTAATAACTTGGGGGAATGACAAGCCATATGTTATTTATGGCTATGCTGTTATTGATTCAGCAGGTGTATTAGAAATTGAAAAAGGTTGTCGAGTTTATTTTCATAAAAACTCCGGATTATGGTGTTATCGTTATGGACAATTAAAAGTTACCGGCACACTTCAAGAGCCTGTTACATTTCAAGGAGATAGATTGGAGCCTGAATTTCGTGATATTCCGGGTCAATGGGATAGGATTTGGATCAATGAAAGCGACAAAGAGAGTTGTATAAATTATGCCATTATCAAAAATGGTTTTATAGGAATACAAGCAGAGGTTCTTCAAGAAATTAAAACTGAGACCAGATTGCACATAAATAATACTGTGATTAAA
>CAIMGI010000109.1 GCA_903840505.1 uncultured Bacteroidota bacterium
ACCATTAGTCGCCCCTTCTGCTTTTATATTGAATTTATTATTTACCCAATTTTGCTTTCAAATTGGTATCCAAAGCGGTTAAAAACTCTTCGGTGTATAAGTAATGTTCACCGTGATTTACTTTGTTACCGTGAATACATACTGCTAAATCCTTGGTCATTTTACCCGACTCAACCGTTTCAACACATACTTGTTCTAGCGCGTGACAGAAGTTTATCAGTTCTTGATTGCCATCCAATTTACCACGAAATTCTAATCCTCGTGTCCAAGCAAAAATAGATGCAATAGGGTTTGTAGAAGTAGGTTTTCCTGCTTGATGGTCGCGGTAATGGCGGGTAACCGTACCGTGTGCTGCTTCAGCTTCCATTGTTTTTCCATCAGGAGTAACAAGTACAGATGTCATTAAACCCAATGAACCAAATCCTTGCGCAACTGTATCCGACTGAACATCGCCATCGTAATTTTTACATGCCCATACAAAGTTACCATTCCATTTTAATGCAGAAGCAACCATATCATCAATTAAACGGTGCTCATACACAATACCTGCAGCGGTAAATTTTGCTTTGTAATCAGCTTGGTAAATTTCTTCAAAAATATCTTTGAAACGACCATCGTATTTTTTTAAAATGGTGTTTTTTGTAGATAAGTACAATGGCCATTTCTTTGCCAATGCTGTATTGAAACAAGAGTGAGCAAATCCTTTGATTGACTCATCTGTATTGTACATTGTTAATGCAACACCATCGCCTTTAAAGTTGAATACTTCAAACGATTGAGGGGCACTTCCATCTTCGGGAGTAAAGCTTACAGTTAATTTACCTTTTCCTTTTGTTACGAAATCTGTTGCACGGTATTGGTCACCGAATGCGTGACGGCCGATACAAATTGGTGCTGTCCAGTTTGGAACCAAACGCGGAACGTTTTTGCAAACGATGGGCTCACGAAAAACAGTTCCATCTAAAATATTACGGATGGTTCCGTTGGGTGATTTCCACATTTGTTTCAACTTAAATTCTTTCACGCGCTCTTCATCGGGAGTAATGGTAGCACATTTAATTCCCACATTGTATTTTTTTATTGCCTCAGCAGAGTCGATTGTTACTTGATCGTTTGTTTGGTCACGGTATTCAACACCTAAGTCAAAATATTTAATGTCTAAATCAAGGTAAGGAAGAATTAATTTATCCTTGATAAATTTCCAAATGATGCGAGTCATTTCATCGCCATCTAATTCAACTACAGGGTTTGCTACTTTAATTTTGCTCATAATTCTGGGTTTATCTATTTATTTTATTTTTTGGTGGTACAAAGATAATTTTCTTGGCAAATTATTAGGGTATAATTCACTATTTTATTTTTATTCCTATTACACAAATGTCGTCTACCTGTTCAAGCTTACCACGCCACGCTTCAAAAGTTTCGTCCAATATTTCACCTTGTTGTTCAATACTTTTGCTTTTGTTCTTTAACAATAAGTCTTTGAAATTTTTACGCATAAACTTTTTACCATTATCTCCACCAAACTGATCGGCATAACCATCCGAAGAAATATAAATTTGATCACCCTTTTTTAAATCAATTACGTGGTTGGTAAAGCTGCAGTATATTTCACCAACAAAGGCACCTATGGGTTGTTTGTCGGCTTTAATTTCTATCAATTCCTTTCCGCGAATAAGGTAAACTGGGTTAAATGCTCCTGCAAATTCAAGTTTTTTATTTTTGAAATCAATTGAGCATAGGGCTATGTCCATACCATCGCGTATGGCACTCTCTGTATTTTTTTGGTGTAGTGTTTCAGATACCGATTGATTCAAGCGGTTTAAAATATCGGATGGTGTACTCATTCCGTATTCATTTACTGCTTGATTGAGACCATTGTATCCTACAATACTCATAAAAGCTCCCGGAACACCGTGACCGGTGCAATCTACAACCGCAAACAATATTTTATTTTCCTTTTTTTCTACCCAGTAAAAGTCACCGCTTACGATGTCTTTGGGTTTGTAAATTACAAATGAATCGGGTAAAGATTCCTTTATAAAGTTATCGGAAGGAAGAATGGCTTGCTGAATTCTTTTGGCATATAGAATACTGTCGGTAATGTGTTTGTTTTTTTCTTCGATAATTTCTTTTTGCCGTACAACTTCTCCTGTTCTTTCTTTTACCTTTTCTTCTAAATTGCCATATAGGGTAGCATTTTCTAAGGCAATGGCAATTGAATGCGAGAGGTTTCTGATAATATCTAAATGGTATTCAGTATATGCATTTGGCTTGTAACTTTGTATTGTTATTACGCCAATTACCTTTTCTTTACTAGACAATGGAAGATAGATAATTGATTCCGATTGTTTTCCTACAACTACTGCTTTTCGGCTCTTAACATATTTTACATATTCTTGTGAATAGCAATTGGTAAATATTTCTTTTTTATTTCGGAAACACCAGCCTGCTAAGCGGTCATCATTGGCATTAAACGTTACATTGTCAATACGTATACCAAGTTCGATAAATCCCGGGAAAGCAATTTGCTCTGATATAGGGTTGTATATACCGATACCAAAACTAGCGGCATCCATCAGGTCATTGACATTTTCGTACACTTTTTCAACTATGGTTTCAATGGAAAGGGAGGAGCTTATATCTTTGCTAATTTGACTCAGTAATTTTGTGTTTTGGTAAGCTTTTTCAATTTCGGCAGTTCTTTCATTTACTCGTTCTTCCATTCCACGATATAAACTGGCATTTTCAATAGCACTGCCTACATATATAGATAGACTTCGAAGTATGTTAAGGTGGTATTCGTTGTAAGCATTTTTTTCAAAACATTGTACCGAAATAACACCCACATTACGTCCTTTTGAAACAAGCGGTAAATAAATCATTGATTCTGGTAAATCACCTTGTGTAGCTTCGTAATCTTTTGCAACATATTGTTTGTACTCAAGATCCCAGTCGTTTATAACTATTTCTTGATTTTTATTAAAACATATGGTTGCAATTTTTTCTTCGCTCAGTTTATAGGAAAAGTCGGAAAGTCGAATCCCCTTTTCCATCACTCCGGAGAAAAATAGATCTTTTTGTTTTTTACGAAGAAGTGCAATGCCAAATATGGTTGCATCCATTAGGGTATTGATGCTGTTATACACTTTTGAAATTATTTCTTCAACGGAAAGAGTTGCCGAAATCTCTTTCCCAATTTCACTAATTAGTTTGGTGTCACTAAACGTTTTTTCAATCTGTTCTTTTTGTAATACCACTTCATTGGTTCGCTCTTTTACTTTATCCTCCATCCTCTCATATAAGGAAGCATTGTCAAGTGCAATTGCGGTATAAGATGCCAATGTTCTCAATATGTCTAAGTGAAAAGGTAAGTATGCATTTTTTGAAAAACTCTGAACAGTAATGGCTCCGATAACTCTATCCGCAATTGTTAAGGGATAAAAGATAAGTGAAAGTGGCATCTCTCCTCCAACCAAAGCAATTTCGTTTGCATATTGAGTATATTCCTTTTCAATATCATTGATAAATATTTCCTTTTTGTTTTTAATACACCAAACTGATAAATTATTCTTGTCGTCCATTGAAACAGTTTCTGGCGGAACGATTTCTCCGCTTTCTATTTCAAATTCATAGTTAACAACATTTTTGTCTGGATAGTATAAACGTACACCAAAACAATCTGCTGTCATTAGCTTACTTACGTTTTCGTGTAATTTTTCAAACAAGGTATTAAAGTCAAGCGTGGATGTTAATTGCTGTCCTATTTCGCTTAAAAGTTGAGTTGTTTTATGGCTTCTTTCAACAGCTTCTTTTTGTTCGCTTATCTCAACCGTTCTTTCTCTTACTTTTTCTTCTAAGCCCTCATAAAGTGATGCATTATCGATTGCAATAGCAGTATAAACCGCTAAGTTTTTAATGATGTTTAAGTGGTAGGATGTATAAATGTTTTTTTGAAAGCTTTGAACCGTAATAACTCCAATTAGTTTACCTTTTACAAGCAAGGGGCAATAAATAATGGATTCTGTTGATTCTCCTGAAACGGGTGCCACAATTACATCAATGTATTTTGTAGCATCGTTCATAAAATCGCCCATCAGTATATCTTTCTTATTTCGGATACACCATATCGCTAATCGGTTAAAATCATCCAATGAATAGGTAGTTGGGAGTTTTATTCCTTTCTCAACATAACCGGGGAATGTGAGTACATTGTTCTCTTTATCCACAATTCCAATACCCAAACAAGGTGCATCCATCAAGGTGTTTACCTGCTCATACACTGTGTCAATAATAGATTCAACAGAAAGGCAGCCTGTTATTTTAACACCCATCTCACTCAACAAGGTTACATCTTTGCTGTATTTTTCAAGCTCCTCATTTTTAAGTTTTAGCAATTCCTTTTCTCCTTCGGCCTGTTCCATTTTAAATTGAACATCCAAACTTTTACTCTTCTGTCTTGCCTTTTCGCTCTTTAATTCTTCTTTGGCATTTGTAAATAATTTGTGGTATTTAAAAGCTGTTTCAAAATCTTTTTTCTCTTCGTATATCTCTGATAAGAACTCAAAGCATCTGAATATTACGTCTCGTGCTTTTACTTCATTTGCAATCAACAATGATTGATTAGCAAATTCAAGTGCAGTATCTATATTGCCTTGTAAAAAATGTGCCCTGCCAATATTGGTAAGTAATTCAGCCACCCCATTCTTGAAATTTATTTCATTTATAATTTTCAAGCCTTGTTCAAAAAAGTTGAGCGCTTTGTCGTATTCTTTTTTTAATAGGTAGGTACGTCCAATTTCATTAAGAGCAAATGCCTGAGTTTGTTTTGAGCCATTTGTTTTTTGTAAAATATCCAAACAGTCAAAAATAAATATCAATGCCTCTTCGTATTTACCCGCATCGTTGAGTGCAGTTCCCAGTCCGTCCAATATCTTCGGACGTATTACTTTATCACCGGCTTCTACGCTATAGGAAAGTGCTTTCTGAAGACTTTCAATCGCTTTCTCGTTTTCACCTATTGTATTGTAAACGCTACCTATGCCGTTTAAACTATCGGCCATTCCAATTTTATTGGCGATAGAACCATACAAGGAATAACTTTGCATAAAATATTTTAATGCATTGTCATAATCGGCTAAATAATAAAAGTTTGTGGCAATATTGTATACTACTTCAGCCTCTTGTACTTTTTCACTTAATTCTCTGAAAAGTATTTGTGATTCAAATAAAAGTTGACTTGCATTTTCATTATCTGACAACCAAATGTATGCCGAGCCTATGTTTTTTTTTGCGGAAGCAATACCAATCGTGTTTTTATTTTCTTCAGACAATTGTAAAGCTTCCGAAGCAAATTCAATTGCTTTATTTGGGTAAGAGCGATTAATTTCCCAAGCAATATCGTTCAGCAGTTTTGACCTTAGAATTGGGTCAGCTGTTATGTCAAGCTCTTTTTTGTACTTCGCTTCTATTATTTCTAAAGGCATAATTTACTTTTTTACTGCAGAGGCAGTTGATGCAATTTCAGTAATGGCTTTTACTAATAAATCAAGATCTTTTATAGTTGTATACACGTTTGGTGTTACTCTTACTCCGTGTACATTTTCCCAGTTAATACCAACGGTATGGATTCTGTATTTATCATATAGTTGCGTGTCAATATCTTCAGGTTTCATCCCTTCAATTGAGAAGTTTGCAAGTGCACAAGAAAATTCCGGTTTTAAGGAGGTGTTGAGTTTTACACCGGGAATTTTAATTGCTTTTTCTGCCCAATAGTTTTTTAAATAACGCAAACGTGCTTCTTTACGTTTTATGCCAATTGCTAAATGAAAATTAATAGCGTTTCCAATGGCTTGTTCGGTAGGAAAAGATCGTGTACCCAAGGTTTCAAATTTGCGAATATCTTCGCCTTGAGGATTATCACTTCCTAAGAGTGGCCATACATTTTTAATTTTATCCTTTTTTATATACAGCATACCGGTTCCAAAAGGTGCACATAGCCATTTGTGTAACGATGTGCCAAAATAATCACAACCTAAGTCTGATATCTTATAATCAATATGGGCAAATGTATGAGCACCGTCCACAATTACTTCAATTCCTTTTTTATGGGCAGCTGCAGCAATTGCTTTTATAGGCATCAATTGTCCAGTCCAGTTAATCATATGGGTAATGTGTGCAACTTTTGTTTTGTCGGTAAAAGCATTTTCAAATTGACTCACAATTGATTTTTCATCTTCAATCGGAAGTTTAAAATCGAGCCACACCAATTTAATACCATCTCTTTTTTCGCGTTGTTTCCAAGCATTAATCATATTTGGATAATCGTACTTTGTAAGCACTACTTCATCACCTGCTTTCAAGTCTAATCCAAAAATGACGCTGTTAAGTGCTTCGGTAGAATTTCTATTGATTGCAATTTCCTCCGGTGAGCAACCTGCTAAGTCAGCCAGTTTGTTTCGCAATGGCTCTCTTCCTTTATCCAATATTCTCCACATAAAAAAGGAAGGGGCTTCGTTGCATAGTTCATTGTACTTTACAAAGGCGTCTTGCACGACTTTGGGTTGCGGACTAACACCTCCATTATTAAGATTTATCATTGAAGAGGATACAGTATAGGACTGCTGAACCCAATACCAAAAGTCTTCATCGCTGGCTAGTTCAGAGGGGGCCATTGATTCAACTCGTTTAAAAGCTTCTTTTAGTTCATTGCCAAAGGAGTTATTTATGAAGGATGTGAGCGAAAATGCTCCTGCAGTTAATCCTACTTTTTTCATAAACGATCTGCGATTTGTTTCCATAGCAAGGGGGTATTTTCCTCAAATATTAGTATATTTTTAATGAATAGCAATAGTTTTTTACTTTTGACTGCAAATTAATTCAAGAGAAGTGAAAATATTGATGGTTTGTTTGGGAAATATTTGCCGCTCTCCAATGGCTGAGGGCATTATGCGTTTAAAAATAGAACAGTATGAATTGGCGGCTACAGTTGATTCAGCAGGAACTTCGAATTATCACGAGGGTGAGCATCCCGACAAGAGGAGCATATTGAATGGAAAAAAGCACAATGTAGATATCTCCCAATTGGTTTCCAGACCATTCACCACAGCAGATTTTGACCAATTTGATGTGATTTATGCAATGGACAGTGAAAATATGAAAAATATAATTCGTTTGGCTCGAAATGAAACTGATAAAGCAAAGGTTAAACTGATTTTAAATGAAATTTACCCCGCTACAAATAAAGCTGTACCCGATCCTTATTTTGGAGGAGAGGGTGGTTTTGAAAACGTTTTTAATTTGTTGGATGAAGCTTGTGAAGTAATTGCAAAAAAAATAAAGCAATGAAAGGGAAATTGTATTTGATACCGACAACTTTGGGCGATATAGACCCGAATGCAACTATTCCGGCACAAGTAAAGGAAATAGCAAACTCAATTAGTGAATACATTGTTGAGGATGAAAAATGGGCAAGGAGGTATTTGAAAAAATTGGAAATAAAAACGCCTTTAAATGATTTGATACTTCATCCATTGAATAAACACACAAATCCGAATGATATTGCAACTTATTTAAGCAACATTTATAATGGAGTAAACATTGGAATTATTTCTGAAGCGGGCTGTCCGGGTGTTGCCGATCCCGGTGCTGAAGTTGTAAAGTTAGCACACAATAAGGGGATTGAAGTAATTCCATTGGTAGGTCCTTCATCTATTCTTTTATCTCTAATGGCTTCGGGCTTTAACGGACAAAATTTTGCATTTAACGGTTACTTGCCGATTAATCAGGATGAACGGAATAAAAAACTTCAGTTGCTTGAAAAACTGATTTACCAAATTGATCAAACCCAATTATTTATAGAAACACCGTTTAGGAATGATAAGCTTGTTCAAGACTTATTAAAGGTATGTAAAGGCTCTACCAAATTGTGTATTGCAGTAGATTTAACATTGCCGACTGAAAGTGTACAAACCAAAACCATTGCGGAGTGGTCGACTAAAGTACCCTTGTTAAATAAGCGCCCTGCCATATTTTTGCTTTATAAATAATGCTAAAATAGTTTAAAAGATAGGGTATATTTTTCTTATCTTTGTTTGTAACAATGAAAAAAGTACTCACTTGTTTTTTATCTTTTTTGGCAATATGCAGTATTGCTCAAGTTTCTCCTTCTAAGTATTGGATTAAACTAAAGGATAAAAATAACACCCCTTATTCGCTAAATAACCCGCAAGCTTTTTTAACTCAGCGTGCAGTGAATAGAAGGTTGACACAAAATATACCTGTTGACTCAACTGATTTGCCTATTAACACATCTTATATTTCGGCAATAAATGCTACCGGTGCTCAGGTAATTAATACCTCAAAATGGTTTAATTCAGTTACTATATTTATTACCAATGCGTCTCAGCTAACAGCTGTTCAAGCCTTACCCTTTGTAGTATCATCGCAACCCGTTTTTAAAAAATTCAAAACGAAAGTAACCGACAAATTTGATCCACTGCCCGGAGCATCTGCTAAACAATCTATAGTGAATCGTGATAACGGAATAGAGGCATTAAGTTATGGAAACTCTTTTAGTCAAATTAATATGATTGGCGCCAATTACTTACACGTGGCTGGTTTTCAAGGTCAAGGTGTAGTGATTGCGGTAATTGATGCAGGCTTTTTGAATGTGAATGTTGATCCGGTATTCGATAGTATACGATTGAATAACCAAATATTAGGGGTGCGCGATTTTGTTACAGGTGACGGTAGTGTATATGAGGATTATTACCACGGTTCGGCTGTGCTTTCAACTATGGGAGGGAATTTACCCGGACAATTAATTGGTACAGCACCTAAAGCAAGTTATTGGTTATTGCGTTCGGAAGATGTTGGAAGCGAGTATTTAATTGAAGAAGTAAATTGGGTTATTGCCGCTGAATTTGCAGATAGTGTAGGTGCAGATATTATAAATTCCTCTTTGGGCTATACAACCTTTGATGATGTAACACAAGATCATACTTACGCTCAAATGGATGGCAATACGGCAATAGCTACTATTGGTGCCGATAAGGCAGCCTCTAAAGGGATTATTGTAGTAAACAGCGCAGGGAATGAGGGCGGAAATCAATGGCATTATATTGGGGTCCCTGCCGATGGTGATAGTGTTTTTACAATTGGTGCAGTTGATGCAAATAGGATAAGAGCAGGATTTAGTTCAACAGGTCCAAGTTCTGACGGACAAGTTAAACCAAACGTAGCCGCACAGGGAGCAGGTACAATTATTACAGATGGTGCTGGAGCCACCATTTCAGGAAACGGTACGTCTTTTGCCGCACCAGTTATTGCAGGTGCAACAGCCTGTTTAGTACAAGCATTCCCCTTAAAAACAAATATGGAAATATTGGATGCGATACAACGTAGTTGCGATCATTACAATTCTCCTGATTCTCTTACGGGTTACGGTATTCCGGATTATTCGATTGCCAGTTTATTGCTATCGCAACCTGAGTACGCAAAGAAGAAACCTATTGGTTTTTTAGATGTTTTTCCTAATCCCTTTGTATCGGAATTGGATTTTGTGTATTACTCAGCTAAATCTGAATTTATTCAAATAATATTAAGCGATGTTACCGGACGTATTGTATATACTGTAGACACAAAGGGTTATAACGATGGATATATGAAGATGAGAATACCTAATTCTTCTGAATTACCTGTAGGGATGTATTTCCTGAAATTGTCTTCACCATCTACTACCATCATAAAAAAAGTAATAAAGAATTAAGCTTAAAAGCTTAATCTACTTTCGCAAAATCAAGCGCTTTGTTTACCATTTCAGAAGAGCCAATAAACAAGGATACACGTTGGTGTATCTCAGTAGGTTTTATATCCATTATTCGTTGCTTATGTGAAAAGGCTTTGCCTCCTGATTGTTCTGCAATAAATGCCATTGGGTTACATTCGTATAAAAGTCGTAGTTTACCATTAGGCGCTTTTGCCGTTGGAGGATAAATAAAAATTCCACCTTTTAGTAAATTGCGGTGAAAATCGGCAACCAAAGAACCAATGTAACGCAATGAATAAGGGCGATTGCTTTCTTTGTCTTTTTCTTGACAGTAGTCAATATAATTTTGTACTCCTTTAGGGAATTCTATAAAATTACCCTGATTAAGAGAATAAATAGCTCCCTTTTCAGGGGATTTCATATTTGGGTTGGATAAATAAAAATCATTTTTATCACTATCGTAAGTAAAAGCGTTTACACCGTTGCCACAGGTAAATACCATCATTGTTGACGATCCGTACAATACATATCCTGCAGCAATTTGTTTATTTCCTTCTTGTAAAAAGTCTTCTGTTGAAACGGGTTTGTCGGCATCTAATTTTTTATAAATAGAAAAGATGGTACCAATAGAAACATTTACGTCAATGTTCGAAGAGCCATCAAGTGGGTCCATACAAAGAACGTATTG
>CAIMGI010000110.1 GCA_903840505.1 uncultured Bacteroidota bacterium
ACATTTAAAAATATTTCAACAGCTTTATTGAGGTACTCAATATTTTTGTTGTTATTTCCTTTCAACTGTTCAACTTCTGCTAAGTTTATATAGGATAATCCCATCCCATATTTATCATCCAACAATTCTCTTTCTTTTAATCCTTTTTCGTAAAATAGAAGTGCTTGTTGAAAGTCTTTTTTTTGAGAATAAATTCTACCAATATCATTGTGCACAACTGCTAAGTTATATATGGCATTTACTTTGACTAGAATCTTTTCTGCTTCTAAAAAATAATATAAAGCAGAATCTAATTCACCAACGTTTATTACGCTGTCCCTTTGTACTCCATTTTCAAATTTTATTCCACCAAGATTAACAAGTATGTTTCCTTCCATAACTGTCAGGTTTGTTTTTCTTGCTAAGTAAAGCGATTTCCTCAAAAAATTGTTCAGCTATTTTATTTTGCTCCAATTCATTGTATAGGTTTCCAATATTTCCCAATGCAATAGCTTGCTTCCCTTCATCTCCAACCTTTTCAAAAATTTTCAATGATTTAAAATTAATTTTCAGGGCATCTTCAAATTTACTTTGTCGCATTAATACAGTGGCAATATTTGTATAAATACCTGCAACTTTTACGTCTTGCTTTAGCCTAGCTCTAATTTCAAGAGCTTTGTAATAATGAATTAATGCAGTATCAAATACACTTTTGCGATTGTAAATATTTCCTATATCGCTTTCTGACTGTGCTATATCGGCTTCTCGTTTTGTTTTTAAAGCAAGGTCTAATTCTTTGTTCGCATAATTCAAGGCTTTTTGAATATCGCTTGCAATATATTCCCAACATATATCACCATACAATTTGATTTTTGTAGAATCGGGTGTGTCAGCCTTGTTTGCTTGCTTTATTAAGCTGTCGGCTATTGTCGTTTGTGAAAAAGCGGAGATTGAACTTATTAAATATACTAGCAGTATTAGTAAAAGGACTGTCTTATTTTTCAACATAATCAAGGTCTTTTCCAAAAGTTTCTTCCATACCCCACAAGGATAGGAATGCAATTGCTACCGAAATAATTCCAACAAAAAGAGCACTGTAAATAATTACACTGTTGTGGTTATTGAAAAGTGCTATTCCTGTGTCGGGTAAATTATTTTTAAAAAAATTGAATAACAGTAATAAGAAAACCAATCCTCCTCGAACAAAATTGGGAACGGTAGTAGTAACCGTAGAACGTAAGTTGGTTCCAAACTGTTCTGAGGCAATGGTTACAAATATGGCCCAGTACCCACCCGCCAATCCTAAAAATACGCAAATTGCGTAAAAGGCAAAAGGGCTGATTCCGTTTGTAAAAAGATAAAGAGGTATACCAATACTGGTAAGTACTAAAAAGAAGAACACAATTTTTTTACGTGTTTTAAAAACCTGACTTAAATACCCACTCATAAAATCGCCAAAAGAAGTTCCTGCGTAAAATACCATTACTGCAGTTGCGGCACTGATATTAGAAATACCTGTTGCTTTGGAAAATTCGGGAGAGAAGGTTATTAAAATGCCAATAAGGAACCATATAGGTAAACCAATTGTGATGCACTGCAAATACTTAATAAAGCGTTTTCTATTATTAAAAAGCTGAAAAAAGTTGCCACGTGAAATTCCCTTCTCTTTGGTGGCTTTGTACATTCCCGATTCGAACACACCAATACGCAGTAACAGAAGAACCAGTCCCATTGCACCTCCTAAATAATAGCAAGTACGCCAATCAAACGACTGACCGATTAACCCTGCAAATACACCGCCCAGTACCCCGAAGGATACTACGGCCATTGTTCCCCAGCCGCGTTTTTCTTTACTCATAGTTTCACTAACCAAGGTAATACCGGCACCCAATTCACCTGCTAAACCTATCCCAGCAATAAGTCTCCACCAAGAGTATGCTTCTACTGTATCTACCATTCCGTTGGCAATATTGGCAATGGAATAGAGTAGGATAGAGCCGAATAATACAGATAACCTCCCTTTTTTATCGCCCAATATTCCCCATAAAACGCCACCAATAAGCATTCCCATCATTTGCATACTGATAAGGTGTTCTCCTACCGAAAGACAGTCGGCTTCGGCAATACCGATACCCATTAAACTTTTTTTACGGATTATACTAAAAAGAATAAGGTCGTATATGTCCACAAAATAGCCCAATGCGGCTACTATCACAATAATGTTCTGTGGTGTTTTTAATTTTTTTATTAAACTCATAAATAGCTGCTATTATTAAAGCGAATATAACAATAGTCGATTTAAATAGAAGCATTATTCTGAATTATATTTGCGAAAGGATATCTTTGCAGCAAATGAAGAATAGGTATTACTTGGCTGCACTTGCGGCTTTCGTTATATGGGGCTTTTTTAGCTTGGTATTAAAACCCTTGTCAGCTTATCCTTCGCTCGATATATTATTTTACAGGGTTTTTCTTGCAGCGGCAATTATGTGTGTAATTGTTTTGTCGATGGGGGAGCTTCGCAAAAAAAACATATTCATCTTCAAACAACTTTCGCCTTCAGACAAATGGCGAACCGTTTACCTTACTTTTATCGGTGGAGCTTTGCTAACAGGTAATTGGTATTTTTTTATTTATGCAATGAACCATATCAGTATAAAATCGGCTAGTTATGCCTATTTGGTATGTCCTATACTGACTACAGTATTAGCCTATTTTATACTCAAGGAAAAATTGACTCGCTTGCAATGGATATCTGTTTTATTGAGTGTAATTAGCTGTGCCATATTGTCTTTCCACAACTTATCCGACTTATTTTACAGTCTAATAGTAGCTCTTACCTATGCCTTTTACCTCATTTCACAACGAGGCAATAACAAGGTTGATAAATTGGTTATTTTGTGTTTTCAAATGATTTTTTCGGCACTCATCTTGTTGCCTTTTTATCCTGCTTTTTCAGCAGCCCTTCCAATGGAGTTTAATTTTTACTTTTATATTTCTTTGATAGCTATTTTCTTTACGATACTTCCATTGTTCCTGAACTTGTATGCATTGAAGGGAATTAATTCCTCAACGATGGGCATATTGTTATACATCAATCCCTTGATTAATTTTATTGTAGCGCGATTGTTTTTCAATGAGCCCACAACCATAACACAAGTAATTTCTTATGCCTTTATAGCCTTGTCGATTGTGCTGTTTAATTATGAGTTATTGGTTTCTAGAAAGGATAGGGTTTCATAAAACTACCAAATCTTAGCC
>CAIMGI010000111.1 GCA_903840505.1 uncultured Bacteroidota bacterium
GAACCGATGAACAAGTGCGAATGCATATTTGTTTCCTGCTAAATAGTTCCGTAAAGGTATTTATATATCGGGAATTGGGTGTTATTATGGATAAAAAATAGTACTTTTGCCTTTTAAAATAAAGATAAATTAAGGAATGGCAAGAAAGAAAAAGAATACTGACGATTCTGCAATATTGGCAGATACCATAATTGAGGCAATTCAGGAAAAAAAGGGCAGTGAAATTGTATTGTTAGACCTTACAAAAATACCTGATGCAGTGTGTAAATACTTTGTAATATGCAGTGCTGACTCCAATACACAGGTAAAAGCAATAGCAGGTTCGGTGGATGAAGATGTGAAGAAAAAGTTGAAAGAAGATGCTTGGCACAAGGAGGGTTTTGAGAATGCGGAATGGATTTTGCTTGATTATGTTACAGTGGTGGTTCACATTTTTCAAACAGAAACAAGGAGTTTTTACAATCTTGAAAAATTGTGGGCTGATGCCGAAATTAAAGTAATTAAATAGATAATTTAACGTATGTCGGATACAAATAAAAAATCAGAAGAACCTACAAAACCAAATAAGGATAAAGGAAGTAAGAAGCCTCAATTGCCAAAAAGTTCATTTAACTTTTATTGGATATACGGCATTATCCTTGTTGTTTTTATTGCCATAAGCTTATTGGATTTTAATTCGGGGACCAAGGAAATAACTTGGCAAGAATTCGAAACCAGAATGCTTGATAGCAATGATGTCGAGAAGATAGTTGTGGTAAACAAGGAAGAGGCTGAAGTGTTTATCAAACAAGAGTCGCTTACAAAGCCATATTACCAAAGCATTGCTAAAAAGTCGGTAAGCAGTTCACGAAACCTTGGACCGCACTTTGTGTTTAACATAGGTTCCATTGATGCTTTTGAAAAAAAGTTAGATGCAGCTCAAGTGAATACCGATTCATCGCATCACGTAAATGTAATTTACGAAACGCGCAAAAACTGGGGTGGCGATATGTTGGGATGGCTCTTGCCAATTGCTCTTATGATTGGTATTTGGGTGTTTATAATGCGTAAAATGGGCGGAGGCGGAGGAGGCCCAGGACAAATATTCAATATTGGAAAGTCGAAAGCCGCATTGTTTGATGCCGACAATAAAGTGAAAATTACTTTTGCCGATGTTGCAGGACTAGAAGAAGCAAAAGAAGAGATTAAAGAGATAGTAGAGTTCTTAAAAACTCCAGCCAAGTTTACAAATCTAGGTGGTAAAATACCAAAAGGTGCTTTATTGGTGGGACCTCCGGGAACTGGTAAAACATTGTTGGCGAAAGCCGTTGCAGGTGAAGCGGGCGTACCTTTCTTCTCATTGTCGGGATCCGATTTTGTTGAGATGTTTGTTGGAGTAGGTGCTGCACGAGTGCGAGACTTATTCAACCAAGCAAAATTAAAAGCGCCTTCTATTATTTTTATTGATGAGATTGATGCTGTTGGTCGTTCAAGAGGTAAGGGACAATTTACCGGAGCAAATGATGAACGTGAAAATACATTAAACTCCTTATTGGTTGAGATGGATGGATTTGGAACCAACTCAGGTGTGATTATTTTGGCAGCCACCAACCGTCCCGATGTACTAGATTCGGCATTATTACGTCCCGGAAGGTTCGATCGTCAGATAAGTATTGATAAACCGGACATTGTTGGTCGTGAAGCAATTTTTAAAGTACATTTAAAACCCCTTACTAAGTTAGCTGCTGATGTAAATCCTTTACAGTTAGCCTCACAAACTCCTGGCTTTGCAGGAGCTGAAATTGCAAACGTTTGTAACGAAGCAGCTTTGATCGCTGCTCGTAGAAATAAGGCAGCCGTTGATATGCAAGATTTTCAAGATGCTATTGACCGTGTTATTGGTGGTTTGGAGAAGAGGAATAAACTGATATCACCTGAAGAGAAAAAAATTGTTGCCTATCACGAAGCCGGCCATGCTGTTACCGGTTGGTTTTTGGAGCATTCCGATCCATTAGTAAAAGTCAGTATTGTACCGCGCGGAATTGCTGCTTTAGGCTATGCTCAGTATTTACCCAAAGAACAATTTTTGTATACTACCGAACAATTAACCGATTCTATGTGTATGGCATTGGGAGGTAGGGCAGCGGAGGAACTTATTTTTGGTCGTGTTTCCACAGGCGCATTGAGTGACTTGGAGCGAATTACCAAAATGGCCTACAGTATGGTGAGTGTTTATGGAATGAACAAAAAAGTGGGCAATATATCTTTTTATGACCCGCAACGCGAAGGAAGTTTTACGAAACCTTATTCCGAAGCTACAGCTAAAATAATTGATGATGAGGCGCGTACTATAATTGAAGATGCATACATAGTTACCAAAAAAATATTGGTTGATAAAAGTGCTCAGTTGGAAGCTGTTGCTCAAGAATTATTGTTGAAGGAAGTTTTGTTTGAAGCAGATTTGGAACGTCTTATTGGAAAGCGCCCTTTTGCAAAAAATCACAATCATAATGCAACTCCCGATCCTATAACCGAGCTCGTGCAAAATTCTACTGAAGTGCCAGCAATGGAAACGCCAGCAATTGAGACTTCAACTATCATTACACCGCCAACTGAAAAGCCAAGCGAATCATAAAATGTAATGTAAGCAATGGAAGACAGCACTTCGAAGGAAAAAATACTGAAGAAGATTCGAAAGGCACTTATCAATAAGTCGCCCAAACAATATGCTGCTGTAGACCTTGAAAGTGAAATATTTGTTCAGCCAAGTGAATCCCTTGAGATTGCTTTTGCAGAAGCCTTTACAGATGTTTCGGGTAAATTTATTTTTTGTGTCGACTCGGTTGATTTTGCCGAAAATATAAACTATTTGATGGCCGACAATAACTGGCAAGAGGTTTATTGTAATGAGCCTATTTTACAACATTTATTGACCAAGTCGGGTATAACATATACTTCCACACCCGATGATTTGTTAAATACTACCATCTCCGTTACTTCTTGTGAATATTTGGTTGCTCGTACCGGAAGTGTCTTGGTATCTTCTAAAAACTCAGGACGCAAAGCCATTATTCGTCCCCCTGTTCATATGGTAGTTGCTTACACTTCGCAATTGGTACCCGACATAAAAGATGCACTCAGAAATATTAAACAGAAGTACGATAACAATTTACCTTCTTTTATTTCTTTCATTACAGGGCCAAGTCGTACTGCCGATATTGAGAAAACATTAATCATTGGAGCACACGGACCAAAAGAATTATATGTGTTTTTAATTGACGATATCAAGGAAGCATAAAATGGAAAAAGATTGGGAAAAAGTTTATACCTCAATGAACATACAGGAAACATACTTACTGATATCGATGCTGGAAGAAAATAATATTAAAGTAGTTGAATTAAATCATCAGGATTCATCCTATCCTGTTTTTGGTGAGAGAAAATTGTATGTGCACGGTGATGATGTAACGAAAGCATTAGAAATAATTAAAACCCTAAACATTGAGTAATTTTTGGACACGCACTTTTGCAGGTATTGTTTTTTTAATTGTATTGATAGGTTCTATCGTTTGGAGTGAATACTCCTTTTTTGTATTGTTCCTTTTTCTAAGTACAATGGGTACGATTGAGTTTTATAACGTAGCACAAAAAAGTAGTTTTAGTCCACAAAAGTGGATAGGGGTTATTGTCTCTGTTCTTTTGTATTCGTCAACCTATTGCATTATTAAAGGCTATTTGGATCCTAAATATATGTTTGCATTTTTTCCACTTATTCTATTCGTTTTTATTTTCGAATTGTTTCGCAAAACGCAGCACCCCATTCAGAATATTGCATACACATTACTGGGTATTTTTTATGTGTCAATTCCCTTTGCTTTACTCCATTTAATGGTTTTTGATTCAATTACTTTAAACTACAATTTTCACGTTATTTTGGGTGCCTTTATTATTATTTGGAGTAATGATACTGGGGCTTATTTAACCGGATTAAAATTTGGACGCACTAAATTATTTGAACGTATTTCTCCAAAAAAGACTTGGGAAGGAAGCATTGGTGGTTTTGTATTTGCTATGGTAGCCGCCTTTTTTATATCACGTAATTTTATTGATGTTTCTTTTTATAATTGGTTGGTTATTGCCTTCATCATTGTCGTTACAGGTTCATTGGGCGACTTGGTTGAATCAATGCTAAAACGCAGTGTGAACATTAAAGATTCGGGAAACATTATTCCCGGACACGGTGGCATACTCGATCGTTTTGACAGCTTTTTATTTTCTGCACCTTTTGTGGTGGCGTATTTGATGTTGATGTAAAAAATGCAACCAACAACCATCAACTAATAACCAACAATATTTAACTACCTTCGCACCCTGTCAAAATCAACAAGTTTTGACTAAACAAATTCATTAAATTTATAATTCAATGTGTTTTCATTCAAGACAAAGTAAAGAGGCTGAATTACTAGAACAAAGGTTTAACGCTAAAGTAGAAGAAGGTTGCAATGTTATGTCTAACCATTATACGGGCGCAGAGCATCCTTATACTCCAATCATTACAGATGTAGCAAAAAATAAAATACAAGTATTTACTTGGGGCTTAATACCCGAATGGGCAAGAGATAAAAGCATACAAACGTATACGCTGAATGCTAAAATTGAATCATTGTCAGAAAAACCTGCCTTTCAATCAAGCATTGCTAAAAGGTGCTTGGTACTTGCAGATGGCTTTATGGAATGGCAATGGCTTGATGCAAAAGGGAAAAAGAAAAGACAGCATTTAATAACATTACCAAATGATGAGCTGTTTGCCTTTGCAGGTCTTTGGAGCGAGTGGACGCACAAAATAACAGGTGAAATTACTCAAAGCTATACGATTGTTACAACCGAAGCGAATCCTTTGATGGCAGAAATAAACAACAGTAAAAAGCGAATGCCTGTTATTTTAACTCCTGAAAATGAAAGCGATTGGCTAGCAGGTAAAGATGTAGCAGAATTTACTACTTGTGATGTTGAACTAAAATCAACTATGATTTTGCGGAAGCAATAGTCTTTTACACAATTTGATGTCGCAAATTGCGACTTCATTTGTCATTTTATTTTGGTAGAGTATTTCACATTATTTCTATTTTCACCCAATCTTCCAAACCATTATTATTCTATCATCACCCGTACTAACTAAGTAATTATCATACTTACACCAGAGAAGTTTATTTACGGAATTACTATGCCCATCGTGTTTTTCTTTGTTTATTCTTATTAATAAACCGATATCATCCGCATTCCATATTTTAATGGTTTTGTCTCTGCTAGCTGTAGCAAAGTATTTGTTATCTGGACTAAACACGATATCGTAAATAGCATAATTGTGTGCAGGGATGCTTTTTAATAATTGATAAGTGGAAGTATCCCAACTATTTAAATGAGCATCTCTTCCGCCACTTAATAAGTTTTTTCCGTTTGGATGATATACAACACAGTTAGCTGAGAGTTGGTGTGCATCAAAAGCCTTAATTTCCTCTAAAGTACTAGCCTGAAGTATTCTTATTTTTCCATCGCCCGAAGCAATGGCAAGTTCCGTTTCATTGGCATTGATAGCAATAGAACGTACTTTTTCATCGCAGAGTTTTTTAATTTTAAGTATTGAAAAATCCTCAACAGATACCATAGATATACTGCCGTCTGCCGAAGCACAATAAAAAAGCTTGTTCACAGAAGAGTAGCAAATATTGAAAATAGCTTGTGTATGCAACTGTAAAACCTTGATTTCTTTTTTTTGAATTAAGTTGATGATGTGCAAGGTGCCACTGGAAGTGCCTGCCAGCAATATTTTTTTTTCTGCAATGAATTTTAAGGAATAAACTATGTGCGGGAATTGTGCTGCAAAGTTTTCTGCTTCTTTTTTTTCAAGGTTCCAGCAAGTAACAAACTTATCGCTGCTACCCGAAAAAATCAGTGTTTCGCTTTCCGATTTTTCTAATGTATAAACAGCTCCATTATGGCCTTTTAAATCGGCTATTTTCGAAACACTGATAGGTTTCATTGTTCTTATTGAGCCTTGTATTCACCAAATACATTTCTAAGTGTATCGGCTATTTCTCCAAGTGTGGCATAGCTTTCGCAAGCTTCTAAAATGGTGGGTATAAGGTTTGTATTGCCTCTGGCTTCTGTATCGAGTCGGCTTAATATTTCTTTCACCTTTTCGTTATTGCGTTCAGCCTTTACTTTTTTTATTTTATTTATTTGTACTTTCCTAATAGAATCGTCTACTGTGAAAATATCCTGGATAGGCTTTTCTTCGGCAGTAAATTTATTTACACCTACTATTATTTTTTTTCCTTTTTCAATATCATTTTGGTAGGTATATGCTGAGCGGGCAATCTCTTCTTGTATATAACCTTCTTCAATTGCTTTTACTGAGCCTCCCATTGAATCAATAATGCCAATATATTCCCAGGCTTTTTGTTCCACTTCATCTGTCAATGCTTCTACAAAGTACGAACCCGCTAATGGGTCAACAGTGTCTGCTGCACCACTTTCGAATGCAATTATTTGTTGTGTGCGTATGGCAATGCGTGCTGCTTCTTCTGTAGGCAATGCAATTGCCTCATCAAAACCATTTGTATGCAAGGATTGGGTTCCACCCAACACAGCAGAAAGTGCTTGTGTTGTTACCCGGATAATATTGTTCTGTGGTTGTTGTGCAGTAAGTGTTGAACCGCCTGTTTGTGTGTGAAAACGCAGCATCATTGCTTTTGGGTCAGTAGCACCAAGTTCCTTGGTAATGCTTGCCCACATTCTGCGTGCTGCCCGAAACTTTGCTACTTCTTCAAACAAATTATTGTGTGCATTAAAAAAGAAGGACAAGCGTTTTGCAAAAACATTTATATCCAATCCCTTTTCAATCGCGGCTTTCAAATAGGATTTTCCGTTTGCCAATGTAAAAGCTAACTCTTGTACCGCAGTTGCTCCTGCTTCGCGAATATGGTAACCCGATATAGAGATAGTATTCCACTTGGGAACTTCTTTGCTGCAGTATTCAAATATATCGGTAATAATGCGCATCGATGGGCTAGGCGGATAAATGTATGTTCCTCTTGCAGCATATTCTTTTAGAATATCATTTTGTATGGTGCCTGATATTTTTGTTAAATCGGCTCCTTGTTTTTTTGCCAAAGCAATATACATCGCCAACAATATAGAGGCGGTGGAATTGATGGTCATTGATGTCGTAATATTTTCAAGCTTTATGCCATCAAATAATATCTCCATATCTTTTAATGAATCGATGGCAACACCTGCTTTACCTACTTCTCCATCCGAAAATTCGTGGTCGCTATCATATCCTATTTGAGTAGGTAAGTCAAAAGCAACCGACAAACCGGTAGTTCCGTTATTGAGTAAATAATGGTATCGTTTATTCGATTCTTCTGCAGTTGAAAATCCTGCATACTGACGCATTGTCCAAAGCTGACTTCGGTACATTGTAGATTGAACACCTCTTGTGTAAGGAAATTCACCGGGTTTCTCTTCAGTAATATCTTTCTTCGGATAGGTAGCTTTTATTTCAATACCGGAGTCGGTTTCAAATTTTTCTTGTCGTAATTTTATATCTCCCATTTCAAACGTTCAATTTATTATTCGTATAAAATATTTTATTTTTTTGGAGCGACTACAGCTTTAACAGGTGCTAGCTTTTCGGCTGTTTTGGGTGCTGTTTTAGTATTGTTTATTACTGGAACAGGGGCAGGTGGGGGAGGTGTACTTCCTTTTTTTGCCAAACGGTAATTGCGCTGTACCGTTTCTTTAAAATCACTTTTCCCCATTAGTATTATTTTATCCTTAAAGATGTCAAATTCTGCCGATTCAATGCTTAAATTATATTCTCCTTCAGGTAAAATAATTACATATTTCCCACTTGCTTTGGGTTTATAGGTTCCAATTAATTCGTTGGTAACAGCATCTTCAACTGTTATAAGTGCATCTACATTGGGTTTAATTGAATCACCTGCAATTACTTTTCCTGTAAAGAGTGTTTTCCTATCTTCAACATCATTAAAAACCACTTTGTATATATCTAAATCGCCAATGCCGCCCGGTCGCACAGCACTTATATAACCATCCCTATTTGTTCTCGATACACAAAATGTCATTTCATCATAAGCCGTATTAATTGGATATCCCATATTTCGAGGTTTGTTCCAAAGATTATTAACTGTATCGTATCTCGATTTAAACAAGTCAAATCCTCCCATACTATTATGACCTTCCGATGAAAAATAGAGCGTTAAATTATCTTCCGACAAATGTGGGAAATCTTCATCGTATTTAGTGTTGATGTTTGGTCCTAAATTCAAAGGCATACTCCACTCACCATCGGGTAATTTTATACACATATACAAATCGTTTCCTCCTAATCCTCCCGGTTTCTTGCTAGCAAATACGATGTTGTTCCCATCGGAAGTAATGGATGCAGAAGTTTCTAAACTCGTAGAATTAACGTTGTATGCGTAAGGTTCAGAGTTTCCAAAACCTTTGGGACCTTTTAATGAATAATAAATATCTCCAAATGCTTCTTGGTGGTCGATGTAAATCATTATTTGTTTGCCGTCTGATGTCATACCTACACATTGCTCGTCTTCAGCAGTATTTATATTTGAACCGGCCGATTTACTCTTGTCCCATTCGCCATTTTTTACATAGGATAAATATATATCAGAAGTAAAATAACCGTCAGGATCCATAATCGAACCACCACCTTTTCTGCGGGTTGTAA
>CAIMGI010000112.1 GCA_903840505.1 uncultured Bacteroidota bacterium
CAGCATAAATTACATTCTCATAAAAAAACAATGGCAAAAAAGAATATAAAAGCAGTAAAAACAAAAGCTTCTGCTTCAAAAAAGACTGCTGTGAAAAAAGTTGTAAAAAAAGCAGCTCCGGTAAAGAAAAAGGTCATTGTTAAAAATGTAAAAAAAGTAGCTCCTAAAAAAATTGTGAAGAAAGCGGCACCTGTAAAAAAGAAGGCAATTGCTAAACCTATTAAAAAAGCAGTAGCTAAAAAAGTTGTAGCAAAAAAGGTTGTAAGTAAGAAAGTTAGCAAGCCTGTAAAGAAAACAGCGCCAAGCAAAGCAGTTGCAAAACCAATTAGTAAGCTTGTTACAAAAAAAGTAGCTCTTAAAACAGAAATTAAGAAAGCAGATAAAAAAGTAGAGAAACAGTCAATATTACAGTCTACTACCGTTGAGAAAAAACTAAAGAAGGAAGCTCCCAAAAGCACCCCTCCTCCAACAACAAATAAAGTAAAGCCGGGTTCGCCAAAAAGAGGTAGAAAGAAGAAAAACAAGGACGATGAAGAGGATGGCTTTGACACAGACCCTGCTATTGAGCTTGAGATTGAAATGCTTAGGGCAAAAAAAAGAAAGAAGAATGATGGCCCTAAAATTATTAGAACTCCACTTGTAATCCACTTAGGATTGGAAGACAAAGAGATTGATTATGCTAAATTGCTTAAGAGCACCCCCGCTCCCAAAGGAAAGCATAAAAAATTCGAGCTTGAGTTTACTATCAATGCATCTATTAAATTTTTATTCCCATTTTTCCTTACTCCTAGTGAGTTGGCCGATTGGTTTGCTGACGATGTAGATATAAAAGGAGACCAATACACATTCTTCTGGGATGGCAGTACACAGATAGCTAAACTGATTGCAAAAAAAGAAAATCATTTTGTACGATTTAAATGGATTGATGAGCCTGAAAATACCTATTTTGAATTTAGGTTGGAGGCCGATGAAATAACTCAAGATGTTGCTTTAATTATTTCAGACTTTGCTGAAGATGATGAATCCCGTGAAGCATCAACCTTACTATGGAATAACCAAGTAGAAAAATTAATGCACGTAATTGGTGCATAAAAAGCAATAGTGCTTTGAAAAAAATCACAAAGCTTGTTCTAAAATCCTATTTAGGTCCTTTTATTAGCACGTTTGTTATTGTACTTTTCATACTTGTTATGCAATTTGTATGGAAATACGTTGACGATTTTGTAGGCAAGGGACTTGAAATGAAATTACTGGGAGAACTTTTGGCCTTTGCGGCTGTAAGTTTTGTTCCCTTGGCATTACCACTCGCTATCCTGCTTTCATCCATTATGACTTTCGGAAATTTGGGTGAACGATACGAATTAACTGCACTTAAATCATCAGGAGTTTCACTTCAACGCATAATGCGCCCGTTGATTATTACAAGTGCAATCATAAGCGTATTGGCTTTTTTGTTTTCTAATTATGTATCACCCATCGCCAACCTAAAAATGGGCACCCTGCTTTTTGATATTCGTGAACAAAAACCTGCGTTTGACTTAAAGGAAGGTGTTTTTTATAATGGTATCGACAACTATATTATACGTGTAGAGAAAAAGGAAGCAGATGGACAAACAGTTAAAAACATTATGATATACGACCATAGAAACAGAGATGGCTCCACCGATGTAACGATGGCACAAAGCGGTAAGTTGGAAATGTCGGAAGATAAAAACACGATGCACGTAAGCTTGTATGATGGAAGTCAATACAAAGAAATAAAATCAGAAGATCAAAAAAAATCAGTTTACCCTTTTCAAAGGCAACGATTTAAAAGTATGTTTATTGATATTGATATGAGTGGATTTAACCTTAGTCGCTCCAAAGAAGAATTGTTTAAAGACAATTACCAAATGCTAAACATCAAACAATTGTCAGCTGAAATTGATACGCAAATTGCCAAATCGGCTGAAATACAAAATGGATTTGAAAAACAAATTATTAAAAATATGAATTTCGACAGTAAATTTATTGTCAACAAAGACACCAAAAACCTAACACAACTAACACATAAAAAGAACTTTCTAAATAATTTTACTAAAATTGAAAAACTGCGAATACTTGAATCTGCTACCAATATTTCGCGCAGCAACAAGTCCTACATAGAATCATCTATAAATATGTTGGAAGGTATGCAAAACAGTACCAATAAGTACCAGATTGAATGGCACAAAAAAATTGCACTTTCATTCGCTTGCTTTTTGTTATTTTTTATTGGCGCACCATTGGGGGCTATTATTCGCAAAGGAGGATTGGGTATGCCAGTTGTTGTTTCTGTTTTATTCTTTTTGTTGTTTCACGTACTTTCCATATCGGGAGAAAAAATGGCGAACGAAGGCGCCCTTCCAGTTTGGCAGGGTGTATGGTTGGCATCAGGAATAATATTACCAATCGGTATATTTTTAACATACAAAGCAACGCGCGACTCATCTTTATTTGACTTTGAAAGTTACATTGCTCCCATTAAAAAAATATTCGGCAAAAAAAATGTGCATACTTCCTAATCTAAATATTTCATCTTTTAAAAAGCGCTGTACATAAGTGAAACTGCTCATTATTCTATCACGTGTACCATATCCGCTCGAAAAAGGGGATAAATTGAGGGCATTCCATCAATTGAAATACCTTGCCAAAAATAATGATGTTAGCTTGGTTTGTTTAAATGACATTGAATTACATCCTGAAGCGAATGCTGTATTAAATTCTATTTGCAGAGAGGTACACATTGTACAGCTCAGTAAATTTCAGATTGTTTTAAATTTAGTAAAGGGATTATTTTCAACAAAACCATTGCAAGTATCCTATTTCTATAGCAAAAAGGCGCAACAGTTAATTGACTCTATTATTACCAGTAAACAACCCGATCATATTTATTGTCAACTTATACGTACAACAGAGTACGTTAAGCAATACACGAGCATTCCAAAAACACTTGACTATATGGATGCTCTTTCAAAAGGCATTGAACGTAGAATTGCCAAGGCCAATTGGCTTTTTAAAACAATTCTAAAATTAGAATACAAGCGACTTTACACCTATGAAAAAACAATATTTTCCTTTTTTAACAACAAAACCATTATATCTGAACAGGATAGAGAATTAATTAATCATCCTGATAAAAACAGTATTGAAATTGTAGCGAACGGAGTAGATGAATCCTTTTTAAACTACCCGAAAAAAGAGGATAAAAAATACGATTTGCTTTTTAGTGGAAATATGTCATACCCACCCAATATTGAAAGTGCGGTATACATTGTAGAAAAAATACTTCCTCTTGTAAAAAAACAAATTCCGAATATTCAATTAATGATTGCCGGAACAAGTCCTACAAGTAAAATAATTGCATTACGTTCCAATAATGTTCTGGTAAGCGGATGGGTAAAGGATATAAAAGAAATTTATGCAAGCTCAAAAATTGTAATAGCACCTATGCAAACAGGCACAGGATTGCAAAACAAACTATTGGAAGCAATGGCAATGGGCATACCCTGCATTAGTTCTACCTTAGCAAACAATGCATTAAAGGCTATACACAATGAAAACATTTTAGTAGCAGACAGTCCTGAACAATATGCTGCTTGTATTATTGAGTTAATTAATAATACTGAAAAGGCTAATGATATAGCCCGAAAGGGAAAGAACTTTGTTTCTATTAATTATGGCTGGGATATGATGAATGCTAAGTTGGAGAACATAATGAAACACTCTGCAACAAACAATTAATAAAAATGTTGATGCCTAATTAGTCCGCAGAAGGTTCCTTGTCTTCAATATTTAAATCAACCGGTAAAAAAATCAAGCCTACTAAAACCAATAGCAAGGCTACAATAAATAAAGTGCTTAAGTGTTGAATAAAGTCCATCGTTTTTTTTTACAAAGAAAAGACTCTATCATTAAGCCTGTAAAA
>CAIMGI010000113.1 GCA_903840505.1 uncultured Bacteroidota bacterium
ACACCTAACTTCGGACTGGAGAAAGGTCGCGAGTAGCTCTTCGAACAAAGTTGGCAAAAATTTATTATCTTTATTGCAAGGACAAAAGCCGGAGCATTTATGCGACCCTTCTCCAGTCCGAAGTAACGTTAGCGCACTATCCTTATCACGTAGGCCAAATAGTGTTTTGTGCGAAGTTACTAAAGATAAATGGCTGGAATAGTCTTTCGATTCCCAAAAACAAATCGAACAGTTATAATACCGAGAAATTTGCCCAGGAGAAGTCAATTAAAAATTTCACGGATGAAGAAATAAAAAGACTAAAGAAAAGCTAGCAAACTAAATTAGCAATACTCGTCAAAAGCCATTTTTAAATTATCGGCAATC
Source organism: uncultured Bacteroidota bacterium (assembly GCA_903840505.1). Lineage (GTDB taxonomy): Bacteria > Bacteroidota > Bacteroidia > UBA4408 > UBA4408 > CAIMGI01. The sequence continues at coordinate 367 of CAIMGI010000113.1, forward strand.
ATTTGTGCCGAACGCCCTTCGATGTGGTGTCTTTCAATAAAGTGAACCAACTCCCCGTTCTTAAATAAAGCAATGCTGGGCGATGAGGGAGGGTAAGGAGCAAAATAGGTTCTTGCTTGTGCAACCGCTTCGCTATCAAAACCTGCAAATACTGCAGTAAGTTTACCTGGTTTTTTGCTGTTTTGAACTGCCAGTTTAATGCCCGGACGCGCAGCTCCTGCAGCACAACCGCAAACAGAGTTTACTACAACCAGCACAGTTCCTTCGCTATTTTTTAGGGCAGCATCAACAGCTGCTGGAGTTGTTAAGTCTACAAAGCCTACAGCGGTAAGCTCTGCTTTCATCGGATTTACTAATTGTTCAGGATACATTGTATATGTTTTAAAGAATTAATTATTGCTTTGTTTTGTTGCACAAAGGTAACAAATAATTGACGCTTATATTTTGAAATTGTTTTAAAAAACAGCCTTTTTACTCAAAAATTCACCCCAAACGGGGTACAAGCAATTTGTATATTTTATGTACATTTACAGGTCTGTAATTCTAAAAAACAAAAATGAAAAAAAATCTGTTTTATTTTGCTGCTTTACTTGTTTTAATTGCCAATCAAGCAATTTCACAAACAAAACTTATTGAGAAAGTTACCAAAAAAGGAACTGAAATTGTTATTCCTTACGAAAAATATATACTCTCAAACGGACTTATAGTATTGGTTCACGAAGACCATTCCGACCCGGTAGTATATGTAGATGTTACTTATCACGTAGGCTCTGCACGTGAAGAGGTTGGACGCAGTGGCTTTGCTCACTTTTTTGAACATATGATGTTTCAGGGATCGGATAACGTTGCGGATGAAGAACATTTTAAAACGGTTTCCAATGCAGGAGGTGATCTTAACGGAACCACCAATACCGACAGAACAAATTATTTTGAAACAGTTCCGAGCAATCAACTGGAAGTAGCTATTTGGTTGGAGTCGGACAGAATGGGTTTTTTATTAGATGCTGTAACACAAAAAAAGTTTGAGGTACAACGTGCAACAGTAAAAAATGAAAGAGGGCAAAATTACGATAACCGCCCCTATGGATTGGTGGCAGAAAAAGTAGACAAAGCGCTTTACCCCTATAAGCACCCTTATTCTTGGCCAACAATTGGTTATTTAGAAGATTTAGACAGGGTAGACGTAAACGATTTAAAGAGTTTCTTTTTAAGGTGGTATGGTCCCAACAACGCAACTTTAACTGTTGCCGGCGATGTTAGCGCTGCCGAGGTTGTCAAGTTGGCCGAAAAATATTTTGGCGCTATTCCAAAATGCCCGGAGGTAAAAAATCAATCCAAAGAATTGGTTAAAATTGACAAAGACCGATACATATCGTATGAAGATAATATTCGCTTTCCATTGCTCTATGTAGGTTATCCCGGAGTTCCCGCAAACCATCCTGACGAACCTGCACTGGATGTGTTAGCAAACATTTTGGGCGGAAATGAAAGCTCTTATTTATACCAAAAATTGCAAAAAACACAAAAATCGGTACAGGTATCAGCTAGCGATGGTACACAAGAATTGGGTGGCATTTTTGCTTTTGTAGCATTGGCTTTTCCCGGTAACAGCTTAGAAGATATGGAAAAGGGGATTAAAGAGGCAATGGAAGATTTTGAAAAAGCGGGAGTGAAAGATGAGGATTTAGAGCGCTTTAAAATTTCATATGAATCGGATGTTATACAAGCACTTTCAAGTGTTAGGGGTAAAGGTGCTCGTTTGGCACAATACCAAACATTTACAGGCGATGCAAACTATATTCAAAAAGAAGTAAAGGCTTATCAAAGTGTTACCAAAGAAGATGTGATGCGCGTTTACAAAACATATATAAAAGGCAAACCTGCTGTTTATTTAAGTGTTGTTCCAAAAGGTAAACCCGAAATGGTAGCTCATAAAGACAATTATACCCCACCTGTTACCAATATAAATGATGCTGACCACAAAGAGTATCAAAATTTAAAATATGTAAAGGCAAAAGACAATTTTGATAGAAAGATAAAACCAAAGCCGGGAGCAAACCCCGTAATCAATGTGCCGCAATTGTGGACAGAGTTTTTACCCAACAGCGGCTTGAAAATCATTGGAACAAAAACAGACGAAATTCCTTCAGTAACATTATTGTTATCGGTTGAAATGGGGCATCGCTTAGAAAGTAAAGACAAAGCTGGAATTGCTTCATTATTAGCAGGAGTAATGGAAATGTCTACAGAACACTTTACGGACGAACAATTGAGCGATGCACTTGAGAAATTAGGAAGCTCCATATCTATTTCGGCAGGTGAAAATGAGCTTTCTATTTACATCAACTCACTAACAAAAAATTTAGATGCAACCTTGAAAATTGCAGAAGAAATGTTGTTTCATCCAAAGTTTGACAAAGATGAGTTTGAACGATCAAAAAACGAGCAACTTCAAGGAATTGCAAATCAAGCCACATCGGCAAGTACAATTGCAAACAATGCATTTAAAAAAGTATTGTATGGAAATAATTCCATTATGGGAATTCCAAGTGTGGGTACAGCAGCAACAGTAAAATCAATTACGCTGGATGATGTAAAACAGTATTATACCAACTATTTCTCTCCTCGTATTGCAAACATGGTTGTTGTGGGCGATATTACCAAAGAAGCATTGTTACCAAAATTATCATTTTTAGATACTTGGCCGGGCAAAAAAGTTGCTTTACCAACTCCGGACCCTGTTGCGGAAATAACCAAAACAAAAATATATTTAGTGAACAAGGACAAAGCTCCGCAGTCGGAAATACGCATTGGTAAACAAGGATTAGCGTATGACCCTTTCAACGAATACTACAAGAACCAAATAATGAACTTCACTTATGGTGGTAATTTTAACAGCCGTATCAACATTAATTTGCGTGAAGACAAAGGTTGGACGTATGGAATCAACTCCTATTTTTCGGGGTCAAAATATGCCGGGCCTTATTTGATTTATGCAGGAGTTAAAGGCGAAGCTACAGATAGTTCGTTGGTTGAAATTATAAAAGAAATGAATAAATATGCAAATGAAGGAGTAACAGAAGAAGAGCTGCAGTTTGCTAAAAACTCAATGGGGCAGGCAGATGCCTTAAGGTTTGAAACACCTATGCAAAAGGCGGGGTTTTTAAAGCGTATTGCCGATTATAACTTAGACCCAAGTTATATTAAAAAGCAAAATGACATATTGCAAGGAATGACCAAAGCAGAAATAGACGCATTGGCAAAAAAGAATTTGCAACTCGATCAAATGTTTATTACCGTTGTAGGCGATAAAAAATCGATCTTGCCAGGATTGCAAAAACTAGGCTATGAAATTATTGAGTTGGATAGTGATGGTAATGTTATTCCGGGAAACAACAACCAGGATCTATACAAGAATGATGAACCAAAGGATTCACCTAAAGTGGACAAGAAGAAGGAAGAGAAGAAGAAGTAGTCTGAAACACACAAAAATACCAAAAGCCCTTGCAATTATCTTGTAGGGGCTTTTTTAATTCCGTTTGTCAATACCCCAATTGAGCTTTTTGTGCAAAGTGTTAAAGAAGTCTTGCCCCTGCAATCGGATTAAATTTACTTTAAATTTTTCTTGTGTAATGGTCATTTCCACCAAGGAATCGATGGTTTCAGAGCGCGAATCCAACGAAACAAGAAAACTGCTTTGGCGCCCCTCAACTTTCAGTGTAAGTGAATCTTTGCTCGACACAATAATTGGTCGAACATTTAAATTGTGAGGCGCTATAGGAGTAACAATAAAATTTTCGGATTGCGGAACCATAATCGGACCACCGCAACTCAGCGAGTAGGCTGTTGACCCTGTAGGTGTTGAGACAATAAGACCATCTGCCCAATAGGTATTAATAAAAACACCGTTTAAGTAGGCGTGAATACTAATCATCGAAGAAGAGTCCTTTTTGTGAATTGTAATCTCGTTGAGAGCAAAGTTCAAGTCGCCAAATAGTTTCGATGAGGTCTCAAATTTTATCAAAGAACGTTCGTCAAGCTCATACTTTTTATTTACCAATGCATCAATGCTCATTTCTATTTCAGGAATTGATACGGTAGATAAAAAGCCTAGGCGGCCTGTGTTTATACCCATTATGGGAATGCCTGAATTTCTGATGAAAGCAAGCGTGTCTAACAAGGTTCCGTCACCGCCAATGCTAAATAAGAAATCGGCCTTGTTTGCAAGGGAGGCATTGTGTTCAAACAGCTCAATAGAAACAGACTTAAAGTTTATGTGCTCCTTCAGCAAAGAATAAAAATCGCGGTGAATAAGTAGTTGTATGTTCGATTCCAACAGCTTATCGACAACACGCTGTACGTGAGGCAAACTGCCGGCATTAATTGTTCTTCCGTATAGGGCTACTCTCATTAACACAAATGTACTAAATATTGATGAATGCTTTTAAATGGGTGCTGTGAAGTGTAGAAAAAAGCCCTTTTCTTTCAAATCATTCATCGCTATTTCAAAACGAAAAACACTGTCGTAGTAAGTAACAAAATCAATTCCCATACCGGTTCCCCAAATGTATTTATTTGAAAGGGTATTTGTCGCAAAATACTTTTTGTCTTCGGTATAGGCGGCATCGAAAAACAAATTACCGTAAAAAGCATAATGAAAAGTATCGAAGCGACTGTTGTTGATGAAATTTATTTTTTGCTTATGCGGCTTAACAATTTCATACTTAAGATTGCTTCTTGCAAGAATATATTTTTGCGCATCAATTACATAATATTCATATCCTCTCACATATTCCGTATAACCCAGTCCGCGTTGTATAAAATAGTATTGCTTAGCAGGATTGTCGGATGCTTTACCTTTCAAGCCAGCAGCCGCATACAGCCGTTTATAAATGGGGACAAAAATTTTCGCAGCACACTCTATTTTATTTATTCCTACGGGTTCATTGTTCAATACTCCCAATCCAAAACGGGTTATGTCGCCATCCAAATAATAGCCTTTAAGCGGATAGTATTTTGAGTCGCGCAAATCGCGTTTAAACAAATAGCTGAGGGTGAAAAATTGTGTTTTACTTGCATTGTTACTGTAATAATCACTTTGCAATTCGGTGAGCGTATCGGCTATTTTACCATAGTTATAGCGCAACTCCACGCTGTGTGTATTGTATATTCCTGCACGATAGTAATAACGAACCCTGCCTCCAAGTTCTTGCCGGATAAATTCAGAATTATTTTTGTAAAAAAGTAATTTGTTGTTTTGGGTAGCATAATTTATTTCGTGGTTGTGCGAATAGCCGAAAGAAAACGACATCCCGTGTCGCTGTTTCCTATCGAGGTAAGGAATATTGTATAAAAGAGCAAATTGCTGCGTGAAGCCAAGTTGAAACTTAATTTGAACATTTTCTTTTCTCCCTCTAAAATTGTATCGAACTAGGTAAGCTCCATAGTTAAGGTGTTCTAAATTTTTGGTTTGCCACCAAACGGTTAAATTAGGATCCGTTACTTCTAAAATGGGCAAAGGGAGTGTGTACCAGCGTTCCGAAACGGTTATATATACATCCAGTTTTTGTTTTCCTATTGCAAGTGTATCTATTTGTACAAAGTTGAAAAGCGAAGTATTCAAAAGGTTTTCGCGCGACTTTATTATTTTTTGGTCCAACTCGTTTTTGCTGAGTGTATCGTTAACGGCAAAAGAAAGTTCGCGCATTAAAATGGTGTTTTTTGTTATTTTGTTTCCAATAATAACAATATTGTTGATAAGGTATTTTTGTTTTGCTGTATCGTTTTTCGCCACAGTATGTGGAAGCAAATGCGAAAAAAAAAGCAAGGCCGTTAGCAGCATTACATATTGATGTAATTCATTAACGAGTCGAATCGGTTTTTTATATCGTCATCGGAAAAATGGCTGTGATGAAAGGATGCTTTAACCGTATAGTTATAGCGAGCAAATGTTTGTAGGATAGCAGAAAGGTCTTCGCGATTCACTTTTAATGTTACTTCAAGCTTACTAGAATCGGGAGGGGAAGAAATATAAAGGCTTAATATTTTTCCGTCATTTGATTCAACGATGCTTGCAATTTGCGATAGTTGATAGTCTTTTTCGTTTATTTCAAGCACAATTAATCCGCCACTCTGCCTCATAAATGCCATCCCGGCAAAGTTATCCATAATGTGTGCAAGGGTAATAATACCAATGTATTGCTCCTTTTCATTTAGCACAGGAATAAGCGAAATTTTAAGGGTAGACAAAATGGTTAGCACTTCATAATAATGTTGTCCCTCTGTTGCATAGGGACGCATAAGCGACAATCGCTGTTTTCCCAATTGCTTTTCAGGGTGTTCCATATCCAACAAATCGGCTTCCGAAATCAGTCCCAAATACTCTAAACCACGAACAATTGGAAGGTTTGTTACCCCATATTCGTCCATCCATTGCAAGGCTTTTTCTCCGCTGTCGGAAACCTTCAAAGGTGGAATTTCGTCAATAATGAGGTCTTTTGCGTACATATTGTTTTATGTGTTAAACACAAAAACTAAATTTATAGTATCACAAACATACTATTTTTTTAGTTTTACTGAAATTTACATTCGACCAATGACCAAATTAAGTGTTAACATAAATAAAGTAGCAACCTTGCGAAATGCACGCGGAGGAAACACGCCCAATGTGATTTTGTTTGCACAAGATTGTGAGCGATTTGGTGCAGAGGGAATTACAGTGCACCCCCGTCCTGATGAGCGACACATACGTTATAGTGATGTGTTGTCCTTAAAACCGTTATTAAAAACAGAGTTTAATATTGAAGGAAATCCCAAGGAAAAAAAATTTATGCAACTGGTATTGGATGTAAAACCTACACAGGTAACATTGGTGCCCGATGTTACAGGTCAGGTTACTTCCGACCACGGATGGGATACTGTCGCCAAAGCAGCGTATTTAAAAGAAACAATTAATGCGTTTAAAGAAGCCGGCATACGCACATCGATATTTGTGGATGCTAATGTAAAAATGATAGAAGGTGCAAAAGAGTGTGGTGCAGAAAGAGTTGAGTTGTATACCGAAAGCTATGCACAACATTATTTTAATGACCGAGAAAAAGCAATACTAGGCTTTGTTGAAGCAGCGAAACGAGCGGGGGAAATTGGTTTGGGAATAAATGCAGGACACGATTTAAGCAAAGAAAATTTAGCCTTTTTCGCAAAGAATATTCCAAACTTATTGGAGGTGTCTATCGGCCACGCTTTAATTTCGGACGCATTGTATTTGGGCATTGAAAACACCATACAACTTTACTTGCGGCAATTAAAACAATGAAACTGAATTATAAAAAAATAGGCGAAGGAAGGGCACTTGTAATTTTGCACGGACTATTTGGTTCCTTGGATAATTGGCAAACACTGGGTAAAAAATTTGGTGAGCAGTATGCTGTATATCTTTTAGATTTGCGCAATCACGGACATTCACCGCACAGCGATGATTGGACTTATGATTTGATGTGCGATGATTTGATGGAGTTTTTAAACGATAATAATCTGGATAAAATATATTTATTGGGCCACTCGCTTGGCGGGAAAGTGGCAATGCAGTTTGCTTTAAAATATCCCGAAAGAGTTGATAAATTAATAGTAGCAGATATTGCTCCGAAATATTATCCGCCTCATCACGAACAGGTATTGGCAGCAATGAATGCAGTGAATTTAGAGATTGTTAAAAGTCGAAAAGAAGCCGAAGAAATTCTTGCAAACAACAAAATGGATGTGGGTACGCGGCAATTTTTGCTAAAAAATATTTTTTGGAAAGACGAAAGCAACACAACATTGGCTTGGCGTTTTAACCTTAAAGTAATTGAGAGAAACATACAAATTGTAGGAAGCGAGTTGCTTGTTGGCAAGACAAATACCTTGCCTTGTCTGTTTTTAAAAGGTGCCAAATCAAATTATATTTTAGAGGAGGATTTGGGAAATGCGCGAACGTTTTTTCCAAATGCCACATTACAAACAATTGAAAATGCGGGTCATTGGTTGCACGCAGATCAACCTGTTTTGTTTTATGAAGAGGCAATACGATTTTTAGAAGGGAAATAAATTGGGTGTGGGTATTATGCCTTTTTTAAGGTAAAGGAAAAAGTAGAACCTACACCTTCTGCACTTCTTACATTAATGGTTTGGCTGTGTGCTTCAATTATATGTTTCACAATAGCAAGCCCTAAACCGGTTCCCCCTTGGTCGCGAGCGCGACTTTTATCAACGCGATAAAAACGTTCAAATAAACGCGGCAAATGATGCTTAGCAATGCCAATACCATTGTCAGAAATCTCGGTTAATATATTTTCGTCCATATCGTAAAAACGCAACTCTGTTTCACCTCCCTGTTTACCATATTTAATAGAGTTAACTATAAGGTTCGTAAATACTTGTCGGACTTTTTCCTTATCGCCAACAACCCTTATCGGGTTGTCATACTCCTCTTTAAATAGGAGTTTAATTTCTTTTTTTTCAGCTTTAATTTCAAGCGAATGAATAACTTCTTGGGCAAGCGCCAGTAAATCAAATTTTTCTGGATAAATAGTTAATTCCCCTGCCTCCAATTGGGATATGGATTCCAAATCTTCCACAATATGAATCATCCTGTCAACATTGCTGGCAGTGCGTTGTAAATAATTGCGATTAATAGTGTCGTCTTCCAAACCTCCATCCAATAAGGTCAAGACATATCCTTGTATTGCAAAAATGGGGGTTTTTAATTCGTGCGAAACATTTCCAACAAACTCTCTGCGATAAATTTCTAGTTTTTTTAGTTGTTCAATTTCGTTGCGATTATAGTCGGCCCATTCCTCAACTTCTTTGTTTACGTTTTGAAAAACATCTTCATCAATATTCACATTGTTTTTCTCGTTTGTACTTCCCGTTTTTAAGTTGTGAATTGATTTGTAGATTAGTTTTATTCTGTCGTGGATAAATGTTTTAAGCATAAAGCGCAACAATAAATAGCTTAAAATAAAGCAGCTCGCACTTATTAAAAAGGAAAAGCCCCAGTCAATATCCGCAAAAAACAAGTGTTGAAAAATAATAGAATAAGCTCCTACAAGCAGGTAAATGGAAATAGAGGTGATAAATACAATTGTCCCTGGACTTAACTTTTTCATTCCTTACGAATGTATTAAAAGTCGAACTTATATCCTATACCCTTTACTGTTTTAATTAAATCGTCACCTAATTTCTCCCGTATTTTTCTTACGTGTACGTCAATCGTCCTGTCTCCTACCACAACATCTTCGCCCCAAACTTTTCCCAATATCTCATCACGATGAAAAACTTTTCCCGGTTTTGAAGCAAGCAATGCCAATAATTCAAACTCCTTTTTAGGCAGAGATAAATCTACTCCATTTTGAACCACTAAATATTTTTCACGGTCAATTTTTAAACCACCAACGTCTATTTTTCCTACTTCTTTGTCGGAAGATAGCCTGCGAAGAAGCGCGCCAATTCTGCTTATTAGCACTTTTGGCTTAATGGGTTTGTTAATATAATCATCTGCACCAGCATCGAAACCGGCTATCTGTGAGTAGTCTTCATTGCGCGCAGTAAGAAAAGCAATCAGTACATTTTTTAAACCTTCCGTTTCTCTTATCTCTCTACACATTTCTATTCCATCTTGACCCGGCATCATCACATCAATAATAATTAATTGGGGCAGCATTTTTTTTGCTAAAGCAACACCCTCTTTCCCGTTGGTAGCAGCCTGTACCTGATATCCTTCCTTTTTTAAGTTGTAGCTCAAAAATTCCAATATATCCGGCTCATCGTCTACCAATAATATTTTATACTCGCTTGTATTCATTTCGTTTTTTTGTAAAGGTACTATTCTTGTTATTAACAAAAGATTAATTCAACATTAACTAAATGTTATGACGGTATAAGGAAAAATAGGTGTTTGCTAATGTAAATAAATTGTAAAGCCGCTACTGTGAGCATTATAATTGCTTTTTTGTATATTTGGTCTTGGATTTAGTTTTTATAATGGCTATAAAACGCATTTTTATTTTTCTTACAATAGCATTTATATCGAGTGCAAGTCACCTTTTTGCGCAGTCTGCAGCAATAAATTTCAGCGACCCCTCTTCCATATTAGCAAACGTTTCGGAAGGAATTTATGTTCCAAACGTTTTTACACCGAATTACGATGGGGTAAACGATGCGTTTTATATTGCGAACAAGGGAATAGTAGAATACAGCCTAAAAATTTTTGATCGCTATGGCATTTTGGAGTTTGAAACAGTTTCTCCTAATATTGCTTGGGATGGAACAACACCTTCCGGGCTTCCTGTAATTACAGGCACTTATTTTTATGTATTGGTTGCTAAGTCTTCAGGCAGCGACTATAGCCAAATGGGGAAAATAATGTTGTTGAGGTAAAACCTCCAATTTATATTCTTTCAGTAGCCTCTTTTAGCTTTTTTTCTAATATGTCTCGTTGATTTTTTTGCTCTGTAATATCACTTTCAATGGCGATAAATTTTTCAATATTATTATTTTCATCTAAAATTGGAGTTATTGAAAGCGATAGCCAATATTTTTGGCCTTTTTTGTGATAATTTAATATTTCTTCCTTAAATATTTTATTCTCTTTCAGTTTTTCTCTAATTCTGTTTATTGTTGATTTATCTGTTTCGGGACCTTGCAATATTTCTCCAGGCTTTTTACCTTTTACTTCTAAAAAGGAATAACCTGTAATGTTTGTAAAACCTGCATTTACCCACTCAATATGGCCATTTTTATCTGTTATTATGACGGCCTCAAATGTCTTGTCTGCAACGGAAGCAAGTATTTTCGAATAATTATTCGACAAAGCGAGGCGTTCTTCAATTAAGCCCATTGTGTTTTCAATTTTGGCTTTCAGCAGGTTGTTGTTTTGATTTTTTTTAAAAAGTAAAAAAGTAAGTATTGCCGTTAAAAGGAAGAGAATTATTGAAATGAATTGTAGTAGTTCCATACGAAATAGATTACGAAATAGAAAAGGTTAAAATGGTAACAACGGTTACTTCAACACAAATATAAATAAAATATGCGGCCTTATTTTTTCCAGCAATCAACCAAATGGTCATCAACCATACCAATAGCTTGCATATAAGCGTAACAAATTGTTGAGCCTACAAACTTAAATCCGCGCTTGAGCAAATCTTTGCTCATTGCGTCAGACTCTTTTGTTTTAGAAACTAAGTTTTTCATTTCTTTAGGGCGATTTACAATTGTTTTACCATTTGTAAATTGCCAGATACAGGCATCAAAACTTACAAATTCTTTTTGTACTTGTAAGTGTGCTTTTGCATTGCCAATGGTTGATTGTATTTTAAGTTGATTGGGAATAATACCTTCATTCTGCATAAGTTGCTCTACCTTTTTCGCATCGTATTTTGCAATTTTTTCGCATCAAAATTGTCGAACACCTTGCGGTAATTTTCGCGTTTTCGCAAAACACTTATCCAGCCAAGTCCAGCTTGGGCGCCTTCTAATTTTATCAATTCAAAATCATCTAAAAACGCTTCTAAATATTCGACCTTATTTTTTGCTTTATTAGCTCTGTAAATACTACGCACCAAGTTTATGCCATCACGCTTTATATCGTGGCCTAGCATGTGTTTATACTCTTTGGGGAAGTCTTTTGTAACTTCAAACAAAACAAGTATTAATTTATACACTTCTTTAAAAACTGGTAAATCGTAATACAATGCCATTTGCAAAAAATAAAATCGACCACGAAGCGGTCGATTTTTAAATTGTTAAATAGATAAATTACAAACTTGTTTTGTTATTTATTATTTGTGTTTGTGATATCGCTTCGCTAAGTTGTTAAAAAGCCCTCACTCCACGCACGTTGTCTGGAGCCGTCTTCCAACCGTCGTTGGCGGTACCATCGTTGAAGTAGAAGTAGTAAAACGTGGCTGCGTTAAGCTCGGTACTGCTCAAATACCAAGCTGTATTTGACAGTAGCGTGTTGCCGCCTATGCGTAAGCCTTTTTGGGCACTATAACGGTTGTAATACAACAATCCTAATTCGTCAATACTTGGTAAATACCAACCTGCACCTAATGATGCGATATATGTTGCAGCTGGGCTACCTGTCATTAAATTAGTATTGTATGCCCCATCTTCGGTACGGTTTGCATTTACTAATGTAGGTGAAGTTTGCCAAGCAAGATTTGTGCTTTCGGTAAGCGATACTATAAGCCCGTGTTCTAAACCATCGCTGCCTTTGTATAGGTAATAAATAATGCCACCATTAAAGGCTTCGCCTAGGTAGTGTGTAAAACCGCCAATTGGACCTGCTGCACCAGTGGGACCAGTTGCACCTGTTAAACCAGTGGGACCAGTTGCACCTGTTAAACCAGTGGGACCAGTTGCACCTGTTAAACCAGTGGGAC
>CAIMGI010000114.1 GCA_903840505.1 uncultured Bacteroidota bacterium
ATCGAACGAAGAAATCTTTGTTCACGTTACGGGTTTAGTTGACAAAATCAACGAAAACGATAAAGTAACTTTTGAAATCTCCGAAGGTAAAAAAGGTTTAAACGCGGTTGAAGTTCGTAGAGCTGCTTAATTGATATACTTTTTTTTGCTTACAAAAAGCCTCTTTTTAATTAAAGGGGCTTTTTATTTTATACCCCTTTGCTCTCTCCAAAGCTGATTAAATGATTTTGAAACCACCTCCGGCATTTCTCTTCTTTCGCCCCACTGCTTTCTAAAAAATTGCCGCATCATAAAGTTTTTCACCTTCGCCCCGCCTTTATCCATCTTGCTGCGTTTTAACATTGCTGTCTTCCAAAAAAAGCGATACAGGTTTTCGGTTTTTGTAGAATGCCCCTTTGCCACAAAGTCTCTACGGTTATATAGCAATAACTTATGTATATCAATCCCCACAGGGCAACTTACAGTGCATTTTCCGCACATCGTAGAAGCGCTACTTAGGTGATAATAGTTTTCTTCGGGCTTTAAATGGGGTGTCATAATAGCTCCAATGGGGCCGCTATAAACTGTTCCATATGTATGACCTCCCACGTTTTTATATACCGGACAAACATTTAAACAAGCTCCACATTTTATACAAGCAAGCGCCCTCCTTTGTTCTTCAAGCGCCAATAAATTTGTTCTGTTGTTGTCAAGCAAAATAACATACATTTCATTTGGCCCGTCCTCTTCATCGCTTTGTTTTGGTCCGTTAACAATACTGTTATAAGATGTTATTTGCTGACCGGTTCCAAAGGATGCCAATAGCGTAACAAACACATCAAAATCATTTATAGATGGTATTAGTTTTTCAATGCCGCAAATGCTTATATGAATTTTTGGAAAAGACATCCCGCTTATAGCATTACCTTCATTTTCAGTAATTACAACAGAGCCTGTATCGGCTATTAAATAATTGGCACCGGTTATTCCAATTTCTGATGTTATAAATTTCTCCCTTAGTTCATTTCTAACAAACTCTGTTAATTCACTTGGGCTAGCATCGCTGCTTGTATGCTTTTTAGCATTAAACAGCTCCGCTATATTTTCTTTTGAGCGGTGCATTGCTGGAGTAACAATATGGTAAGGTGCTTCACCTGAAAGTTGCTGTATATATTCACCTAAGTCCGTTTCAATAACGTCAATAGAGTCCGCAATAAGCTCTTTGTTTAATTCTATTTCCTCGGTAACCATACTTTTGCTTTTAACAATATAATTACGGCTTGTTGTTGATACTATTTTTTTTATTTCGGCAATTGCTTCTTCGGCATTTTGCGCCCATATAACCTTTCCGCCTTTTCTAATAAAATTGCTTTCAAACTCAATAAGGTATTTATCGAGGTTTTCAATTACCTTGTTTTTGGTTGTAGCAGCTCTCTGTTTAGCGAGGTCAATGTTCGAAAACTGTTGTTTTCCTAGTATGGTTGCGCTTGTATATTTATCTATATTATAATTTATAATTCTTCTGTGCTCTTTATTAAAAGCAATTGTTTCAGAGTCTTGTATAAATTGTTGTGGTTTTTCCATCAATAGCTTAGCAACTAATTTTATTTACCCTTTGACTGTGTCTTCCACCCTCAAAATTGGTTTGTAAAAACACATCAACCATTTCAATTGCTTCTTTTATTGTTATAAAACGAGCAGGAAGTGCAATTATATTGGCATTATTATGAAGCCTTGCCAACTCTGCTATCTCCTTATTCCAGCATAGTGCCGACCGTATTTCCTGGTGTTTGTTGGCTGTCATATTTATACCGTTTCCGCTTCCACATATTAAAATGCCAATTTCGCTTTCTTTACTTGTAACAGATTTTGCTACTGCATGTGCCGCATCCGGATAATCTGCCCGTTCTTCACTGTAACAACCAAAATCCTTAACACTATTGCCCCTTTTTTCAATATAAGATTTTAACTCTTCTTTTAAAAGAAAACCTGCGTGGTCGCAACCAATAGCTATTTTTAATATTTTATTCATGATTTATAAATAATACAACAAAACTAAACTAAAGCTCGTTAAATATGTTTTATGGATAAATTTATTATTAACAAATAAGCTAATTTATATGTTCATTTAATGTATAAACTAGTAACAATTAATCGCACTGTTCATAAACCCTAAATCTCATATTATTACTAATTAACAAACAAGTAAATACTATAAAAATTTAGATTAAAAATATACACAAGAACTTAACCCTTTTAATTGTAATTTTATACCTAACTTAGTGGTAATAAATACAATTAACAAACTGCTTATATATAATTTAATATGCCTAAAATCAAACATTTATATAATAATATTAGTTTAATAACTTGTTAGTATTA
>CAIMGI010000115.1 GCA_903840505.1 uncultured Bacteroidota bacterium
ATAAAATGTTAGAGAGAGTTTTACTAATGATGAAATATGATTCGAGTAAAACCTTAACGGAAAATTCGGATGTTGTAAGAAATGAATTTGCACAACTGTTAAATGAGGCCCCCCCAAAATTACAAAAAACTGCTGCGAGATTCACCAAACCCCCTAGAAATCCTGGTAGAATTCAACCAAGCGGACTATCGAATGCACAAATTCACGCACAAGTTAACACTTATGCTCAAACCCCTTTTAAAAACGGAACTTATCCAAATGCACAACAACAGATTGATTATGGAGTACTATTAAAGACATCATCTAAAGCAAAACCACCTGCTCTAGCACCTGCACCTGCAGCACCACCAGCAAAAAAAGGAAAACAAGGAACCGTTAATGTTAATGCACCAGCAACTTCTACGATAACTGTTAAACCACCAAAACCACCGGCAAAACGAGGAAAACCAACACCTAAAGACCAATCTATATTATCTAGAATTTCTAATAATATTAAAAATAATAAAGGTAGATGGGCAATTGGACTTATTGCTGGAGTTGGTTTAACCACAGCTGGAATTTATCTTTATCTTCAACCTAAAGTTTCTCCTTGTTTATTAGACAGTTTGACTGAGGAAGAATTAGCCTCGTTGGGAGATGCCGGAACTACTGGTAAAATATCAAGAGCTCAAGTTGGAAATAGACTTGCAGATTTAAATGGTGGTCTTTCTTTCAATATGGATAGTAATAAAGTTACTACGGGTAACGGAAAATATTCAGGAAGTTATTCATGTGACGGAAACGCTATTAAAGTTTCTATTGCAGGTGCGGATTTTGTGATTGGAAGCAAAGGGGGTGCTGACTCAGGAACAAGTGGTGGTGGAGGAACTAGCGGCGGTGGAGGAGGAGGTCGATACAAACAATGTGCTGAGACATTACCAATTGCTATGTATTGTAAGAACTCTACAGTCGCAAGAGTACAAGGTTGTATAGGTGCAACACAAGACGGTGCATTTGGACCTAAAACATCTGCGGCATTAGTTGCTAAAGGAGCTGATGGAAGTTCAATTACACAAGCAACTATAGATAAAGTATGTAATGCTAATGCTGCTGCAAAAATTGAGAAATTAACTCAAGATGTTGATGTGGAGGATATGGGTGGTAATACAACATCAGATAATGTCAATATTAAATCATCCGACAGTTCTGAGGATGGAATTGGTGGATAGTAAAAAAAAACAAATATGAAACGTATATTAATTAATGAAACTGAAAAAAATGAAATCTTAAATCAACATAAGGATTTCAAAAAAATATTAGAAGAAAAGAAAATAAACCTTGATAAAGGTCTTATGATTGAACAACGAGTTCAAGACCCAATATTTTTGGATAAGTTTACAATGAGTCAGGTAATATCTAAATGTGTTACAAATCCTGCTGTTAAGGCAATTAGAACTACATTCAAAGGAAAAGATGGTGTTGAAAAACCAGCTATCAAAGTAGTTTCAGGACCTGATAATGTTAAAATTTATACAAACGAACCTAACACTAATTTTGGTGGATATAATTCTTATATTCTTAATACCACTGAGGATAAAATTTTGAAAGGACCAATGTCTTGGAAATGTAGTAAATTATATGCTGAAGACGATGCTCAAGCTGCTGCAGCTAAAAAAGCTGAAGAAGATAAAAAGGCTGCGGAACAAGCAGGTATGACTTCTAGACAAAAAGAATTTACCGATGGTTTAGTTGCTCAAGGATTTGTGATTAACCCATCAGAATGGGAAATTACAAGTAAAAGACTCGAAAAACAGGATAT
>CAIMGI010000116.1 GCA_903840505.1 uncultured Bacteroidota bacterium
AGTTTACCTAGATTATAAGGCAGCCATTGACAGTTATGGTAAAACACAAGCAAAAAAATTAAACATTGATAATCCAACTGCCGACCAATTAAGGGAGTTTGGAAAGCAAGTTGTACAAGAAAAATACGGCAACTTATTCGAAATGTACGAGCAAATTACAGGCGAAAATCCCTATGAAGTTCCAATGCGTATTTATCCTGCTGTTCACTATACAATGGGTGGATTATGGGTTGATTATAATTTAATGACAACCGTACCCGGAATGTATGCATTGGGTGAAGCAAATTTTTCCGATCACGGTGCAAACCGATTGGGAGCCTCTGCTTTGATGCAAGGATTGGCTGATGGTTATTTTGTTATTCCATATACAATTGGTTCATACTTATCAAAGGAAATTAGTGTAAAACCTATATCAACCGATCACGAGGCTTTTGTTGCTGCAGAGAACGATGTGAAGACAATTATCGATAAATTTTTCTCCATAAAAGGTACTAAATCTGTGGATCATTTTCACAAGCGTTTAGGGAAAATTATGTGGGACAAATGTGGAATGGCACGTAACGAAAAAGGACTCAAAGAAGCTATACAAGAAATTAGAGCATTGCGCGAAGAATTTTGGAAAGATCTTCGTGTATTAGGTACTCCAAATGAGTTTAATCCGGAATTAGAAAAGGCAGGAAGAGTTGCAGATTTTCTTGAATTGGGCGAATTAATGTGTATTGATGCACTTAACAGAAATGAATCCTGCGGTGGTCACTTTCGTGAAGAATATCAAACAGATGAAGGGGAAGCAAATCGTGATGATGTGAATTTTTCCTATGTAGCAGCATGGGAAAATAAAGGCAACAACAATTACGAATTACACAAAGAAGAATTAAAATTTGAAGCGATTAAAATTGCTGCTCGTAGTTATAAATAATAACAAACCGTGAAACTCCAAAAACCTCTGTGAACTCCGTGTTAAAAATTTAAACACAGAGAACACAAAGAATAAAGAGAGAATCGCAGAGTAAAAAGAAAAAATATGAGTACTGGAAATATGAATTTAACGCTAAAAATTTGGCGTCAGAAAAACGGAAAAGAAGCCGGTAATTTAGTTAGCTATCAAGTAAAGGATATTTCTCCTGATATGTCATTCTTGGAAATGATTGATGTGTTAAATGAGCAGCTCATTAATAAGGGTGAAGAGTCGATTGCTTTCGATCACGATTGTCGTGAAGGGATTTGTGGTATGTGCAGTATGTTTATAAACGGTCGTGCACACGGACCCAAAGAAGGAATCACCACCTGCCAATTACATATGCGCTCATTCAAAGACGGTGATACAATTGTTGTAGAACCTTGGAGAGCAGCTGCATTTCCTGTAATTAAAGATTTAACGGTAGACCGTTCGGCATTCGATCGTATCATAGCAAAGGGTGGTTATATTTCCGTGAATACCGGTAATGCTCAAGATGCTAACAATATTCCAATTCCTAAAACAGATGCTGACGCAGCTTTTGATGCGGCAGCCTGTATAGGTTGCGGTGCTTGCGTTGCAACCTGCAAAAACTCATCTGCAATGCTATTTGTTTCTGCTAAAATTTCTCAATTGGCTTTATTGCCTCAAGGACAAGTTGAGCGTGAAACACGTGCATTGAATATGGTGAATCAAATGGACGAAGAAGGTTTTGGTAACTGTACCAATACGGGTGCTTGTGAGGTAGAATGTCCAAAAGGAATATCCTTAGAAAATATTGCTCGTATGAACCGTGAGTTTTATTTGGCAAACATTAAATAGTATTTAAAAACACTAAAAGTGGAAGAGGTTATTGAAATTTAAATAGCCTCTTTTTTATTTGCTCATTATTTACTTACATTTAGACTTTCTCATAAACATAAATTTAGTAAGTGCATTTTTTTAAAGCAATTATTCTGTTTTCTTTAATAGTTAATTTTTTAATCGCTCAACCTGCCTATAAGTTTAACGAACAGGGCGTAGATAAGATGAACAAAGCAAATTATATTGAAGGCATAAAGGATTTTGATAAAGCAATTGCCAAAGACCAAAATGAATTTGAATCCTATACCGATCGTGGTCGCTGTCAATATGCATTAGGTAAAAAGGATTTGGCATTCGCGGATTACTCCCAAGCAATTAAATTAAATCCCGATTATCAACAAGCCTATTATTTTAGAGGAATTGTATACTCCGATATGAACAAGGACAGGGAAGCTATTGCCGATTTTTCGAAAATAATACAATTACAACCTGCTTTCACAGATGCCTATGTAAAACGCGGTATGCTTTATTTTAAAAGTGCACAAAACGACCTTGCCTTAAAAGATTTAAATAAAGGCATTGAACAAAGCAGTAGGGATGCTAAAATATTTGCTGCACGCGGAAGTATTTATAAAGCATTGAATAAAAACGAAGAGGCTGCAAATGATTATTCCCAAGCCATTAACATTGATGCAAATTATTTGGATGCATATTACAAAAGAGGATTGGTGTTGGCTAGATTAAAGAAATACGCTCAGGCAGTTGCTGATTTTACCAAATGCGTAGAACTAAAAATGAATACCGAGGATTTGTTTTTTCAACGAGCTGCCTCCAATTTGGCTTTGGGAAAACCTGAGGAAGCATTAAAAGATTTCAATACCTTGATTGATGTAATGAAGACAAAAAATACCACCATCCTTAATTCACGTGGATTGTTATTGCTTCAAAAGAGTGATGGTGCAGGAGCCGCGAAAGATTTTTCCAAAACACTTATCATCGACAAGACTGATTTTTTCGCCTATTGTCAGCGAGGAAATGCATATTTAAAGCAAGGCAAAACAAAGTATCCGCTTGCTGTAAACGATTTTAATAAAGCAATTGAATTAAAATCCGATAATGTCGATGGGCATTTTGGACTGGGTAATGCTTATTTCGAATCGGGAAAATATGAAAAAGCTGTTGAATCACTTTCAAAAGCCATAAAGCTAAAGCCTAGTGCCAATGCCCATTATATTCGTGGAAAATGTAATTTTAAGCTGAATAACAAAAAGGGAATGTGCGATGATTTTTCTGTGGCAGAAAGTATGGGAAGCAAGGATGCAAAAAAGGATGCATTGTTAATGTGTAACGGACGATAAAAAACATTATGGTACTCAATTATATTTGGATTGCTTTTTTTGTCATTGCCTTTGTGGTTGGGCTTGTTAAACTCTTATTTTTAGGCGACACAGAAATTTTTTCAACCATTGTAAACGGAAGTTTTGATTCGGCCAAAACAGCATTTGAAGTTTCACTTGGACTTACAGGTGTGATGACCCTTTGGCTTGGAATTATGAAAGTAGGGGAAGAGGCGGGAGCAATTAGGGTATTGTCAAAAATAGTATCACCTTTTTTTAAGCGTATCTTTCCCGAAATTCCAAAGGACCATCCTTCATCGGGTCATATTTTAATGAATTTTTCGGCAAATATGTTGGGTTTGGACAATGCCGCTACTCCACTAGGATTAAAAGCGATGCAAGGTTTACAAGAATTGAATCCCGACAAAGAAACGGCTTCTAATTCACAGATAATGTTTTTGGTGTTGAATACCGCAGGACTTACTTTGATTCCCGTAAGTGTAATGTTGTATCGCTCTCAAATGGGCGCAGCAAATCCTTCCGATGTTTTTATTCCTATTTTATTGGCAACTTTTGTGGGTACTTTATCGGGCTTTCTTGCCGTAGCTTTTTACCAAAAAATTAATTTGCTCGATAGGGTATTATTGTCAGTATTAGTTGGATTCTCATTGTTTGTAGGATTTATTACTTGGTTCCTCTCAACCTTGCCGCAGGAAAAAATTGGAAAAATATCGGCAGTATCTGGCAATCTCATTCTTTTTGGAATCATTACACTTTTCCTTGTGGGAGGTTTTATTAAAAAAATAAATGTGTACGAAACTTTTATTGAAGGAGCAAAAGAAGGCTTTGGAGTAGCCATAAAAGTAGTTCCTTATCTGGTTGCAATATTGGTTGGGGTGGCTGTTTTTAGAGCCTCAGGAGCAATGGACTTTTTAGTGAACGGCATCGCTTTTATTTTTGCGGCATTCAGCATCAATACCGATTTTGTTCCGGCACTTCCTACTGCTTTTATGAAATCCTTGAGTGGAAGTGGGGCAAGGGGTTTGATGATTGATGCAATGAAGACTTATGGTCCCGATTCTTTTGTAGGGAAATTAGTATGTACCATACAAGGTTCAACAGATACTACTTTTTATATATTAGCTGTGTATTTCGGTTCGGTAGGAATCAAGAAAACACGTTATGCACTTACCTGCGGTTTGCTTGCCGACTTTTTTGGTTTATTGGGTGCTATTACTGTGGCGTATTTGTTTTTTGGGTAAAAAGCGGATTGTCTTCTTAATTTATAAAACTAAATTATTGAGTTGAATTTTCCTTGTCGTTTTTTAAACAAAAAAACACCTTCATTCCAAAGTTCGGTTGTATTTTTTGGTAGTTTCTTTCATTATTAACAAATACAATACCTTGATCGGCACTTGCGCTGAACATAATTAAAATATCATTTTCTTTTTTAGTCTTAAAATTTAAATTAAAAGTTAGCCCAAGCCCCAACTTATAATTTGTCCAATTTACTTTTTTGTACTTATAATAATTCAAATTCGATGCTAAGAATCCGGTAAAGAAATTATATGATTTTTTATATTCAAATGTTGAAAAAATAAAGTGATGTTCGGTGTTTAAAATAGTTTGTGGTAATAGAAGCGGTAAGATATTATTTTTAGTTATGTGTATTTTATTCCCGAGGGCATTCCTATGAAAAAATACAGCTTGAATAACATTATTTAGTGGAAAAAACAGTGAATTACTACTTGTGTTATCATTGTATACATCCTTTTGAATTTGCGTTAGATTGGCAAATTTGGCAATGATAAAGTATTTTTTTGTTACTGGTAAAAGGGGGCAAATACTAATTGAATATTCATTTTTGAAACCCGAAAAGCCAAGACCGAATCCTGCATTTTTAATTTGAGAATAAGAGGTTGTAGAGATTGTTACAAAAAGAAAAATTAAGTATTTCCTCATTTTCAATTGGTCAAATTTAGTGAAATACCTAACGTTTTTTAACAAAAGTGGTAAAAAAAAACAACCTCATAAAAAGAGTATGAGGTTGTTTTAAATCATCAAAATGATAATTAAAATTGCAATAAAACTTATTTAAATTTAGCCAATTTTGCTGTAACTTTGACAGTAGTAACACTGTAAATAAAGCCAATACCGATAGGCTTTTTAACTGTAGTTGCGAATGAAGGATAAAAAACTACATCGTAACCTGCATTGTCAGTCATTAAATTATATAATGCATAACCAGAAGTTTTATCACCACCAACAAATCCACCAATTACAGGGATACTTGCAAGGCTAATTCCGCTCGCACCACCACCAGAAACACTTCCTGTTTTTTTCATAAATAAACGAGCAAAATCAATGCCCAAAATTTTTGTTGAACTTGCCTCAGCAGAAAGTTGGGCAGAATAAGTAAAATCATCTTTTGCAAAGTTTACGCGGTTATTTGGTTCACGCATACTTTTAGTCATTAATGTACAGCTTGATAAGAAAATAGAACATACTACTGCTGCTCCAATTAATTTTTTTAAATTTTTCATTTTAATTTTGTGTTAAAATTTACCTACTCTTTTAAGGCTTTTCGGTTTTCGCCAATTTTATTAATTGTTGAATGCGACAAAAAGTACAATTTTTTTTTTAGAAATATACCCACAGATTAAATTAATTGCTAACATTTATTTAATAATCTTACTAATCTGGTAAGTAGATTAAGCTGAACGGGAAATTACTTTTATTCAACAAATAACTTTTTAGAAACCAAACCTTCATTCGTATTAAGGATGGTGTAATATATTGCAGCAGGGCAGTTTGTGCAGTTACTTCAACAATATGCGAATTAGTGATAGTAAGGTTATACTTTTTGGATATTTTAAACTCCTCTCTTGCAAATTTTTAGCTACATTCGTGGTCTGAAAAATAGCCTGTTATGTTTGAAAATTTAAGCGATAAACTCGACCGTGCTTTTAAGATATTAAAAGGCCAGGGACAGATTACAGAGATTAACGTTGCCGAAACGTTGAAAGAAGTACGTAAAGCACTTTTGGATGCTGACGTTAACTTTAAAATAGCAAAGCAATTTACCGAAACGGTGAAGGAAAAAGCGTTGGGTCAAAGTGTACTCACCGCTATTTCGCCTGGGCAATTAATGATTAAGGTTGTTCACCAGGAACTTATTCAGTTAATGGGTGGACAAAAATCGGATATACAACTGGGAGGCA
Organism: uncultured Bacteroidota bacterium; assembly: GCA_903840505.1. Lineage (GTDB taxonomy): Bacteria > Bacteroidota > Bacteroidia > UBA4408 > UBA4408 > CAIMGI01. Next base: position 6,321 of record CAIMGI010000116.1, read on the forward strand.
ATCCAACCATTATTTTAATGTCGGGTTTGCAAGGTTCGGGTAAAACAACCTTTTCGGGAAAATTAGCCAACTACCTAAAAACTAAAAAAGGAAAAAATCCATTGTTGGTTGCCTGCGATATTTATCGCCCTGCTGCAATCGAGCAATTAAAAGTATTGGGTGCGCAAATAGGGGTTGATGTATTTGCTGATCCCGATAGCAAGGACCCTGTAAGTATTTCTAAAAGAGCTATTCAGCAAGCCCGTGATAATGGAAATTCTGTAGTGATTATAGATACTGCCGGTCGTTTGGCGATTGATGAGTTGATGATGAATGAAATAGCAGCCGTAAAAAAAGCCATTCAGCCACACGAAATTTTATTTGTGGTGGATGCAATGACGGGTCAGGATGCTGTAAATACTGCCAAAGCATTTAACGACAAATTGAATTTTGATGGCGTAGTGTTAACCAAATTAGATGGTGATACACGCGGTGGGGCAGCACTTTCAATCCGTTATGTGGTTGATAAACCCATTAAGTTTGTAGGAACAGGTGAAAAGATGGAGGCACTGGATGTATTTTATCCGGAGCGTATGGCCGACAGAATTTTAGGGATGGGAGATGTTGTATCCTTGGTAGAGAAAGCCCAAGAGCATTTCAATGAGGAGGAAGCAAGAAAACTACAAAAGAAAATTGCAAAGAATCAATTTGACTTTAACGACTTTTTAAGTCAGTTACAACAAATAAAAAAAATGGGGAATTTGAAAGATTTAGTGGGTATGATTCCGGGAGTTGGAAAATCATTGAAAGATGTTGACATTAAAGACGATGCCTTCAAAGGAATTGAGGCCATCATTTTTTCGATGACACCCAAAGAAAGAATTAATCCCGATTTAATAAATGGTAGTCGCAGAAAAAGAATTGCAGAAGGAAGCGGCACGAACATTCAGGAGGTGAACAAGCTGATAAAGCAGTTTGAAGACACACGAAAAATGATGAAGATGATGGGTAACAAAGAGCAGATGGCGAAAATGATGCGCAGTATGCCACAAGGGGGTAGAAGATAATTTATCGAGCAAAAGAATATGCAACTAATTGACGGGAAAAAAATTTCATCGGATATACTTGATGAAATAAGTCTGGAAGTAAAAGTGCTAAAAGCAGCCGGAAAAAAAGTTCCGCATTTAGCTGCCGTGTTAGTAGGCGATGATGGTGCAAGTCAAACATACGTAGCGGCAAAAGTAAAAGCCTGCGAAAGAGTCGGCTTTGAATCAACTTTGGTTCGTTTGCCGAGATCTACTTCAGAAAAGGAACTGCTTGAAAAAGTAAGTGAATTAAATGCAAACAGTAATATTGATGGCTATATTGTACAAATGCCATTGCCCAAGCATATCAACGAACAAAAAATTATTGAAAGTATTTCTCCTGAAAAGGATGTAGATGGATTTCATCCGCAAAGCGTGGGTAAAATGGCATTAAACTTACCTACCTATTTACCCGCAACTCCTTATGGAATTATTCAACTGCTAAAACGATACAATATTCCAACCGAAGGAAAGCACTGTGTAGTAATAGGCAGAAGCAATATAGTAGGCTCGCCTATGAGTGTTTTAATGGCACGAAATTCTAATCCCGGAAATTGCACGGTTACTTTGTGTCACAGTAAAACAATTAATTTAAAAGAGCATACATTGCAAGCCGATATTATTATTATCGCTTTGGGTAGGCCCGAATTTTTAACCGCGAATATGGTAAAAGAGGGGGCCGTTGTAATTGATGTTGGCATTACCCGTGTAGTATCTACCCAAACAAAAAGTGGTTTTAAATTGTTGGGCGATGTTAAGTTCGATGAAGTGGCACCCAAGTGTAGTTTTATAACGCCTGTGCCTGGTGGAGTAGGTCCTATGACCATTGCTTCCTTATTGATGAACACCTTATTGGCAGTAAATAGTAAAAATTAAACTTGTACTAAGCGTTAATTTTTATATTTTTGAATAAACTTTAAAACACAACATTAAATTTTATAAAATGAAAAAACTTTTATACGTATTTCTACTCAGTATACTATCTGTTTCTGCAATGGCAGCACAAGGTGGACCGGATACTTATGGTTACATTTGGAAAGACAGTTTTCAACCAGGTGGTCCCACTTACAGTTGGATTGATGTACCTTCAAAGCCGGGTGCTTATCAGGTAAAAAATTTAGCCGATGATAATACACGCGGTTCTTTTAATATTGGTTTTCCTTTTCATTACTATTGGTACGATGTAACTTCTTTTTGGGTTGGATCGAATGGCTATATTGCTTTTAATAATGCTCAATTGTCATCGCCTTTTGGAACAATTCCTTCTATGGCTTTACCAAATGATTTTATTTCTGTGTTCAATGCCGATTTAAATTTTGATGGCTTGAACAACCCCGCAGCTTGCTGGTATTGGAAAAATTTAGCATCCGATACAATGGTTATATCTTGGATCAATGTGCCTTTTTGGGATGCCAATGCCGGTGCAAACAATCAGGTAGGTTCAAATACTTTTCAAGTGATTTTGTCGGCTGTTGATAGTTCTATTACCTTCCAGTACAATACCCAACAAGGTCAAAATGCCCAAGGCTTTAATTTTCTTGCTATAGGGATTGAAAATAACTCAGGAAACATTGGTTTGCAGCATTCACACGATAGTTATCCTCCGATTAACTACGCTGTTAAATACTATTATCCTACTTTCACAAATTATCAGGTAACAGATGCTTCTGTTTCATATTGCGATAACTCAGAGAATGGCGGACGTTTTATTTCGAAAGACGGAAACAACTTTAAAATGACCAGCTTGATTAAAAATACAGGAAATCAAGCTTGCGTTCCTTTTAATGTAAACTCGATCATTAAAAATTCATTGAATGCTACTCAGGTGCAGGACAATCAAATGACAGGAGGCCTTTCACCCGGACAAACACAAGCAATGACAATGGCCAACCAGTTTGCACCCATTACTGCAGGAACCTATTCATACACCACCACAACACAATTAGCAGGTGATGCAACAATGAGCAACAATGCACGAACAATGGAGTTGGTTGTTGTTGATACAATACAACCTTACATTAACTTGTCTTTTACCGATTTAACTTCCGAAGGTGCCGGACTTAGTTGGCAAGGAGGCGATGGAGGTGCTGCAGTTTATTTTATTCCACCTTATACACCTTGTAAAATAGATAGTTTGTACTTTTTTATTATGGGGAATCCTACCAATGCGAACTTTCACGCCAAAATATTTCAGGATAGTTTAGTGAATCAGCCGGGAGCATTGCTTTATGATACATTGATTTTGGCACAGGACATCCTTACCAATTCTTGGAATGCTATTGGAATTACAGATTCAATAGGTATTTCAAGCGGTGGTTTTTATGTAGCCTGGGTAATGGACGGTGATGGTATTCAGTTAGGACAAGATATTTCAACACCTATTTCGTTCAGGAGTTTGGAGTTATTGGGTAATGCCTGGTCTACATACCGTTCAGCACAAACCGAGGACTTAATGATAAATGCAACAATCAAAAGAGGCCCTGTTAACAATCAATCCATCAGTGAGAAAACCAATAAAGTAGCCCTTACAGTTTACCCAAATCCATCAAATGGTATACTTACACTTGAATTTGATAATAGCTTGAGCAATTCAAAAGTTACCTGCGAACTTATAGGAGTTGACGGGAAAATAGTAAATACATACTCTTGGGGGAATTTAACTGCAGGAAAAACTGTACGGAGCATTGATGTATCGAATGTTGCAAACGGAATTTATTCTGTTCGTTTTACTGCCAATAATTCAGTTGATTATAAAAAAATTACCATACTAAAATAAAAAGCTTATTTTTCTATTAAGCGAATGGGGCTGCTAGTTTTAGCAGCCCCATTCGTTTTTTGTCATTGTTAAAAAACGTTAACATTTTCACTTTGGTACAACATTCGCAATGCTGTTGTAGTTATGTTAAAAATTAAAACAATGAGAACCAAGAAAATTAAAATCGACAATCGTCCCATCTTTAAAGTAAGGATAGATTACAGAACAGTAATTACTGTTAGAAGTTTAGATGCTATTAAAATGTGGCAAGAAAAATACCCGGAAGCAAAGATATTGGAGTAAGACAGGAATAATGAAAATGAGATTGTATATCAAGACAATTTCATTTTTATGATTATTTTTTAATTCCCCTTCTATTAAGTGCTGCTCTGAATTTTTGAGCATTGTTATTGTGTTCGTTAAGCGTTTTTGCAAAATTATGCTTCCCCGAAAAGTCTTCCTTGGCACAAAAGTAAATGTAGTTATGGTGTTCGTAGTTTAGTACCGCGTCAATTGACGATGTGGTGGGTAAACAAATGGGTCCTGGTGGTAATCCTGCGTACAAATAAGTATTGTAAGGTGAATCGTAGCTCAATTGCTCGAAAAGTACTCTGTGTATGCTGAAATCCCCAATGGCATATATAACGGTTGGGTCGGCTTGGAGTTTCATACCCTTCTTTAATCGGTTTATATATACTCCGGCAATAATCGGTTTTTCGGATTTTGCATTGGACTCCTGTTGAACAATGGATGCTATAATGGCAACTTCCGTTTGTGAAAGCCCGTTTGCTTTCGCTTTGCTTTTTCTTTCGTCATTCCAAAACGATTTGTACTCTTTTGTCATTCTGTCAACAAACTGTTCGGCACTTGTATTCCAATAAAATTCATAGGTGTTTGGAATAAGCAATGCCAATACATTTTGTTCATCAAAACCATACTTTTTCAAGTATTCATTGTCGTTCAATAAATCGATTAAGGATAAGGAATCGGCTTCAATAACACGACAAACTTTCGATACAATGTCTTCCTTAGTTCTGGCAGTATTGAACACAACTTTAACAGGTTCCTGTTCACCTGAACGCAACAAATCGATTAAGCTGTTGTTGCTCATTTTCGCTTTTATGAGGTAACGACCTGGCTTTACTTTGTTTTTGTATTGTTTACGTTCGGCTACCCACTCAAAGGAAGTTTTATCTTTGATGAAATTTCTTTCATACAGTGTATGCATCACATCCTCAAAAGTAGATCCTGTTTTTATGTAAATATAGGTAGTTGATTTTCCGATGATAACAACATTGGGTTTGTAAATCATTCGGTATCCATAGTAAACAATGGAAGCTCCGGATAGCAACAGTATAACAATTAAAGAAATGATAATTTTTTTGAAGAAGGATGTTTTACTTTTTGCCATTAAATAAACTTTTTAAAATCTCTTTCGCTTTTTCGTTAGTCGGATTCTTTTTGAGTACTTGTTCAATTATTTTCTTTGCTTCCTTATTATTGTTTTCATAAATCAACAATCCTGCTTTATTCATCAGTGCTAATTCATAATCGGGATCTAGGCTGAGTGCTCTGTCAAACAGTATTGCTGCCTGTTTTGTGTTGTTTTCCAACAAACACATATATCCCAAATTTGAAATAGCAGGCACAAAGGTAGGGTCTTCTTTTATAATGTTGTAAAAAATATTTTTTGCTTCTTGAATATTTCCCAATTGCGAATAAGTACTTGCTAATTTGTTTTGAAATTCAGGATTATTTGCGGCTAATTCATTTGCTTTTTTGTAATAGTTAAGTGCTACGGAATAGTTTGAACCGCTATAGTAGGCTTCTCCTATTCGGTATGCAGTCCAAGCTTGCTTGTTGTCCCAGCTTTTTTTAACCAACATTGTGTTTAGTATTTTAGTATCGCCAAGTGTTGAAACATAGGAAAGTATTTTCGCATACTCTTTCTTTGCAAAGTAAAGATGTACCAAGGAGGAAAAGTTTGACTCAATATTGGCAATTGTTTTATCATCCAAGTATTTCTTTGCCGAATCAAGATAAGATGGATTAAAATCAAATTTTTCGTACTGATAAATGTATGCCAATCCTTTTGTTTCTTTTTTAGGATTAGCATCATTAATGGCATATAAACCAATAAATTCTTTTACTTTTTTTGCTTCTTTGCTTGCAATTGGTTTTCGAATATAATGATCGGTTACACGCACGTGTGGTATGTCAATGGCACCCGATTTGGGCATATGGCAAGCAACACAGTTATTATTCTGCTTTTTTCGTATAAGTTCTTTTTCACTACAAACAGTTTTGTTTTTTGTTTCGCTGTGGCAATTTTGACAGGCTTTATTGAATACTTCCTTGTCGGTAAATTTTACGCTCACGTGAGGGTTATGACAGGTAACGCAGGTTAGAGCTTGTTTGTAAGGTCTCAATTTATTTGAGGCATCACTAGGACTAAAACTCTTTATAAAACACGCACTCATTTTTAATCTGTCAGCGTGCGATGCCATTATAAATTCATCCTCGGCACCTTTGTACTTTGGCATAAACACCGTTAAATAGTCTGATAATTTTTTTCCCGGTTTGAAATCAAAAAAGGATTTATCGTCTTTCAATACTGCATTTCCTTGCAGGTGGCAACGCTGACAAACATCAAACTGTAAATCTACGGGAAGCTTTCCTGGATTTACAATACTGTAATCAATATACTTGGATGTATCAACAAGATGACCTGCAGTTTTTTCTTTTACGTGTGCACTGCCCGGACCGTGACATCTTTCACAGCTTATGCCATTCGGTATATCGCTAAATTTATTTTCCGATCCCTCGGTAAGTCCCGGCAAGGAATTATGGCAACTCATACATTCCAAGCCAATTTTACGGTTAAAACGGGTATTAAATCCCTTTTCGAAACCGGGTGGTAAATCCCAGGTTCCTTTTTGTGTATAGTAGGTAAGAGGCGATTGGTGCAGGTAGCCATTGGTGTTGTTTATATGTGAATTGGTATGTTGTCCCGACCCGATTATATAAGTAATATTTTCAATTCGTTTGTAAACAGTATCCTTTCCCTTTAACCTAAACTCAATAATTTTCATTGAATCGCCTTTCCAATAGGGTTGATAATAAAAGTCGAGGTACTTGTCGTAAATTACTTTGTGACTATCAAATTTTGCTGAAGTTTTTGTTTTACTCGCCAAGTCAAACGATTTACCCATACCTGTTTGTAAGAATGTTTCATAAATGCTGGCGTGACATTGCTTACAAGCATTCATACCCACATAGCTAACACTATCGGAGTGATTAAGGTAGGTAGGATTTGCAAGAGATGTTGTATCGTTTACAGCTAATTTTGCTTCATTCCCACAGTGAATTGAAAAGAAAGCTATCGAAGAAAGTGCAGTAAAAAACAGTAAACCGTAAACTTTTTTACGCATATCAGGAACTCAATCGTTTTTTAGTAATTGTAAAAAGCATTCATCTTTCCAGCCAAGGACGCTTTTATTCCATTGCTTTTTCGTTCCGGTAACAATAAATCCCTGTTTTTGAAATAGCGATAAACTGATGGTATTGTCTGTATTAATATTGCAATACAATTGATGTAGATTAAGAACCTCAAAACAGTAGGCAATCAATAATTGTAGGGCTTCTGTAGCATAGCCTTTTTGTTTTTCGGGTTCTTCGGCAATCAATATTCCTATTCCTGCCCGTAAATTTTTGGGGTCGAAGTCAAATAAATCAATACATCCAATGGTTTTTTCTGTTTTATCGCAAATAATAAGTCTTAGTTGTTTGGTTGTATAAATGTCTAAATGCGAATTTTGCACATATTGTTCCAATACATATTTCGAAAAGGGGCTTACTGTATTGCTCAAGTGCCAAACAGAGGTTTCATTCTCCCATTTGTACAAGATGTTTACGTCATTGGGTTCAAGTGCCCTTAAATAAATTTTTTCCCCTTTTAATAAATTATGCATAATAACACTGAGTAAAACAAAGTTAAATAAAATAAAACACCCTCATTTTTAAAATAACTCATTATATTCGCAGTAAATAAAACTGTATTGTTATGAATTACGATTTGATAGTTATAGGTAGCGGTCCTGGAGGATATGTTGCTGCTATACGTGCGTCACAATTAGGCTTAAAAACGGCCATTGTGGAGCGTGAAAATTTAGGAGGTATTTGTCTTAATTGGGGTTGTATACCTACAAAGGCATTGTTAAAAAGTGCACAAGTGTTCGAATACCTGAACCACGCTGCAGACTATGGTATTAAAGTAAACGGTGGTGAAGCAGATTTTACTGCTGTGGTAAAACGCAGTCGCGATGTTGCAGACGGAATGAGCAAAGGCGTACAGTTTTTGTTGAAAAAGAACAAGATTGATGTGATTGTAGGTACAGGTAAATTAAAAGCAGGCAAAAAAGTGGAGGTTACTGCCGATGGCAAGTCAACAGTTTACGAAGCTAAAAATATTATATTGGCATTGGGTGCACGTTCGCGTCAATTGCCGAATTTGCCACAGGATGGTAAAAAAATTATCGGTTACCGTGAAGCAATGTCTTTGCCTAAAATGCCAAAATCGATGGTGGTGGTTGGATCAGGGGCAATAGGTTCGGAGTTTGCTTATTTTTATGCTACTATGGGAGCCAAAGTAACCTTGGTAGAGTTTTTACCGAGTATTGTTCCTGTTGAAGATGATGAGGTATCAAAACAACTGGAACGTTCGTTTAAAAAAATAGGTATTACTGTAATGTGCAACGCTTCTGTTGAAAGCGTTGATACAAAAGGAAGTACTTGTAAAGTAAGCATTAAAACTGCTAAAGGAAACGAAACGGTTGAATGTGATGTGGTGCTTTCGGCAGTAGGGATTCAAGCCAACCTTGAAGGCGTAGGCTTAGAAGAAGTAGGTGTTGCAACCGATAAGGGAAAAATATTGACCAATCCATTTTACAAAACAAACATTGAGGGTGTTTTTGCAATTGGTGATTGTGTTGGTGGACAAGCTCTCGCTCACGTAGCAAGTGCCGAAGGAATTATTTGTGTAGAAAAGATAGCTGGACATAATCCTGAGCCATTGGATTATAACAATATCCCGGGATGTACTTATTGTCAACCCGAAATTGCATCTGTGGGTTATACTGAAAAGGCTGCTAAAGAAAAAGGCTACGAAATAAAAGTAGGGAAATTCCCATTCTCAGCTTCCGGTAAAGCAAGTGCATCAGGTGCAAAGGACGGTTTTGTGAAATTGATATTTGATGCAAAATACGGTGAGCTTTTGGGTGCACACATGATTGGTGCTAACGTTACCGAAATGATTGCTGAAATTGTGGCAATTCGTAAATTAGAAACAACCGGTCACGAACTAATTAAAACTGTTCACCCACACCCAACAATGAGTGAGGCTATTATGGAAGCTGCAGCTGCAGCTTACGGTGAAGTAATACATATGTAAGTGAAATATATTTAAACAAAAAAGCTCGGAAATTTTCCGAGCTTTTTTGTTTGTCTAATGATGTATTATTTCTTCTTCTCAATCGTAGCTTCTTCTTTATAAGTTCCTGCTAAAATGGAATTGTATTTATTGCTGTCTTTAAGTAATTCAACAGCTTTGCTTACTTCGTTGTCAATTCTAAAGCTGTTTTCTGTTCTGCCATTCTGATAATAATAACGCGATGCAATTTCCAATTCAAGCATTTCTTTAATTTCATCTTTAAAGGTCACTAAATCTTCTTTTTTGTTGTGCATCATTTTTGCCTTTAAGGCTTCGTATTCGCTTGTAATGTTCTCATAGTATTTTTCCTTCGAAGCAGTTTCTTTCAAGTCCTTCATCAATTGTTCACTTTGAGTAGTATAATCGTATTCTTTATCGCCTAACCATTCTGTAAAGTCATTGTATTCTTTTTCGGATAAAGTGAATTTTTTAGCTGGAGCAATGGCTGCGTGCTCTAATCTGTATTTGGTTGCATAATCAAAAATCAACATTTTGTTATCCAAGCTGATTACAATTTTGCTGTAACGTTTTACTTCAGTAGTAACGTCAGGTTTTACTCCTCCGCCATCATAAACAATTCTTCCCGCTTTAGTTTTAAACTTTGTAATAAGTGAATCAGGAACTTTACCTACGCTTCCATCATCGTTTCGGTTGGTATAATCCAATGCTTGTATACAACGTCCGCTTGGTATATAATATTTAGCAGTCGTTACTTTTAATTTTGAGTTGTAAGTAAGGTTACGTGTTGTTTGTACCAAGCCTTTACCGAAGGTTCGTTGCCCTAAAATTACAGCTCTGTCTAAATCTTGTAATGAGCCCGAAACAATTTCGGAAGCCGATGCCGAACCACTGTTCACCAATACAACAATTGGGATTTGCACATCAACAGCAGCATTTAATGCTTTATACGATTTTTCCCACTCTTTTACTTTTCCTTTTGTACTTACAATTTCTTGTCCTCTGTCAACAAATAAATTCGAAATATTTACTGATTCGTTTAATAAGCCCCCTGGATTTCCTCGTAAATCAAATACCAATCCTTTAATATTGTTTTTTTCTTTTAGTTCAACCAATGCTTTTTTGACATCTTGGCCTGCATTTTCTGTAAATCCTGTTAAGCGTATGTATCCAATTTCATTGTTTAACATTCCGTGATAGGGAACACTGCTAATTTTAATTTCTTCACGTGTCACTGTTTTTTCAATATTTTCTTTGTCGCCTTCTCTTTTAATAAGGAGCTTAAGTGTTGTGCCAGGTTGGCCTTTTAGCATTTTACTAATTTCATCCGTTTCTTTTCCTTTCACTGATTTTCCGTCCACTTCTAAAATCACATCTCCGGCTCTAAGCCCTGCTTTAAATGCAGGATAGTTTTCGTAAGGGTCTGTTATTACAACATACTCGCCCCTTTTGCGAATGAGTGAACCAACACCACCGTATTGTCCGGTTGTCATATAACGGTAGTCCTCTATATCCGATTCGGGAATGTAATTGGTGTATGGATCCAAGGATTCAAGCATTGCATCAATGCCTTTTTGTATTAACTCACCCGGTTTGGTTTCATCCACATAATACATATTTACTTCGCGGTAGAGGGTTGCAAAAATGTCGAGATTCTTTGATACCTCAAAGTAATTGTCGACAAAGGCATAAGAGGTAAAGGAAACGATACCAATGCTTGCAATGATGATGGCTACTTTAAATTTTTTCAGGATATTCATAATCTATAATTTTATGTTAAAGGATGATGCCCGTGACCACCCCAAGGATTGCAACTTAAAAAACGTTTAATAGTTAAAAAGCCACCTTTTATGGGGCCGTATTTTTGTAAGGCTTCAATGCCGTATTGTGAGCAAGTAGGTGTATAGCGACAAGCATTTGGTAATAAAGGCGATATAACATATTGATACACCTTAATTAAAAATACAAAAGGTAAACTAATTATGCTTTTCATTACTCTTTATATAATGTTGTAAAGTTAAGATTATTTTACTTTCAATTTCTTGATAAGTCAACTCTTCCTTTGCTGTATATATCAATAATATTGCCAGTTTTTTATTTTGTTTATGTAAGTGTTCGTACAACAAATACTTGTTTTTGCGATACGCCTCTCTAATTCTGCGTTTAATTTTGTTCCTGTCAACTGCTTTTTTAAAGTTCCTTTTGGGAACAGCAATCACTATTTGAGCAGGTTTTATGTAGCTTAATGATGTAACTAAAGTATTAAAGCGAAAGGGGTGTTGGTAAATTGAAATTCCTTTTTCAGTAAGTTCGGAAAGCAACTTCTTACTGCACAATCGCTCATTTTTCCGAAATGTATTTAGCTGTTTTTCCATTATAACGTAGTAAATATACAATTATTACAGCAATTAGAAGTAGGTATCAAGAGGCTTAACAGCTTTTAACATTGGCTTGTTAGTTATATCTTTTTTTAGTTATTAAAAGGATGTTTTTGAGGGGTACTTTTGTTAAATGAATAAAGTGTATAAATTTATTTTTGTTTGTTCGGTGCTTGTGTATGGAAATGCTTTTTCCCAAATATTTGACGAGCAAATATCATCACCAAGGTTAAAGGAGCAAATTAGGATAAACAATATAAAGTTTGTTATTGGTTGGTCTTATAATATTTCGGATAGTTTATTGAATTTAAAAGGTGTGAAATATTCCTTTGAACGTTTTGATAAATTTGGAAATAGGGTAGAGGAGGCATTGTACAAGCATCCCGAGTATTCTGATTACGAGTGTACCTACGATTATAACGAAAGAGGCTTGGAGTCGAAAAGCATTGCTTATAAAACCCGAACGGATAAAACTATTTATAAAAAGTGGTTTTACAAATACGATGAAAAGGCTAACCAGGTTGAAAAAACTCCCCCAAAGAGTTATAAAAATAACGAGAAGTGGATTTGTAAATTTGATGCAAAAGGCAATAAAATAGAAGAGGTGAGTTACGATGTAGATGGAAATTTAAACTATGTTATCAATATTACTTACGATTATAATAGCAATCCATTGGATAAAACATTGTTGGATGCCTACGGAAACCAGTTGGAGAAATGGGTTTACAAGTATGACGAATCGGGTTATAATTTGTATGCGATGCAATACAATGCCGATAATGTACTGTTGAAAAAATACAGTTATAAATACAATTTCAGAACAGATAAGGTAGAAGAAGTTATTGAGGATGGAAATGGCAGAAGGCTTCTTTACATTAAGTATCTTTATCAGTATTTCAAAGACGGGCAATAAAAAAAAGCGAGGCGAGTGTAAACCTCGCCTCGCCCTTTACAATTCTCTATATTAAATTACTCTTTTGTAATCTTAATCACCTTGTTGATTTCAGTATTTTGAATTTTCATAATATAAGTACCTGCTGCAAAGTTTGAAATATCAATGCTGTGATTTCTCTCAGAAGCATTCAATTCAAATACAGCCACATTTCGTCCCATTAAATCTGTAAAATCAACCGTGAAGGTTCCTTTCATTGTTGTCGATAACGAAAGTGTAAGCTTATCAGATGCAGGATTAGGATAAACACTAACACTTATATTTTCTTTTGCATCCTGAACAGAAGTTAGATTTACATAATCCAGGGCAATGTTCCCCGGAGCAACTCCTGCGGCAAATGAATCTACCAACATACCGTTTACTTGGTAAATAAATACCTTTCCGTAGCTAATATAGTCAGTATTACCTGCATAGATGTTACTTCCTAAGTTATCATAAGCCATTCCATAAAGACTCTTGTTAATCGTTAAGGTATCATAAGTAACCAGGGTAGCAGTATTAAATTTTGCTAATTGATTATCGCCAGCAACCTGATACAGTATATCTGTTGAAGCAAGTACGGATGTACCACAACCACCCGGAGTAGCCAAAGCAGTAGTACTTAATACACCTGTAAGTACATTGTATTTACTGATAGAAGCTGTTGAATAATCTTGGTTGTTCAAAGTGAATATTTCATCACCGGCTATGGTCATATAATCAGGGTTGGTACCATTTAACCCTAAATTAATTTCACGCACATAGGTATGTGCATTCAAATTAACAACACCAATGATGCTTTTATAATTCGGAAAATCAAAAGCATTGTTAACGGCAATGTAGGCGCTGTCGCCATAAACAACAATTCCTTCACACGCGTATTGAGGGCCATTTTGGGTAGTTAACTCATACTGATATGAAAAATCATTCTTATCAAACACCTGAAAATTGTTGGTGAATACATAACCGTATTCTCCTCTTGTAACCAACAAATGGTTATTCCAGATAGCCAGTTTGCGTACACCAAAAACGGGTAATACACCCTCTCGTACAAAAGTGTTTTTATTGTACTTAATAATTTTGTCATCGGCAGCCACATACAAATAATCTCCATCAATGATAACATCGGTTGCGAAGCGCGAACCTACAATGTTCTCAATAGTAGTGTAGTGCTTGTTAATAGGGTTGTAAGTGCCGATTGAAACTGGTACATCAATGTTGCCTGTCATATAATCGTAATGACCTTCGTTTACAACAATAACTTGTTTCAACACATTTTGTGCAAAGGCATTAATAGTTAATACTAATGAAGCCAACAGAAATAATTTTTTTTTCATTTTTTTAAAATTTTATGCTCTCAAATAATGTATTCCCTAATGAAAAATGGAGTTATGGAGAGCATCTCTAACTCACATCCTTTCCTCCGAAGGGTTGAATATATCGATAATGGCAGGTCTCCTGACTTATTCCGTTGCAATGCCTTCCCGTTATTAACAGTGGCTTATGTATTGCAATTGTTGAAGGAACTTACAGTATCGGGGAATGTCGGGGATTTACACCCTGTTCCCTTTTAATCATTTAGTTAAATGAACCATTACTGGGTGCAAATATAAAAAAAATTGGAAGATGGCAGTTTTTTAAATTTGAGTTTAAAAATTAGGACAAAGATAGGATAGGGGATGTGTCCCTAATTTGTATAATTTTGCGCTATGGAATTAATAGTACATTTTATACAGGTAAATTCTCAGTTTAACCAAACAATGGCCGATAATATTCACGGTGGTGAAGAATCGGAAGACAATATTAAATATTTGTGGGAAGATGAGTTAAAGGTTGCCGAAGCCGTAACTGATTTTAAAATTAATAACAATGCTACGTATGTCTTGGCAGGTTATTTTCCTAACGATGCTCCTTTTAATTTTAACATAGCCGAAATGGTTGTTTGCGACTGCAATTTAATTAGTGGTAAAAATACGCAGTTTGCTGTTTCAAAAAAGTTGGTGAAGAAAACAGATAGAATTGTAGATGCTCAAAAAGGAGAAACCCATTTGTATTTTTATTTGAAAGATAAGTTGGAGATGGAAAACCCGATGGATGGTGTGTATATTTTGAAAGAAAATTTTCCGAAGGAGTTGTTGGGTATTGGTTGATAGTTTTTGGTTGTTAGTTGTTGGTGGGATAGTCGTATTGTATTGATAAATAGTACATTTGTACTCCTATTGTCCGGGTGGCGTCCCGATAGCTATCGGGATGGCAGACGCAGGAGTAAAAGAATAAAATAAATTTACCCTTTATGTCCGGGTGGCGAAATTGGCAGACGCACCATCTTGAGGGGGTGGCGGGAAACCGTGGGAGTTCGAATCTCCTCCCGGACACATTTTTAAATATACTTATTTCCCTTAATTTCCTTTTCCGACAATTCGTATTCGGCAAGCACCACATCAATTTGTTTTTTTATTTCGTTCTCAGAATTTATTCGGGTGCATAGAATTTCTATTTTATCCAATGCTTTGAATGCTTTTTGCATACCCAATAAACCAATGGATGATTTTAGTTTATGCGCAACTGTTTTTACGGCAGTGAGTTCATTTGTTTTTAATTTGCTTTGCAATTCATCCAACATTTTAGGTGTTTCTTTAATGTAAATACGTAGTATGGAACGTATCGATTCATTATCGGCTTCGGTAATTTCCTTTAACTTTAGTATATCAATTACAGGTTTTTCTATGAATGAAGTAGTTGCTTTTTCACTCATTGATACTTTTATTTTATTATAAAGTTCAATGGGTTCAAAGGGTTTTGAAACATAATCATTCATACCATTGGCAATACATTTTTCTTTTTCTCCACTAAGTGCAGATGCTGTCATCGCTATAATTGGAATAGCGCAGTATTGTTTTTCTGTGCTTAACCTTATCCGTTTGGTGGCTTCAAATCCATTTAATATGGGCATTTGTAAATCCATTAAAACAATATCAAATAATCCTCTGTTTAATTTTTCAATTGCTTCATTCCCGTCATTCACAATAGTAACACCTGCATTCCATTTTGTAAGTGTTAATTGTATAACTTTTTGGTTTACAAGATTGTCCTCGGCTACCAATATTTTTATGCCCTTCAAGTCTAATTTTTCCTCTATAGCCGTATTGCCTTTGTTTTGATTTATCCCGGTTTTGATGCTGAGGTAAAATGTAAAAGTTGTGCCAAGCCCCATTTCACTTTTTACTTTTATGTTACCGCCTTGTAATTCTATCAATTGTTTTACAATGGATAAGCCTAAACCTGTGCCACCGTATTTGCGTGTTGTGTCATCACTCGCTTGGGTAAAGCTTTCGAAAATACTGTTTAATTTATCTTTTGGAATACCTATTCCTGTATCCTTTACAATAAATTCCAATGTATTGTCTGTTGCGTATTGTTCTTGCAAATTGATAATCAAATCAATTTTTCCTGTGTGCGTAAATTTGATGGCATTGCTCAATAAGTTGGTGAGTATTTGGTTCAACCTAACCGTATCAAAACATAAATAAGGCGGTATGTCATTGTCGATACTTGCCTTTAATATTACACCTTTTTCTTTGGCAATAAACTGAAGGGGATTTATGCTGTTTTTGACTAAGGTATCTAAATTGAAATTTACATCTTCAAAAACAATCTTCCCCATTTTTATTTTAGAAATATCAAGTATGTCATTTATAATCACCAACAAATTGGCGGACGATTCTTTTATGGTATTCACATAATCACGTTGTTCGGCCGACAAACTTGTATTGGACAATAGGTTCGTCATACCGATGACACCGTTTAAAGGTGTACGTATTTCATGACTCATATTGGCGAAAAATATTTCCTGCACCCTGTTCGCTTCGTCCGATGTAACCTTGGCGAGCATCAGTTTATGCTCCATTCGCCTGCTTATCTTTTTTTCTACTTCAAACTGAATTTCCCTTTTCCTTGCATCAAAGATTATCATTACTTGTTCTGCCAACAGCTTAAGAACCTGTTTGGCATTGCTACTTAATTTTCGTTCCTGAACATCCATTATACACAATGTTCCCAATGTATATCCCGATTTATTTATGATAGGTGTTCCTGCGTAAAATAAAATGTTTTTTAAAGAGTTTGGTAAAGTAATTTTATTGAGTAGTTTATTTTTGCTCGCATTTTCTACTTCAAAAATATCGTTTTCACTAAGTGTAAGTTCACTAAATGATTCGCTGCGTTTAAAAGAAGTTTCAGCTATTCCAAGTTTTGCTTTTAGGATAATGTTATCCCCATCTATTAAGGAAATATAAGCTATAGGCACTTCGCAAACAGCTGCAGCCATTTTTACAAATCCTTCAAATTGCTGTTCAAAATCGGCATCTAAAATCCCATAGCTGCGCAAGGAACGCAATCGGCTATTTTCATTTTCAGGATTTAGCAGCATTTTTTTATTTGTAAATAGCGATAAATAGATCCTCCCCCGATTTTTTTGTTCCCCTGTACATTCCTTCTGAATTAAAAGGCAATTCTATATTTCCCATTCTATCGATGGCTATCAAACCACCTTCACCACCCATTTTAACCAATTTTTCGTTTACTACCAACTTACAGGCATCGTGTAATGAAAGATTTTTATATTCCATCAAACAGGAAATGTCATAGGCTACAACGGCACGAATAAAAAACTCTCCGTGCCCGGTACAAGATAAGGCACAAGTGTTATTGTTTGCATAGGTTCCAGCACCAATGATGGGGCTGTCCCCGGCTCTGCCAAATCTTTTATTGGTCATACCACCAGTAGAAGTTCCTGCTGCAATATCTCCGTTTACATCCAGCGCAACGGCACCCACTGTTCCGAATTTTTTTTCTCCGCTTTCAATTTTATCATCAGCGTGGTCCAACGATGTCTTATCGCTGTCGCGCATACTTAGTAATTGGTTGTAACGTTGTTGTACAAAAAAGTAATCATCGTTTGCAAAAGCGATGTTTTTAAGTTTGGCAAACTCTTCTGCACCTTTGCCACAAAGCAATACGTGCTCTGATTGTTGCATCACTGTTTTTGCCAAACTAATCGGATTTACAATGTGTTGAACACCGGCAACAGCTCCTGCCATCAATGTTTTTCCACACATAATGGAAGCATCCATTTCATTTTTCCCATCGTGTGTAAACACAGCACCTTTTCCCGCATTAAACAAGGGGTTGTTTTCAAGCTGAATAATTGCAGCTTCAACAGCATCCAAGGCAAGTCCACCCGATTTGAGAATATGCTCTCCGGCAAGCAAAGCATCTTCTAAGCCTTGTTTATAGGCCTTCTCTTTTTCATTGGTCATTGTTGAACGTAATATTGTTCCCGCACCACCGTGAATTGCTATTGCATATTTTTTCATTGTATTAATTTTAGTTTAAAAATCGCCAGTTAACACCCAGTTTTAGGGTAGTTCCTTGCATTGGATACAAAGGAACTATGTAATAGTTAGCATGCATAATGTAATTGTTAATATTATCTACCCTCACAAAAGCACGTACTGTTTTTACCTTAAAGCTAATGAAAAAATCGGCTTGAGGGTAATTTCCGGTAATGTATGATTGTTGTACATAAAACTGGTTAAGAGCAGGGGAGTATGCATTGGCATAGTATCCCGAAAAGTAATTTACATCAATACCAATGCTTGCATCCATTGCATTTTTGAAAATATATTTTTGAAAGTACAAGGAGTGTTTGGAAACAAATTGTGGAATGTTAGCTACTGCATAACTGTTTGTTGCTTGGTAACACAGTAGATTGTTGAAATGAAAATAGCCCAATTTAAAATCTTTGTTCAGCATAACTGTTATAACTTGCAAGGCAACATTTGCCTGAAGTGGGTGTTGATCCAATCCCAAAAAAACGAGGTTAGAAATACTGTATGCATTGATAGACAATGCTACATCGTATCGAGGCATTGAAAAATCGATTGAAAATTTAGCGGTGTTAATTTTTGAATAATTATTGTACCACACAAAATTATTCGACACAAAGTGGTTAAAGGTATATGCAACTTCTTGCGACTTATACGTTGCTGTTGCTCTTAAATAACTTTTGTAACGACTTGAGTCAAACAATAATTTTGTATAATCGCCCGATAGTAGGAAGTCGCCTACATTATATCCTGAGGCTACGTAAGCACCATTTATGTTCCAATTGCCTTCGGCCGACTGCAAGTCGGACTGTAAAATAACATTATCAATAATTATTTTTGTTCTGTTTTGCCAATGGTCGATGTGTTCATATTTCAAATTGCTTGAGAAAAACATTTTTCTTTTTTCGCCCCCTCTTTTATTTTCTAAGGTTTTCCATCCCAGGTAATTTTCGGTAATGAAATTAAAAAATTTGTCATTCGTAGAATCGGCATCAAAGTAATAACGTTCATAATAAGCACCCGGCAAGGTATCCTTGTAAACACGATTGATTTCGCTGTATGCTATTTTATGCCAAATAGCACTTGTGGGTACAACTTTTTTAGAAATAACAGTGTCCTTTTTTACTTCAACCAAATTACCAAAGTTCCATCTGTTTTCTATTTCTCCACCGCGTACTTGTTTGTAGTTTTTTGCTTGAGGCAGGGTTATGTCCAATAGTTGCTTGCTCACAAAACTTTTATTGTCTACTTGTGCAACATCCAATATTCCACCATTTTCTTGCAGTACTATTTTTTCGTAATATCCTCTTGTATATATATTATAGCGTTCATTCGCGTATTTTTGGGTGAGACTTGCCGAAAAATTCAAGCCTTCACTTGTTTGTCTGTTTAAATACCCATCCGATTTTATTCTTCTGTAATCAATAGCCAGACTTACGTGTTTGTTAACTACCTGCCGATGTGTTACGATAAAAAACTGCTCTTTTTTGAGTCCCATTACAAACTGTATTTCTGTAAACAGTTGTCTTTTAGGAAAACCATAATTTCCCGAATAATAGTGTTCTATTCCTCTAAAACTGTTGGGGATGGCTTTAAATCCAATTTCGTTTACATCCGTAAAAATAAGCGGAGTGCTAACCAAAAGTAGGCTTCCATTGTTACTGTAAAAATTATTCCACTTCATCAAGGGGTTGTATACGTGAACGCGATACAAGCTCGAATCGTTGTATAGAATATTAATGGTGTCGTTTGGTGACTGTGCAAGTGTGGGTAGCACGGTACAGCAGCATATACTAAAAAGAAAATACTTCAGCAGCTTCAATTACAATTGATTTATAGGTACAAAAATACAAAAAAGATAGGGGATAGCTCAACTGATTTTTAAGGCAGATTTTATCTGCTTGTCGTTTTTAATATTGGCATTGGTACTTTCAACCATTATGGCAGTGGAGCCATTAAATAAGGCAAATTGAGTAATTTTATTTTTCTTAAAGAAAAATTATTTTACCAATCTTGTATAGCAACTTACAGCATAATGATCGGAATACTCGTCAGGGAAAGTCGTGAAATTATACGACCGCAGTAAAGGACTAAATAGGAGATAGTCAATCCGTAAGGATGGAAATTCTCCTTTGTAACTTCTGCCCAATCCATTTCCGCTTTCCATAAAAGCATCGTTTAAATTTTTCGAAATGGTTTGATAGGTATAGGAGCTGGGTGAATCGTTAAAGTCGCCACACACAATAACAGGATAAGGAGAACGATTGATACTGGCGTGAATTGAATCGGCTTGTGACGACCTTTTTACATAAGCGCGTTTCATTCGTCTCAATATTTTTTTGGAACCATCGATCTCTTCCACATCTTCATTGTTTTCGAGTTTGCTGATAAATTTATAATCTTCTTTGTTGAAATGTATTGATTGAAGGTGTGCATTGTACACACGTATGGTATCACTGTTTATAACAATGTCCGAATAAATACAACTGTTTGTCGATTTTTTGTTAAAAATAACTGCTCCTGTATTTATAATCGGATACTTACTGAAGGTAGCAATTCCCCAATGATCTGTTTTGCGAAGTGTAATGCTGTAACAGGTGTTTACATAGGGGAGTTGGAGTATTTTTTTTAGTGTATCAACACTGATGAATTTATTATTATCGTCTGCATAAAATTCCTGAAATGAAATGATATCAGGCTTTTCATTTTTTATAAAGTTGAGCAAGCCATCGCGTGTTTTTTTGTTTTTAGTCCAGTTGTATAAATCGAATAATCGCACGTTATAGCTCATTACTTTCATCAAGGGAGCATTTTCAAGTTCTTCCTTACTGAGTTGATTTTTAAAATTAAGTTGTATGCCTCGCGTTAATACATTCCAGCCACATATGATTACAAGGAAGGATAAAAATGCTTGGGCTTTAAATTGTATGGCCCAATAAACAATAAATAAAATGTTAACGATTAGTACAATGGGGTATATTAATCCGAAAAATGCGAACATCCAGAATGTTTCGGGGCTGCAAAACAATGCCAGGTAAGAAAACAACATCGTTACGATAGCAATGATATTCAGCAGTAAAAATAGTTTATTTAGTTTACCGAGTTGTTTCAATTTTCCTTGCTAAAATTAAAAAGTATTTCTTTTTCTTCTTTGCTTAAACTTTCATATCCTGCTCGGGATATCTTGTCAAGAATAGCATCAACAACTTGTTGTTTGTTATTGGTGTTTTTCTTTTTATTTACATTTTCTTTGTCTGAATGCACTACTTTCATCTTGCTTTTTTTAGTGAACAAGGTTGAAATTGAGTGAATCACTTTATTAAAAAACAAAGTAAAATCATTTCCTTTTTGCAGTTGTTTACTGAATATAAATCCGAAAAGGGCTCCTCCCAAATGTGCAATATGTCCACCCGGATTTCCCTTGTCGATACTGATTAAATCAATTACTACCAAACCCATTGCTACATACATCAGTTTAACCCTGAATACAAAAAAGAGGTTTACAATGAAGTGTGGGATATAGGTAGAAATGGCTACAAATATTGCCAATACAGCTGCCGATGCTCCAAGTGCATACGAGAAATGTACAGTCCTTGAAAAAACAGGAAACAAATTAAAAACAATAATGTACAGCAATGCTCCCGCAATTCCACCCAGTATATACAATCCCAATAATCTTTTTTCACCCAAGTATTCCATAAAAAGTTGTCCGCCAAAAAACAGCATCAACATATTCGAAAATATGTGCATAAAGTTTTCGTGCAGGAACATATAGGTAATGATTGTCCAGGGTTTATAAAGCAGCAATAATGGGTTAGAGGGTACTGCCAACCATTCTGTTATAGCCGGTGCATAATCGTTGGCGTCAAATAAAAAGAAAGGAATACGAATAAGGTTTACAATTAAAAAAACAGCAACATTCACATATATTAATCGGGTTAATACAGAGCCACTGCTAAAGGTTTGTTTTAATTGTGTTCCTAAGCTGCTCATAATTAAAATTGTGTTTTGTTTTTACGCCAGTACATAATGAGTATAAAACCAAAAAGCATTCCGCCTAAGTGTGCAAAGTGTGCAACATTGTCGTTTCCACTATTTGATATACCGGAGAATATTTCAATTGCTCCATACAACATCACAAAATACTTTGCTTTAATCGGGATAGCAAAATAAATGTAAATAACATTGTTTGGGAACATCATTCCAAAGGCAAGTAATAAACCAAAAACAGCACCCGAAGCTCCAACCACAACCGGTAAATTTAAATAGGCTTCTTTGTACTCTTGCATAAAAGTTATTGAACTACTAATGGCTTCGGAAGGATTTGTGTGGATGTTTAAATTGTAG
>CAIMGI010000117.1 GCA_903840505.1 uncultured Bacteroidota bacterium
CTTGCCCCGATAGCTATCGGGGTTTTGTTTCTTTTGTATCAAGACGAAAGAAAATGCCCAGCGGCACAGAGCGAAAACAAAAAAGATAAGATTGCTTCGGTCGTTCCTCCCTCGTAATGACGTTCAATTATTACATTATAGAACAACTATAAAGTACTACCTTTGCGCTTTATACAAAAAAATATGGAAAGTAATTTCGCAAAAGTAATATTGGGTTCAGGCAAGGATCAATCAGTTAGAAGGTTTCACCCTTGGATATTTTCAGGAGCTATAAAAAAAATTAAAGGCGAAGTACAGGAAGGCGATGTGGTTGAAGTATATTCCAACCACGATGAATTGTTGGCAATGGGGCATTACCAATCAGGTTCAATAGCTGTGCGTGTTTTTGCAAACGAGGCAGTTACGCCCGATGTTGCTTTCTGGACAAGCAAAATACAAGATGCTTTTGATACGCGACAAGCTATGGGTTTGGTCGACAATGAACAAACGAACGTTTATCGTTTGTTGTTTGGAGAAGGCGATGGTATGCCCGGTTTGATTATTGATTTTTATAACGGAACAGCTGTATTGCAAAGTCATTCTGTGGGAATGCACCGTTCGCGTTTAGATATTGCTGAAGCACTGAAAAATGTATTACAACATCGCTTAAAGGCCATTTACGATAAAAGCGATGAGACCTTGCCAAAAAATTTAGAACTCCCTTCAACCAATGGTTTATTGTGGGGAGAAACCCTTACCAATGAAGTATTAGAGAACGGTTTAAAGTTCAATATTGATTGGGAAAAAGGACAAAAAACAGGCTTTTTTATCGATCAACGCGATAACCGATTATTGCTTGCGAATTACTGCAAAGGAAAAAAAGTACTAAACACCTTTTGCTATTCGGGAGGTTTTTCGGTGTATGCCATACAAGCAGGAGCAAGCCTGGTGCATTCGGTTGATAGTTCAAAAAAGGCGATTGAGCTTACAGAAGGGAATGTGGCATTAAATTTCCCGAAAGGAGCTACGCACGAATCATTTGCCATTGACACCTTTGCATTTTTAGAAAGTACAAAAGAAGAATACGATGTAATCATACTCGATCCTCCTGCATTTGCCAAACACCAACACGTTAAGCACAATGCGGTTCAAGGTTACAAAAGATTAAATGCCGAAACCATTCGTAAAATAAAACCGGGAGGAATACTCTTTACCTTTTCCTGCTCACAGGTGGTGGATACCGATTTGTTTAACAGCACCATAATGTCGGCAGCCATACAGGCAGGTCGGAGGGTGAGGGTTTTGCATCATTTATCGCAACCAGCCGATCACGCACCAAGTATTTTTCATCCCGAAGGTCAATATTTAAAAGGATTGGTACTTAAAATAGAATAGTTTATAAGTGGAATATTCTTACAAGCGTATTTGGCAAATTAGTTATCCCATTATTTTGGGTGGCTTGGCACAAGCTATTATTAATATTACCGATTCTGCTTTTATGGGCAGGGTGAGTGAAGTAGCATTGGGTGCGGCAGCTATTGGCGGACTTTTTTACGTCACCATTTTTATGTTGGGTTTTGGTTTTGGTGTAGGTGCTCAAATTATTATTGCTCGCTTAGATGGCGAAAAAAAGCCAAAAGAAATTGGCGAAGTGTTTCACCATACCTTGTATTTTTTGTTGCTGTTGGGCTTAGTGAGTTATCTTTTTCTGTATTTTATTGCTCCTTACACCTTACGTTCATTTGTTAATTCAAATGCTATTTACGACTCCAGTGTAGCTTTTATACAAATGCGCAGTTGGGGTATATTTTTTACTTTCATCATTGTTGCCTTGCGTGCTTTTTTTGTGGGAATTGCCGATACAAAAATTGTGAGTTACAGTACTATTTTGTCTGCTGTTTTAAACATTATATTAAACTATGTTTTTGTTTTTGGTAAGTTCGGATATGCCCCAATGGGTATTGCCGGCAGTGCTTTAGCAAGTAACCTGTCGGAAGCCATTGCTTGTATTTACGCACTTGTTTATACTTTTAAAACGGTCGATAGGAATCATTATTCCCTGTTTAAATTCGATTCTCTCAAAATTAAATTAGAGCGTGTTAAAAGTATATTTGTGGTTGCTGCTCCTGTTATGTTTCAACTTTTTCTGGCAGTTTTTTCCTGGTTTGTGTTTTTTATGATTGTGGAGAAAATAGGGGAGAGGGAATTGGCCATTTCTAATCTGGTGCGAAATGCTTACATCATTTTGATGATTCCATTGATAGGTTTTAGCTCTGCCACCAATACCATTATCAGTAATTTAATAGGACAGAAAAAGCAAAATGAAGTGTTCTCAACAATGTATCGAATATGCATTATGAGTATTGTTGCTACTGCCATTTTAATGTTAGTAAATTTAGTTTTAGCAACACAAGTACTTTCTATATTTACAAATGATTTAAGTTTGATAAAAGATACGCTTCCTTGTATTTACATTATTTCAGGTTCTTTGATTCTTTTTTCTTTTACCACCATCATACTTGGTTCAGTTTCCGGAACAGGCAATACAATGGCATCACTTATAATAGAATTTATTACCATCGTATTTTATTTATGGGCCTCTTACATTATGGCAGTCAGCTTAAAATCATCCATTGAAATGGTGTGGGCGGTGGAGTATGTGTATTTTATTTTTATGGGTGGACTTGCTTACCTATACTTGCGTAAAGGCAATTGGAGGGAATTGGTTTAGTTTGTATTATTTTTCCTTCTTATTAAACCCCGTTCTCGTCATAACCCCCCAATTCTTTTTTCCGGTCATTAAATCAATGTTGCCCATTATAGCAATCCAAGTACCAAAAGGATGGAATAAAAACGGCTCTTGTAAGGCTGTAAGAATGAGCTTAAACATATCCGTTTTTTTCTTGTATTGATGGTAAGTCAGCTCTTCTGTGAGTATAGCAAGTAGCGAGAAAAATATGGCAAAGGTGTATACCAATGCCAACAGGATTAAAAAGGAATCCCAATTCACATAACCCAAAAAGGCAAGCAAAGCAAAGTTGATTATTCCAAAAAATTCAATGATAGGAGCAAGCCATTCGTAAAAAAAACAATAGGGATAACTCAATATCCCCAAGCTGCCAAACTTCGGATTGAAAAATATTTTTCGGTGCAACCACAATGTTTCTGCCGTTCCCCTTGTCCAGCGGTTTCGTTGGCGGTTTAATATTTTAAAACTTTCAGGAGCCTCCGTCCAGCACAAAGGATCGGGTATATACACCACTTTATACTCACGTTTGCGTTCGTGCAAGTATACACGCATTCTCACCACAAGCTCCATATCTTCACCTACAGTTTTTATATTGTATCCACCACAAGCAATCGCAATTTTTTTGTCGAACAATCCAAATGCACCCGAAATAAGCAAGAGTCCGTTTAATCGGCTCCAAGCCATTCTTCCCAATAAAAAAGCGCGAATATATTCTAGGGTTTGCATACGCGGCAAAAACTTATCGGGTAAATTTATTTTTACCAATCTTCCATCTTCAATCACACAGGAATTGGCTATTCTAACCACACCTCCAGCAGCAATTACCTGATTATATTCGTCTTCTAAAAAGGGTTTAACCATCTTTAAAAGCGAATCCTGTTCCAAAATACAATCTACATCAATACAAGCTACCAAGCTGTTTTGAGCCACATTTAATCCAACGTTCAATGCATCAGCTTTACCACCATTTTCTTTATCGACCACCGTAATTTTATTGAAAACAGGGTTGCGCGATTTGTAAATGCCTCTTACCGGCTGTGTTACTAGCTCTTCGGTTATTTTTATATCAACCTGCACCAATTCATAGGCATTTATCAGTCTTTGCAAGGAATCATCCGTACTGCCATCGTTCACAACAATAACTTCGTAAAAATTATACCTCAATGAAATAAGTGAGCGCACATTTTCAATGATGGTATGTCCTTCGTTGAAGGCAGGGGCAATAATTGAAATGGTTGGCGAAAGGGGAGAAGTAACGATGGAATCGTAATCGATAAAACTGTTTTTGCGAATGTATTTAATGGATTCAAAAACAGAAACTATCGCCAATAATAAATATGCCAATATGATACTGATGGAATAAATGAATATTCCATAAAGAAAAATTTCGCTCAGTGTATCAAAAAAATCTATCATCTTTTAATTCATATTAACTGCACTGAATGCTTGTCTGATAATACCTTTCAGCTTATCGTCCGCATACGTTTTTGAGATATCTTTCAATAATGTAACTCCCATTTCACCATTTGCTACCATTGCATTTGCCGATGCCAAACTGATGTCATAATCTTCGTTCAACAATTGTACTTCCAAAAAGGGTAAATCTTTTTCGATGGCAATTTTTTTAGAAACCCTCAATACTTCTAATTTAAATTCCTTTTCATCGCTGTAAAACTGTTTTTTTAATGTACTCAATGCACTCGCTGCGTCTAGCTCACCGATTGTATCCACAACATCTTTTCTTATTTTTAAGTTATCGTGTTTAAGTAGTTTTAATATTTGTTTTATGTGGTCAATACGGTGAAAAAATTTCACCATTTTTAAGGCAAACAAAACAACTGAATCGTTTCGCGAACCTAACCATTGTGAGAAATCGGGTAAGTACGTATTGCCTGACTTGGAAAGCACTTCCAGTATATTTATTTGTTGCCATTCGGATATCGGGTATTTTGATTCATCCAAAAATGTCAAGGCACTAAAGTTTACCAATTTAACGATGGCAGTATGTACTTCCATCCTCAATATTTTATTGGGATGATTTATCAGGGCATATATAATGGGGTATGCACTTGATATGTTCATTTCAGCCAATTCCTTTACGCCTTTTGCTTGAATGTACCACCTGGTGCTTTCTACTTTTTTCAATGAATCTTTCTCAAGATCCAGTGTGAGGTATAGTTTGCGTAAATTTTCAGCTGCATCGCCCGACAATTCCTTGTAGATTAAAAGAATTTCTTCAATAAGCACATTTCTGTTGAATTTATTTTGTAGGTAGTTTTCGTTATAGTGGGCAATCATTTTTTGTATTTGCTCCGACTCAACACCATTTGCCATAAGGCCTTCGTCAAACATATAGGAGGTGATAAGAAGTTGATACTTCTTTTTCATCACATTTGTTTTGTTCTCCTTGATTGTTTTTGTTATCCTGCTGTAAAAAATAAGTAAAGTAAACAGTACTGAAAAGGAAAGGAAAAACAGAATGGCATATACAAGGAAAACCCCTTCAGAAGTAAGTGTGTCGTTCACTTCTCTGAAAAGACCTAATATGATATATATGAATATTTGTATGTTCATTAAAATCGTACTCTAAATCCTAAATCAAAAATTACGGAAGCTATATAATCACCTTTTTGAAAATTCAATTCTTGTCTTTCTAAGCTCACTCCGGCAAGCAGCACATATATTTTATCGAATGTTTTTTGGTAAGCCAAACCAATGCGTTGTGTTTTTAAATTGTACAACCTGTCGAATTGCAAATTTTGTGAAGTGTTATAAGGTGATGCTCCGTAGGCTATTGAAAGTGTGAGGTGATTATATGTATCCTCCAAATATTTACGCGCCATCAGCATATAATACTGCGCAAAACCTTTTGAACTAAAAGTTAAATAGGGTTTAAATCCAAACCAATACGTATTGTGGTATTTACCCAAAGAGCCTGTTAATATGGTAAGTCGGAGGGTATTATACGGACTCTTAAACAACATATACCTATATCCGACTGAACAATCAAAACCTCTTTTTAGTGCTTTGTATAATTCGGCCCCGTTGCTGAATAGCGGAAAAATAATGGAAGGAGAATAGCCTATGTTTGCATATACATACATTCCTTTTCGAAGGTTTCGGTATAAGTCCAATTCGTATTGCAAACCTTTTCGACCAAAACGATTTCCGAAATTCGTTCGGGCAATTAGTGTTGTTGCATAATTGAAAGTATGTTTAAATTCAACTGAAACCAAATGACGTGGTTCGTAATACCTGCTAAACGCTTCCAAGGTATAATACACCCCAATGTAATTTTTAATGGTGAGTTGCTTTAAGCGTGCAAGCATTTCTTGTGCTTCTAAATTTTCAGGGTTTATTTTTAGCAATTTTTCAAGCGTTACAATTGCACCATCTATATCGCCCAATTGTTCCAATGCTTTTGCTTTTTTTAGCATTAAATCCTGGTTCACCGAATCAATCGTTAATCCTTTGTTTGCCTTTTCAAGTGCCATTTCGGGGATTAGCGACCACAAACCAACATCAGTTATGGCATTGTAAGCATCCACATTTTTGGGTTCTTTTTCTATCACCTTACTTATTTCCTTTTTTGCATTTTCCCACTGATGATCCCAAGCATAGGCTCTTCCCATAAATAAACGTACTTCGTGGTAATCCGGTTTTTCTTTCAATATGCGTTTACACATCGCTATCGACTTTGAATACTTTCCGTCAAAACCTGTTTGAATGGCTACTTTAAAGCGGTAGTCGATGCTTGCAGTATCTATTTTTACTGCTGCCGTGTCTTTTACAACAGCACTGTCTTTTGCAACAATAACAGAATCTTTGGGCAGTAAATTTATCTTCGAAGTATCTTGTGAAAGTGAATGTTCAGAAATAAAAACAAGAAGGAAAGCAATAGGTAGTATGTACTTATACAGAAAAGGTAACATTGCCGGTTTTTATATTCAATAATTTTTTAACCCTAATGGATAACTCATTCGGGTTAAAGGGTTTAATCATAAAGTCGTCAGCACCAAGCTCTAATGCTTCAAAAATGCTAGCCTCCAGACCTACCGATGATATAACTATAACAGGTAAACTGGTGTTAATGTTTTTCTTTATATAATTTACAATTTCCAAACCGCTTACAAAAGGCATCATAATGTCGGTTATAACAATATCCACCCTCTGTTTGTTTAACATATTAATAGCTTCTCTGCCGTCAGAGCACTTGTATATATCGTGTCCATCCTTGCGCAACCTGAATTCAAGCGCACGCAACATAATTTCTTCTCCCTCAACCAATAATACTTTAGCCATTTTTTATAGACAAAATCTTGTAAAATAGGGTACGAATATACTAAAATTATCGATTAATCGATTAATATTGCCCAAAACAAGGCACAAAAAAAGGAACATTGCGTTCCTTTTTCTGTGAAATAAATAAGCTTATTTAATTACGTTAGCTTTTACCGGTGTACTTGACTTTGTAACTGTTGTTGCTCTTTTTGTAGGCGCAGCAGTTGTTGTTCCTTGCCCTGTATTGGGTGTTTGTGCAGGTGCAGCTGTGGAAGAAGCTTTTCCATCAGAAGTACTTACTACAGGTGTTGCAGTTGCAGTAGCGACTTCCTTTTTAGGTGCTGCTGTACTTGATGGACCGGTTTGAACATTAGCTTTTTGTGGAGCGACTGTTGTTGTTGAAACCGTTTTTGGAGCCGATGTTGAAGTTTGTGCATACAACGAACTAACTCCAAAAAGTAGAACAAGAGTGCTTACAGTGATAATTGTTTTCATATTATTTTTATTTATGGTTGGTAAATATATGCCAATAATGATGCCACAAAAATGGCCAATACAAAAATACAATTTTAAAATTTGTACGAAAAGCCAACTGCCAATACCTGCTTGTATTGAACCCTTGGACCAACAGCATCAATTACCCCATCGTCACCGTGGTCAACCTTAATATTAACATCATCGTCATAAATTAAGTTGGTTGTAATGCTCGCAGTTATAAATTTGTTTACTTTCAATGATACTATATTTTCCCAGTTAACATCCATATTTTGTGGGTTATTGATATAGTTGCTGAAAAGCTCGAGTTTGGTCTGAAAGGTTACATTCTTCATCACTTCCTTTTTATAGGTCATACGCAAATATCCCCCGAACTCGTTTCTTATTTTATTCCCACCTTTTATCAATGCCAAGCTTGTTGGGTCATACGTAGCTTTTTCAACACCATATGCCCCTGCATCTGCTAAGCGTTGATCGTTCACAATAGTAGTTTTTCCCGTAAGGGGCGAAATAAACAATGAAAAATTATTGTTTGTGGTTTTGTAATCAAGTCCAATCGCCAAAAGCGTATAGGCAGGTGCTAAAAAATGAGATATTACAACCGAATCATTTGGGTAAGCATAACCATCGTCAAACTGACTTTTAAAGTTAAATAAAGCCGAATAATTCCAGTTTTTTGAAAATGAATATCCGTACTTAGAGTTCAAGTCTATCTTATCATCGTTTTTGCGCAAAGCTGCTTTTCCTGTTTGTATTTTCCCGTAAGCCAAGTCCAAGGTATTTTCCCAGGTGGACAAACCCTTTTTGTAATTGCTAAAAAGACTTAACAATGCATTTCCGGCTATAGCATTTTCACCCCCACCTTGCCAATTTGTTAAGGAAGTTTGAGCAAAGTTAAGCCCTGCAATCCCACCTTTTTTCCACACCTTTATGCTATCTACTTTTGTGCTGTCTTCTGCTTTAGCAGAAACGAGCATTAAACAAAATGCGATACATATAAGGAACATTCCTTTTTTCATAATGCTATTGTATAATTCAATAGCCCGAAAACAATGTTGCATTGCTCTCGGGCTATTAAAATGATAAAACTATTTTTTTAGTAAATCTCTTATTTCTGTCAGCAACTCTTCTTGTGTTGGTCCTTTTGGAGCAGGAGGCGCAGCTGCGGCTTCTTTCTTTTTAATGGAATTTAATCCTTTAATCACCATAAAAAGGAACAAAGCAACAATGATAAATTTAACGGTAGCAGCAATTGCCAAACCATATTTTAATTGAGCATCGCCTACTTTAAGAGCCAATTCGTTAAAATTAACACCACCAGTTAAAATACCCACTATGGGCATTAATATACTGTCAACAATCGATCCTACAATAGCGTTAAATGCGCCACCCAATACGGTAGCGATAGCTAAGTCGATAGCATTACCTTTTACGGCAAAGTCCTTAAATTCTTTTACAAATCCCATTTGATTTTTTTATTGTGTGAATACTTCGACAAAAGTAAAAATTTTTCCCTATCAAATAATATTCACTTCTCTTTCCAGGTCTACACCAAATTTTTCTTTCACCGAATCGAGGATCTGTTGCGAAAGTGAATATATTTCATTGCCCTTTGCATTCGCGTAATTCACCAATACCAAGGCCTGGTTTTTATGCACCCCAGCTTCGCCAATAGTTTTCCCTTTCCATCCGCATTGCTCAATAAGCCAACCTGCAGCCAATTTATAATTGCTGTTTTCAAGCACATAAGCAACCAGCTCAGGGTGTTTTTCTTTTAAAGCGATGTATTGTGACGCTGTTACTTCGGGATTTTTAAAAAAGCTGCCCGCATTGCCAATCTCTTTCGGATTCGGCAACTTGCTGTTGCGTATGTTACACACCGCTTTGCTGATAGCAGCTATACCTACTTCAGTAACTTTCATCGCCTCTAGTTCCTTTTCAATGGCTCCGTAACTGGTATTGAATGTGGCTTTTTTGTTGAGCTTAAATGTTACCGATAGTATAATGTATTTGTTTTTCAATTCTCTTTTAAAAACACTTTCGCGGTAGCCGAATTTACAATCAGCGTGACTAAATACCTCTATCGCATTGGTCGATGTATTCAACGCCTCCAGTTCATAAAACACATCCTTTATTTCGACACCGTAAGCTCCAATATTTTGCATTGGAGAAGCTCCAACATTGCCAGGTATAAGTGATAGGTTTTCAACTCCTGCATAGTTATTGGCTATGCAATGCAGCACAAAATGGTGCCACACTTCTCCGGCTTGTGCTTTTACATAAAAGTATTTTTCGTCCTCCTTTATCGGATTTATTCCACTTAAATTATTTTTTATTACAAGCCCCTCAAAATTTTTTGTGAAAAGAATATTGCTTCCTCCACCTAAAATAAGCTTGGGAATCGACTTGAATTTAGGCTCTGATAAAAGTTCCTGTAATTCGCTCAGTGTAGATGCTTCAACAAAATATTGAGCAAAGGCATCAATGCCGAATGTATTTAATTTTTTAAGTGAATAATTTTCCCTTATTTCCATCGTTATTTGTGTGGCTCAAAGTTAATAGAAAATAGAGCTACCGCAAATTACTATATTCGCATTCATATTTGATATGAAAAAAGCAATAGTTTCTGTTACGAACGACCTTGTCAGCGATCAGCGTGTCGACAAGGTATGCACAAGCCTTCATAAGATGGGCTACGATTTGCTGTTGGTGGGCAGAAAATTACCCGATAGTTTAGCCATAAACCGAAAATACGAAACATATCGCATGTTTCTGTTGTTTAAAACCGGACCGCTTTTTTATGCAGCCTTTAACTTTCGTTTGTTTCTTTTTTTGTTGTTCAAAAAGGCCGATGTATTGGTATCGAATGATTTGGATACGCTGCTGCCCAATTATATGATAGCTAAACTCAAAGGAACTAAATTGGTTTACGACACACACGAATATTTTACCGAAGTGCCCGAACTACAGCACAACCCTTTTAAAAAGCGAATATGGAAAAGCATCGAGAATGCTATTTTTCCCAAACTTAAAAATGTTTTCACTGTAAACGATTCCATAGCACAACTGTATGCTAAAGAATACAATGTAAAAGTAAATGTGGTGCGAAATGTTCCTCGATTAAATACATCTACAATAAAGCAATTCAGCAAAGTAGAACTTGGATTACCTGCTGATAAAAAAATTATTATTTTGCAAGGAGCCGGAATAAATATTGACCGTGGTGCGGAAGAAGCATTAGCAGCAATGGAATGGGTGAACGATGCGCTTTTGTTGATTATTGGGAATGGTGATGTGGTAGCATCCTTAAAAGAAAAAGCACAGACAGAAAAACTTAAAAGCAAAATTATTTTTAAACCAAAAATGCTGTATGCCGAATTAATGGGTTACACCCGTTTGGCCGACATAGGGTTAACACTCGACAAAGACAGCAACATAAATTACCGTTACAGTTTGCCCAATAAACTCTTCGATTATATGTCGGCAGGCATAGCAGTTTTAGCTTCGCCTTTGGTGGAAGTAAAACGTATTGTTACCGAATACCAAGTAGGGGAGACGATTACTTCACACAAGCCTCAACACATTGCTGTGCAATTAAACAATATGTTGGCAAATGAAAATCAATTGAATTTGTACAAACAGAACTCACTCAATGCCGCTGAAGTGCTTTGCTGGGAAAACGAAGAGAAAGTACTGTTGGAAGTCTATACCGCATTACAATAAATTATTTTAAGAATACAGTTAGAAAGGCGGGGAGCTCCTGAGCAAACGGTGCGAATTTCAGGTTTCGTGGCAATTGATGGCGCAGCTTGTGCGACAAAACGAATACCTGAAAATGGCGTTTGCTCTTGACTTTTTTGATTCCTTTTTTCGTCAAGGAAAAAAGGAATTGGAGCGTGAGGCAAAGCCTCACAAGAAAACATATTCACTTTAATAGTGGTAGGTGATAACACCAACCATAGGCAGAATAATTAAATTAACTCACAATTTTAATGTTAAAAGCTCCATTTTTAGTAGCCCCATAAATCCTCAACCATAGTGGCAAATACATTTCAGTTCCCCTTGCCGTTGTAATATCACCAAGGTCAAGAATATTTTTTTCTAGCCAACTGAAAGATTGCAAAATCTCTTTCACCTTTCGCTTTGCATCGGCATCGTCTCCGCTAATAAAAGTACTATGATCGGCAGCGTTAATCATTGCCGGGTTTACCATTAGTCCGCACCACATAGTGTTGAGTGCTTTCACAACTTTTGTTGAAGGAAAAGTTTTTTGAATTTCTTCGCCCAAAGAGTTTGTGTTAACAGGCGAAAGTGAAGGTGGCATTCCTTTTGAAAAGTCAAGTGGATTTGCAATGTCAATAATTATTTTTCCATTCAGGTTGCTTTCGCCTGCAAGTTGAAGAGCTTCAATTGAACCTAGTCCGGATGTACAGTTAAAAATAATCTCACCGAATGCAGCTGCATTTTCAAATGTTCCTGAACTTGCTTTACCCATGTGTTTTGTTACAAAAGCTTGTGCTTTTTCATTGCTAGCTGTTCTCGACCCCATCATTACTTTGTGACCTAATTCAATTAGTTTTGAACCGATGGTGTTACCAACCGTTCCTGTACCAAATACTGCTATATTCATATATCTTGTTTTTATAAATCTAAAATTACTAAAACTATTACATATTTGCAATTAGAGTCAATAAATGCATGGCTTAATTTACAAGAGTTAGTTCTTGCTCCTTCCTTGATTGGCTCATAAGAACCATTGCGAATATTAAAATTAACCTTATCATCGTGTTGTACTTTGGTTAATTATTGCAGTTGAGTACTGGCCTTTAGGTTTGCTCTTTATATAGGTTGTATTTTAAATCTTAAATATAGAATACAACCTTTATCTTTGTAAAATGCAAAAGAGGGGGTAATGATCCTCTCTGGCTGAAGAATTATTAAGCTTCTTATTAATTGTCTTTGAGAATTATATATAGGATGAGAATAAAAAAATGTGTGAACACTTTCAAGTATTCACACATTTTTTTCGAATTATTAATTATTAAAGAAAAACTTTAGTTATAGTCCCCATTTTTTGGCTTTAATGCTCCGAAAAGAATTAAAAAAAAGTCTACAATAACACCAATTCCAAATAGTCCTAAGGTAAATAAATAAAGTACACCCCAGCCTGTGTAACCAAGGTAAAATCGATGAATCCCCAAAACACCTAAAAAGAAGTCTAATAATAGTGCAACTAATTTGCTTTTTCCGCTACCACTTTGTGAAGCAGCGCTGTTTTTCTTTTTTAGTTCATTACTAGAAGTTATCGTTTTTTTTTCAGTAGGATTAGCATTAAAATCAACTTTTGAGTTATTCCTATTTAAAGAAATTGTTTTCTTAGAAGGTAGGCTAATTTCTTTTTCTGTAGAAGCTGTAATGATTTCATCTTCATTAACATCTATAATTGTTTCAGATGAATTTATTTTCTTAAAATCTTGATTGTTCCTTTGTTCTTTTTGATTGTAAACAACTTCTTCCTTTTGTTCAATTTTACTCGAGTTTTTCCATTGCACATTCTAACCAGACATATAAACACGCTTTTCCATAGAGCATGAAGTTAGGATAACCGCAAGTGCAATTCCTAAGAAAGATAATTGATGTAGTTTTTTCATTTTTTTTGTTTTAAATTAATAATTAAAAAATTAATGTACAAATAATAATTATAATAATATTTGTTTACTCTATCTGAATTGGATGGGGCATCTAGTTATTCATATTAAAACAATTCGTCAGTTGCGCAAATTTATAAAACAACTAATTAAAATAATAGCTTAAATTTGTTTTCATAATATGGCGCATCTAGGAAAAAAGAATATTTTAATACTCGGAGGAAACGGATTTGTAGGATCTCATTTGGTTGATGCTTTTCTGCAAAAGGGTTTTTCAGTGAGGGTAGTGGATGTTTATCCCGAGAAATTTCGCGAGCCCAATCCCAATGTGGATTACCGTTTGGGCGATTTTTCGGATGCCGTTTTTATGTCTTCTACCTTGGAGGACATCGATACTGTGGTGCATTTGGTGAGTACTACCGTTCCTGCCAATTCAAATAACAATTGTGCTTATGATGTTGAGAGTAACTTAATTCCCACCGTTAAATTATTGGATGCAATGCGCGAGAATAAGTGCAGGAAAATAATTTACCTTTCATCGGGCGGTACCGTGTATGGCAATGCAGCCATTGTTCCTACACCCGAAGATACCATCTTACAACCCATTTCATCTTACGGTATTGTGAAAGGGGCCATCGAAAATTACATATCAATGTACAGCAAATTGTACGATTTACAATCACTTATTATCAGGCCGGCAAACCTATACGGTAACCGCCAGGGTCATAGTGGTGTGCAAGGGCTCATCAACACCCTGCTCGAAAAAATTGCAAACAATGAGGAAGTAACTATTTATGGCAATGGCAACAGTGTACGCGATTATATTTTTATCGATGATTTGGTAAAATTACTCTGTACGGCAATGGACAAAAATGCCCTAGGAGTTTTCAATGCAGGCAGTGGAGTAGGTTACACAGTAAATCAAATTATTGAAAGCATTACCAATATATCGGGTAAAAAAGCCAATATCAATATGGCTCCTGCACGTTCTTTCGATGTGGAGAAAATGATACTCGATATTACAAAAGCCGGCAAACAAATTGGCTGGAAACCATCCACATCCATTGAAGAGGGCATAAAACAAATGTGGGCCAACCACCAAAAACAAGTTTAACAATGAGGATAGCTTTGCTTACCGATGGTATTTATCCCTATTTAGTAGGGGGTATGCAAAAGCACTCCTACAACCTTGCAAAGTATTTTGCCCAACAAAAAATTTACATCGATTTATACCATTGCAATTCTTCTCAAACAAACTATAACATACAACAACTGGACGTTTTTACCGAAGAAGAAAAAAAACACATCCGGTCAATTGTCATTGATTTTCCTGTCAAGGGCTATTATCCCGGGCATTATGTAAGAGAGTCGTATAAATATTCAGAATCCCTTTACCAACATTTAATGCAAAACCCTTTGCCCGATTTTATATATGCACAAGGTTTTTGCGCCTGGAAATCAATCAAAGAAAAAAAGAAAGGAGCAGTATTGCCGCCCATCGCGGTTAACTTCCACGGACTGGAAATGTTTCAACTAACCCTTTCGTTGAAAGCCCGTTTACAGCAATTACTCTTGCGCAGCAGCACCCGTTTTAATTTGCTCAATGCCGATTATGTAATAAATTATGGAGGCAAAATAGCGGAACTATTATTGAGTCTTGGTTGCAAACAGCAACAATTAATTACCAGTCCGAATGCTACCGAAACAAAGTGGTTGGAGCAAACTGCAACAACAAGCAACACAGTTCGTAAATTTTTATTCATTGGTCGTTATGAAAGAAGAAAGGGAGTACAGGAACTTTCTACCGTATTAAAACAATTGTTGGCAGACACAAAAGCAAACTTTGAATTCCATTTTGTAGGGCCCATTCCCGATGAAGTAAAAATTAGCAAGCCCAACATTATCTATCACGGAAGTGTAATAGATTTTGATGCAATAAAAAAAATCATTCGCTCAGTGGATGTGTTGGTTTGCCCCAGTTTGGCCGAAGGAATGCCAACTGTAATTGTGGAAGCAATGGCAAGTGGTTTGGCCATTATTGCTACCGATACAGGCGGAACACAAAGTTTGGTTTCCGAAAAAACAGGTTGGCTCATTGAACCGGGTTCTGAAAGCCAATTAAAAAATGCTTTGAAGGATGCAATCAATGTTTCGAATGAAGTATTAAGTGCAAAAAAGGAGAATGCCATACAATTAATAAAAGACGATTTTTTGTGGGAAAGAGTTATTGATAAAAGCATTTTGGATATAAAAAAAATATGCAAAATAAATTAGAGGACAAAGGCTGGTTGTTTTGGACTTTGGTGGCAATAGTCATCAAGGGCATCATTCTTTCCTATTTTATTTTTCAAAGCAATACACTGTATTCCGCTAAAATGGTATACGGTACCTCACTCGTCAGCAACGATTACAATTACATATTACGTCCTGTCGATAATTATTTTGCTTATGGAACCTATACCCTCGAGCCGGGTGCCACAGGTTATTTTGCAGGTAGAATGCCGGGTTTAAGTTTACCCTATATGTTGTTGCGTTTTGTTTTCGAAAAGGAAAATGCTCTTTTACTCTTGGCTGCATTACAATTTTTATTGGCCGCTTTTTCAGTCTATATCTTGGCGCGCACTGCCCAATTGATTATTGATAATAAAATGGTCTTCTTGTCTACATTCTTCCTTTTTGCCATCAGCACCTTTACCGGCATCTTCGACTTTATGGTAGGTCTTTCCGAGAGTTTCTCCGTATCGACTTTCATTCTATTCTTTTATTTTTTAGTAAAGTATTTGAAGTACAATTCCACAAGAGACATTTTATTGTCAGGTTGTTTTTTGGCTTGGGCTATTTTTTTACGGCCCTTTCTAGGTCTGCTCATTGCCCTTGTTCCACTATTATTGTTTGTGTCTCAGTACAAGCAATTGCATTTCAAAAAGGTATTTACAAGTTGTTTCATTTTCATTGCGCCTTTCATATTTGCCGATTCTTGTTGGATTGTGAACAATTATTTAAAAGCCAAACAATTTATTCCTCTTGAACAAAGTGCTAGTGGAGTGTATGGAACCATTTATTCTCCTGGCTGGTTGGCTATCCGAAAATTTATTTTAAACACAGGAGGGGAGTGTGCATATTACGAAACAGACTCCGAAGCTGCTTGGTTTCGAGAAGAATTGGATGATGCAACAATAAACAATTATGCATTCCCAACACGTATTTATAACAATGTATCTTATAATCGTGACTCACTGTTGGCTTTAAGAAATATCTACAGGTCCTATCGAAAAAATGCATCAGAATTATCAGCGGAAAATCCCGAAATGCAGCAACTTGATAAGCAAGTTGTAATCATTGCCAATCGCTACACCCAACAATTTGTTAATGGAAACTCTCCAACATATCTTTTTTATAAATTTGGGAAGGCCTTTAAACGATTGGTGTTTAAATCGGGTTCAAGCTACCTCACGCTTCCTTCTTTTTCGTCAATGAATTTGTTTCAAAAAGCAATAAAAATAAAATATTCTTTATTATACTATCTTGTACTAATAGTAGGTTCTTTGGGTTTGATAATGCTGCTAAAAGACCACAAAAAAATCACATTGTTTATGATATTGTTTATTGCAAATCTTACAGCTACAATTGTGCTTTTTTCCGATATACAGGAATCACGCTACTTTATTACGGCATATCCGCTATTGCTTATTGCCACTGTTTATTCTTTATACAAGCTCTTTCCTGGCTTTTTTAAGCAGAAACCAAATTAGGCATTGTTGATAAATAGCGGCAATTCCATCCTTCTGTGCAGATTACCAAAGGGTTGGATCTCTTTTGCCAATGGTTAAAATAAACTTCGCAAAAGGTTTTTTTATTTACAAAGGTTTTATTTATATTTGTTTCCAATAAAATAATTGGATGTTAGATATATATGATTTTTATGATAAAATGGAGCGTAACAAAATTATGCTCTCTTTTAAAGGAGATATAACTTCCGAACTCCTTACATCCATTCTTCAAATTATGGAATCTAAATTGGATAACCTCCAGGAAGAGCCAAAAATTAAGAAGAAAGTTTACAATGTGTTGGTTGAGTGTTTGCAGAATTTATACCACCATATGGATGAGGTTGCACAAACTGCAATAGCAACCGATAATGTTGCTCCTCGTTCAGCAATATTTATGATTGGTAAAACAGGACCGGAGTACACCATATTAACAGGCAATTATATTTTATCTGAGAATGTTGAGAAATTGAAAACGAAGTTGGATAAAATTAATTCAATGGATAAGGAGCAATTGAAAGAGTATTACAAAGAGATATTGAACAACGATGAGTTCTCTCAAAAAGGCGGAGGCGGTTTGGGTATGATTGATATAGCGCGCAAATCAGGACAGAAATTAAATTATAATTTTTTACCCGTAGATAACATATATTCTTTTTTTAGTTTAAACATAAAAATTTCATAATAATTAATACACCCATCATATGGAAACTTTACAAATTGAAGGAACACCAAAAACACCAAGCATTAAGTTTGATTATAACAATGCTTTGTTGGAAATAAAAGGAAGATCAATTCCTGAAAATTCTATTGAATTTTATAAACCTTTGGTTGATTGGTTAGACAAATATTCTTCAACACCCAAAACTAGCACAAACGTGAATATACAATTGGAGTATTTCAATACAAGTTCTTCAAAATGTATTTTGGATGTATTCAAGAAGTTAGAATCTATTCAAAAAGGTGGTAATAGCCAAGTAGTAATCAACTGGCATTACGAAGAGGATGATGAGGATATGTTGGAGGCTGGTGAAGATTATCAAGCAATCATCAATGTACCTTTCAAAATGGTTCAAGTAGAAGAATAGTTTATTCCCTATAATTTTCAAGGACGCCTGTTTCGGAAATGAGACAGGCGTTTTTGCTTGTATTATATTTTTTGATCCGATTATTATTGTTAGAAAGGCG
Source organism: uncultured Bacteroidota bacterium (assembly GCA_903840505.1). Taxonomy (GTDB): domain Bacteria; phylum Bacteroidota; class Bacteroidia; order UBA4408; family UBA4408; genus CAIMGI01. Next base: position 18,108 of record CAIMGI010000117.1, read on the forward strand.
GGGAGC
>CAIMGI010000118.1 GCA_903840505.1 uncultured Bacteroidota bacterium
AACTCTAATAATATTGGAGCTCTTTTGCAATTAAATATTGCTCTACAAAATGTACCCAAATAAAATATAAAAATTAGTTAGATTGTTTATCTACAGACATCCCTGTGAATCAATTTTCCCATTAAACAAAACGTTATCATTTTGTTTTAATGTAACTGTGTATTTTTGTGCACCACCCTTGCTAAACTAAGGAGCCTGCTTTTTAAGCGATTGTTTTCGCTTTCCAATTCAAAGCATTTAAAGGCATCGCTAAAATGGTATCGGAATTCGTGTCCGAGGTAATTTCCATAATTTGTTTTGCGCCAAGAGGAAATAGTTGAGTAGGGGATTTTTTTCCTGAAATCTAGTGGCAATAGCTGTTCTCTGCCAATGGCATACAAGAACACAACGGAGCTGTCGTATTTGTTTTTCATTGCTAGTTTTTAAAACAAAATTATTTGTTTTAAAAACTAGCTTGGGGCTTTCATCTAATTTTTGTAAATTTGAATGCTAAACATAAATGAAAATGACTAGTACAGCTATAAAAAAACAATTCGATGGTTATTTACCTCTATTATCATCTAAGCAACAAACGTTGCTATTAGAAATGGTAAAAAGCTTTTTAAATGTTGATAAAGAAAATAAGCGAATTTCAAAAAAACAATACAACAAAGAAATCAATGATGCTGTAAGCCGAATTGAAAAAGGAGATTTTGTAACACATCAAAATGCACTTAAAGAATTATCTAAGTGGTAAAGAATAAATCCTTTAAAATTATTTGGGATAAACAAACACTCGATAATTTTAAAGAAATCCTTACTTTCCTGTCGAAACAAAGCAGTCAAGCTCCTAAAATTGTAAAAGAGGGTATTCTATCTCGATTAGATATTATAAAAACAAATGCTCTTATTTGTGAACTAGACAAGCTGAAAGATAATCCTAATAAAGAGTTCCGAGCATTCACACTATATAGTTATAGAATTACCTACCAAATAAAACCTGAAAGATCGGAAATTAGAATTGTAAGAATTGTTCATACCAGCCGTGAACCTCTTGGTTATTAAACCACCTTTGCTAAAGACTATTGACTAGAGACTAAATACTCCAAACTACCCCACCCTTTGCTTCACGACCTCGTACAATAGCACACCGCAGGCAACCGAAACATTCAAGGATTGTATTTCGCCCAGCAAAGGAATTTTTGCCTTGTGGTCGCAGAGTTTTAGGTATTCGCCCGAAATGCCATCTTCCTCGGAGCCCATAATGATGGCAGTAGGTTGTGTGAAATCGAGGGAATAATAATAATCATCGGTTTTTTCGGTGCAGGCAACAATTTGCACACCGCTTTCCTTTAAAAAAATGATGGTGTTTTTTAAATTCTCTTCGCGGCAAACGGGAATAAGTTGCAAGGCTCCTGCCGAAGTTTTTACGGCATCGGCATTTATTTGTGCCGAGCCACGCGTTGGAATAATAATGGCATTAACCCCACTGCATTCAGCCGTACGGCATATAGCGCCAAAATTGCGCACATCGGTTACCTTGTCTAAAATAAGCAATAATGGAACAGTACCTTTTTCATAAATACCGGGCAATAAATTTTCGATATTGTGAAATGTAATTTCTGAAAGAAAACAAATAACACCCTGGTGATTTTTACCTGTTATTCTGTCTAACTTTTCAATGGGCACAAACTGATGCGGAATATTACCATCCGTAATGAGTTTTCTAAGTTCCGCGAACAACTCGTTGTTGAGACCCTTTTGAATGAATATTTTGTCCACTTCCTTACCTGCACGTATGGCTTCAATGGCGGTGCGTGTACCAAAAATAAAATTACTTTTTTCCTTCTTTATCATCGTTTTTAAAAATACTAAAATTTACTTTGCCATAGCTTCTTGCTTCGTAAAAAAATGGAAGTGCCGATAGTTTTGTTTTGTCAGAATGCTCTATGATAAGCCATCCACCACTGTTCAACATTTCTTTCTCAAAAACAATTTGCGCTATGCTTTCAATCTTTTCCATTTCGTAAGGAGGGTCGGCAAAAATAATATCAAATGTAAAAGGAGTAGATTTCAAGAATTGAAACACATCGTACTTTACTACTTTGATGTTTGCTAGTCCAAATTTTTCGGCTGTTTCCTTTACGAAGGAAGTGCATTTAAAATTATCGTCTACAGCTGTTATCGCCCCTACTCCTCGGGATGCAAATTCATAACTGATATTGCCTGTTCCGCAAAATAAATCGAGTACAGTTAATCCGTCATAGTCAATATGGTTGTTGAGTATGTTAAACAGGCTTTCTTTGGCGAAATCGGTAGTTGGGCGTACCGGCAAATTTGCAGGAGCAACAATAGAGCGCCCTTTTAATTTTCCGCTTATTATACGCACAAGTACTGACTTAATACATTATAATAAAAATGATTCGCAACAGTATTAAAACCATAACTGTATTCTATTTGTTCGGGTCTTCGAATAAAAGATACCGTACGTATGTACTTGTGAAGAATGGAATAGATGGCCGAATTTTTTTCTATCTCGCCACACAATACCAACTCTTGCTCTTCGGGATTCAGGTTGAGTTGTTCGTAAACAAAAAGCACGTAGTAAATAAAATCTTCGGTGGACTGGTACTTAAAGGAATTAAAAAAGAGCAATTTTTTTCCTTGTGTTACTATCAATTCAAAATGCGATGCTTGAATGTGCACCGTTACTTTTTTTGCCGTTGCATTTTTGTGTTGCAATACCAACAAGTCGATAAGGCTGGATGATTGGTGTTTAACAATTGCTTTTTTAAATAAGGATTCCACTGCTGTTAACACTTTTTTAGGAATGGCAAACAATAAAACGCTGTCGGTATTTTTTAACACATCGTGCAAAATAACTTCCTCCGTTTTATCAATCGGGTGATTGAAATTTAAGTAAATATCCTTGTTGCTTTCATCAAAAAGCGGTGCAGGAACCAAAGTAAACTTGTATGTTATAAATCCTACACCAATGCTTTTGTATCCATAACGCAAAAAATCGTTGGTTTCAACAAGGTGCTTTAACTCGCTTATCAGCGTTTCAAATCCAAGCACTTTTTTGAGTGTGTAGCTTTGCAGAAACACATACTTGTTTCGTTTTGTATCAACAGCAGCAAAGGACAGGCTATCGTATCCCATTTCAATGGCTAAATGACAACCCGCAGCATTTTCTTTCGTGAATGTTTCATCACAAATGCTAATAACAGAAAAATGATTGTCGACCGTGCTTGTCATCCTTACTGCAAAAATAGAATTTTAGCGCTTACGCTTTAACATAATTGCTTTTAATTCGTAATTTTGATACGTATATGGCAAGTCTGTTAACCGAGAATATTAAAATATCCCTTTCCTCTATTAGAAGCCAGTTACTGCGTACTGTATTAACCGTACTCATCATTGCCATAGGAATTACAGCATTGGTAGGCATTTTAACTGCCATCGACTCCATAAAACAATCCATCAACAATAATTTTACCAGTATGGGTGCGAATACCTTTACCATTCGTAACCGCGAAATGAGCATACGCATTGGTAAAAACGGGAAAAGACCTAAAAAATTCCGAAACATTACCTATGAAGAGGCTATTGCTTTTAAGAACCAATTTCAGTTTCCTTCTTTTACCTCTGTATCAACGATGGCAAGCGGTGCATCAACGGTTCGTTACCTCTCAAAAAAAACAAATCCCAATATACAGGTATTCGGAGGAGATGAGAATTATGTGGTAACATCGGGCTACGACCTTGAAAGTGGTAGGGCCTTTTCGATGCAAGAAATTCAATACAATTCGCACGTTGCCATTATTGGTAATGAACTAAAAAATACCTTGTTCGGCTCTTCGATAAACCCTTTGGATAAAATTATTTCCATTGGAAGTGGTAAATACAAAATAATTGGAGTACTTAAACCAAAAGGCAGCAGTATGGGCTTTGGAGGCGATAAAGTAACCATTGTACCACTTGGAAATGTGCGTCAGTATTTCGGTAAAGATCAAATGAATTATATCATCAATGTGCAGAGTAAGAGTCCGAAACAAATGGACATTGCAACCGGAGAAGCCACAGGTGTATTCAGAAAAATAAGAAAGGTAACAATAGGAGAAGAAACCAATTTTGAAATTATTAAGAGTGATAGTCTTGCAGGCATTTTAATAGATAATATTAAATATGTTACCTGGGCTGCTACCATCATAGGGCTGATAACGCTTATTGGTGCTGCCATTGGGCTAATGAACATTATGCTTGTTTCGGTTACCGAACGTACACGCGAAATTGGTATTCGAAAATCTTTGGGCGCAACCAAAGAAATTATTAAAAATCAATTTTTAATTGAGGCGGTTGTTATTTGTCAGCTGGGTGGCTTTTTAGGAATTGTGTTTGGAATTGGAATAGGCAATTTAATATCCCTCCTTATTGGTTCGGGCTTTATAATACCTTGGGTGTGGATTATTACCGGAATTGTTATTTGCTTGGTAGTTGGCTTGGTAGCAGGAATTTACCCTGCCATAAAAGCCAGTAAATTAGACCCAATTGAGGCATTGCGATTTGAATGATTCACATTATACAGCATTATGAAAAAAACAATTATACTCATTCTTTTTAGCGTAATATATTTTAGCAACACTGTTAAAGCACAATTTATTCAAGGCTTTGGACTAACAGGAGGATTAACCTATTGCAATCAAAAATTAAAAATTGACAGCACAGGAGACGCTTTTAAATACAAATACCGCTTTGGCGGCAATGCCAGTATTTTTGTTGAATACATCAATCATCCTTACGTTCATATGGTAACCGAACTGCAATTTAACCAAAAGGGTGCAAGGGATAAAGCAACGAATACACGTTACCGAGTAAACTATTTCTCATTCAATAATTTTGTAAAACTACGACAAGAGCTATACGATGTAACACCTTATATTCTTGCCGGACCCAGAATAGAATACCATTTTAATTCTGCACCTGGATTACCTTACAGATTATTACATTTAACGGCATCCATAGGAACGGGAATAGAGTTTTTGTATTGGAAACCCTGGGTTCCTTTTGTGGAAGCACATTGGAATCCTGATGTGATGAAAGCTTACAGAGATGATTTTTATACGCGCAGGCACAATGCTTATGAACTTAGAGTAGGAATAAAGTATGTTCCGAGGAAAGCTGCGAATTGTCCGAAGGTTTATGTCAAATAAGGTTGGATTTTAGATGTTGGATATTGGTAGGTTGCGTGAGCAGAACAATGAGATAGTAATAAACTATAAGATTATGAAACGGAATCAAACTCCAGGTTCTTGCCTCTTGATTCTTGAATCTTGTTCTTTAGAATGGTAAATATCAATGGCAACAATTGCAGCAACAAAGCCCCAAAAAGGAACTGCGGCTTTATCTGTATCCAAAAAATTATTGAGCGAGCCGTGAATTAC
>CAIMGI010000119.1 GCA_903840505.1 uncultured Bacteroidota bacterium
TAGTAGGCATAGGGTAAACGGAGAGATATCCAAAGTCCACATTTTTGACAAGTTCAAATTTGCTCATATTTTTAACCATTTGTTTTAATCTTTATTCTTCAAAAACTTAGCACGCCCAACAAGCAAACCTTTACTATCAGAAAGCTCTACTATATAGAAGCCTGTGGAAAATTTCTCTACAGAAACCTCAGAGCTATTATAGGGTACTTGTAAAATAATCCTTCCAAAAGAGTCATACACTTTTACAAATAAATTTGAGGCGGGTTTAACATTTCCAATCGTAAACTGATTTGAAACCGGATTAGGAAAAACAACCATTTCATTTAGGTTGGAGATTGATGTTTCGCTAACCGAGTTGGAAACAACATCACACAAATAATTAATTTCAGCTGTATTCAACACCCTATCATACAACCTTACTTCATCCATGTCACCATCAAAATATAAATTGCTTCCTACATAATAATAACCTATTGCCAATGGAGCTGAACCATTAGCAATATTTCCAGATGTGGTTGTTTTAGTACTTTGAAAAGCACAATCAACATAAATAGTCCAAACATTATCATCCATTATACCAACTACGTGATGCCAAAGTCCATCTGTCACAATTGTAGTTCCATAAAATTCATAATAATTCGTTGTTCCATTTCTACCTGCCAAACAAATTTTTTGATTGTAAATATCCAATACAAAGCCCTTGTCAGTATTCCAATCATACTTCTCTACCAGATGCTGAAGACTAGTGTTACTTGTTTTAAACCAACAACTAATAGATACAGTATTCGTAAGTCCTCTATTAGAGGTTCCTGCAGTTAGTTTATTTTGATTTGCCGCATTAAAATGAAGTGCGGTACTTGGTCCACCGTTAATACCAATTGTTGGAACAGCTCCAACAACAGTACCATCAATATTTACAATACTAGTATCATTTCCATTACCATTCATCTGAAAATATGCAATCAAACCAGATGTCAGATTTATTTGAGCCTTTAAAAAAACAGGAATCAGTATCGCAAATAGTATAAAATATTTTTTCATCGTTGTGTATTGAGTATATAAATATAGGCATTTTTACTTGCCCAAACATTATCCTAATCCTTTTCAAACAAACAACAGGTCAATTTAAAACTATTGCTACCCTCCAAATTGACTTCTTCCAAATCCTTATAACCTGCATTCTGAAAGCTTTTTAAAGATGCTGTATTTTCAATTTTTATATATGCTGTAATTTTATCAAAAGGATGTTTCTCTAAATAATCATTACAGGATTTCTTCAACATTTCAGTTGAAAATGAATTTCCTCTATGGTTTGAATCAATTGATATTCCTATTATGGTTTCATTCTCCTTCTTTTCAACCCTAACCTGACCAACGGCTTCATTTTTTTCATTAAAAAATAAATAGAAAAAACAATTTTTATCATTTAACTTTCTCAAAAACCAATTCACGTGACTGTCATAGTCGATTTTTGATTGATTGTAGGAATTACTTCTCACCGATTCATCATTTGCCCACTCATAATACAAGTCAACATCCGATTCTTGAGCAAATCTGTAGTGTAACATTTAAAGTGCTTTAAAAATTTCTAATAACCTACTTCCTGACTTACCATCAATGAGATTCTTTTGACCGTCAATTAGACTGTTGCAAAAATCAATACTAAAATCATACTCATTAATTTTAGATGCAATGTTGGATGAATCAAGTTCATTCCAATTACCCACATTTTTCGCAGCGCCTTTCTCAACCAATGTCCTTAAAATTCCCATCTGATTGTCAGCTGTATAGCCTACAAAAAGAGGAATTCCCACAGCACAACATTCAATAGCAATGGAACTTGCCGGACAAAATGCAACGTCACTCGCTTGAATAGTTTTACATACTTGTTCTGCATTCAAGTCAAGGTGTAACTGTATCCCAAAATTGCTTTGCTTCTTACTATATTCCTTAATCAATTCAATATTGTTATTTGCCGAACCCAACAAAACATTCACCATCTCAAATCTACCTGTTTCAATTATTGCTTCAATAACTTTTAGTGATATATTATTACTATCAGCCCCACCCATAGAAACAAAAGCTTTGTTTATAGAACCAGTTTCTCTTTTTGTTTTTGCGCTAATTAGAAAAGGTGTTCTCAATAAAGCATAATCAAAGCCCAAATACAATTTCGTATAATGCTCAATCGAATACCCCTGGACAGAAACTGAAGCACTTTGATTAATGAGAGCGTCCGCAACAAAATGAATAGAATGTAAGTCATCTATACATATTAATTTGCAAGCATTTTCTTTGATTTTTTTTTGATACTCAGTATCAAAAGTATAACCATCTAATATTACAATATCATTCTTTTCAAGACTTTTAAAGAAAACTGAGTCGCCATTCTCTGTAAGTTCTAGAATTTGATTCGAAACACCATTTATAATTTGCTTAATCGATTCTGAAGGTGAAACAATAGAAAAAACAATTTCAAAATCATCCTTCAACATTTCTGCTAAAGCACAACACCGAACAATATGCCCCAAACCAATTTGGCTATTGCCGTCTGCCCTGAAAATAACACGTTTTTTCAATACGCTATGCTTTTATTGTAGTGTACTTATTAAGTGTATCAATAAGTGTTTTATCGGTAAGATACTTCACTTCCAAGCCCTTATTTATTGAAGCAATTTCAGGATTAGCATCCAAATAGGTGTAAATATTTTTAAGTGTATTTTCTAATTTATTATCGTCCAAATATTGTTGTATTTTATTAAACAAAACCAAATCCTCTTCGTAATCAAGGGTCAGTCTGTAATCTCTTATCAAATCATTAGGCAATTGAACTTCATTGATTTTAAAATATTTTGGATTATTGGTAAAATAATAGGTCATATATTCAGAGTAATCGGCCGATGGGAAATAGGATTTTACCCTCTTTAATGCTTCTGTATTTATTATTTCCAAACCTGTACCAATTGCAGCCTTTACCGGTCGTGAATAATCGGCACCTGTTTCGAAATGTGATTTGAGCATAATTTCGGCCACCTCATTACTAACATAAGGCATATCGGCAGTAATGCGAACAATAACATCAATATTGTATTTTTCAACTGCATCGATGTAGCGCTGCATAACATCTAAAGGATGCCCTTGGTGAAACAGTACACCTTTATTAAAAGTATACTTGCTTAGGAAAGCATCTTCTTCAACTGTTGATGTAGCCAATATGGTTTGTTGCACATTTTTAAACGAGAGAGCATTTTTTATACACAATTCAACCGATGGCAAATTACCTATTGGTAAAATTGCCTTTTTAGGTAAACGCGATGATTTCATTCGGCAAGCAATAATACTTGCAATGTTTGCCTTTTTAAAGTCACCTTCCTGTAATGTTTCAAATGCCTTTTTTGAAGTAGACAATACCGAAAAATCATTTATGGCATTTTCTATTTCATTTGCTCGTAAACCTGTTTGGTTGCTTCGTTTAAATTCAAAATCACTGTTCAAGGAAAGTGTTTTTCCGGCAGAAACATCGTGTGCCAACACCGGAATTTGAATAGAAGCAGAAAGGTAGTTTTCTTCTTTTGTATTGATAAACGGCTGGTCCATAGCAAGCGTATAGGCCGACAATACTTCAAGGTACTTTCTATACTCCTTCAAATCCATACTGCTATGGAAATCATACTTGGGTTTTTCGCCTGATAAACGGATGTGTTTCTCAATGTATTTTACACCCAGCAAAGCAGCTGTAAGCGGCAAAATATAGGCATCCTCACTTTCAGGTGCTATGTGATCGGCAAAACTCAAGTCGTTCTTATACCAGCCTTGCAATGCTTTTATTTTTGTTAAACCGCTATCTTCCATTTGTGTAGGATAGCTTTGAAATCCTATCTGCAAAATAATTTCTTTTGGATGAAGCAGTGCATTGAACTCGGCAATTACCTTATCAATAGCTTCTTGCTCTATCCCCGAAATATTAAGAATAATGGTTTTGTTTGTAAAATCAAGTGAAGAAAATTGACGAATAAGCTTTTTATTATTCAGCACCGATGCTTGAAATTTTAGACCTTTTATCAAAGCTAGATTCTCGGATACAATTTGAAAAGTATATTCATCAAAGGTATCTATCCACACATCCTTGGTCTTAGATGCTGTTAAAATTAAATCCTTCCATTGCTCTGGTGAAAAATACAATTCTTTGTATACTTCGTACCAAGCATAATCTGCCAAAGCAATCTTGTCGTATTTAAAGGGTTGGAATTTAATGCCGAAATCGGTTTTAAATTCCGCATATTCATCCAACAGTTTATGCATATATTCAACACTGCCCGCGTGCACATTAGCAATTTCTAGTATATTATAGGTTTTCATACGTAGGAATTACATTTCTTGTTTAATAAAATAACAAGGAGTAACGCTAAACGGAAAACGCTTAATATCGACTTTCTTATCGCGCAAATAATCCTCCACTGCTTTGTTTGCACCGGGGAAGGTACTTACATAATCGTCTAACACAATCACTCCGCCTTTCACTACGTGAGGGTACAAACTTTCAATACAGGTTTTTGTTGCCTCGTAAACATCTACATCAATGTTCAACAAGGATATTCTTAACTCCGGATTCTTTTTCAAATATTCCGGAACAGTAATATTCACATCTCCTTTTACCAATTCTACATTTTGATCGATGCCCTTGTGCTTAAAAACTTTCATCAGTTGGTCTTCGCCAATACCCTGCTCTCCGCTATCGGTAATAAACTTTTGTCTGGATTTTTGATCCGCATCAAACTTGGTTTCGGGAAATTCACCAAACATATCAAAGCCAATTACCTTTTTTCCAACGGGGTTTCCCATAAGGTGTCGCATCGTTGTAAAGCGAATAAGGGAAGAACCCTTGAATACCCCACATTCTACAATAGCTCCAGGCACATCGTGTTGTAACTTATAAATTTCATAATGAGCAAGTACCTTTGCCAAGCGATTCACATCGGAAGTCAAGTTGTAATTGTTTTCGTAAAAATACGGTTTCGAGAAATCAGGCATTTCAATCATAATACGTTTTTTGAATGTTTGACAAAGTTAATGTATAATTTTTTGTAATAAAAACCGTGTATAAATAGTTGCTCCACTATTGTTCATATGGTCGATATCGGCAAACCAATATTCGGGAAAATAATCGGGATAAATTAAAAGAGCTACATTTTTGTTCACCATTAAATTATTTAAGAGAACGGCATAGCCAGCTGCCAATTGAGGACTTAAAAAAGTTGCCAGCTTGTTATTGGGTATTGGATGCAAATAAACCATTATGTTGAGTGAATGGCAATAATCCAATAATGCAAAAAATGCCTTTTCCTTTTTTGTATCGTAATCATAAGTGCTAAACACTTTGTATTTAGTATAATCGCTTTTAAATAACGCTTCGCTATAAACACCCGGGCGCAGTGCAAAACCTTTTGAATTAGTAGTTTGCTTTATAAGCAATTCCTCCAATTTATTATTTTTGGAAACTATTTTTTGAAATCCCTTTTTTGCACTTTTTACAAATAATTTACCGTACTCACCAACACCTATCATTTCATTTAACAATAATCTTTCATTCGTAACAGCAGGATGTAAATAACGGTGAACGGGATATTTTTCAAACACATCGCTGCTTGGAGAAAACATCTCAGGACCAATGTTTAGAATAATATTTTTAGGTGTAGAATTTGTATTGTTAAAGTAGTTATCCAGCACTAATTTAATTGTATATGGTCCTGCTGCTGGACAAGCCAAATTATAAGCGGTTAATCCTACGCTGTCAAATAAAGAAATATCTACTCCGGCATAACTGTGAGAATTACCTAAAATCAAATAATCCAAATTTTTAAATTGTTCAGAAACTTTTATCCTTGTAACATCTCTGTTATCGAATACAGTATTGTCGAAAATACCAATTAAACGCAAAGGAACAATGCTCAATAATAACACAACAATAATTTTATAGGTTAGTTTGCGCATCTTAGAACTGGAAGTATATAAATTGAGTTTTATCAGTATTACCAAAAAGTAAAATGCTGTAAATTAAAAATAAGTATACAGCATAGCGTAAATAGGAAGAGGATTGAAATACCTCCTTTATTCTTTTGTTTTCTTTCATAAAATCGACAATATAAAATAGTGCTGCAGCGATAAACAAAGTATAAATTAGCAAAGGAGCAGATGCTGTTCCTGTCAGTGAAAACGAGGTGAAAAGATTAGTGAAAATTTGCTTTAGCGCAAACGTTGCTGCTTCAATGGAATTGGCTCTAAAAAATATCCAGGCAAACATTGCAAGATGGAAAGTGATAATAACCGAAATAAATTTGCCGAATTTAGAAGTGGTGTCAATCAGTTTGTCGGTGCTTGGTTTAAGAAGTATCTCTAAAATAAGGTATGTACCGTGCAAAGCCCCCCAAACAATAAAGGTCCAGTTTGCTCCGTGCCAAAAACCACTCACCAAAAAAACAATAAAGAGGTTTAACATCCAGCGTGACTTTTTTACTCTATTACCCCCCAAAGGAATGTAGAGATAATCGCGAAACCAGGATGAAAGCGAAATATGCCAACGTTCCCAAAACTCTTTAATTGATTTTGAAATATAGGGGATATTGAAATTCTTCATCAGGTTGAAACCCATAATTTTAGCCGAACCCATGGCTATATCCGAATAACCTGAAAAATCGCAATAGATTTGAAACGTAAAAAAATAGGTTGCTATTAAAAAAGTAAATCCATTTTGTTGTGAAGGATTATTATATACATTGTCGACTATGATACTTAAATTATCTGCAATAACCATTTTTTTGAAAAAGCCCCAAAGCATTAGTCGTAGTCCTATGACTGCACCTTCATAATCAAACTTTTTCTCGGTATGTAATTGGGGCAATATATTTTGCGGCCGCTCAATGGGACCTGCAACCAACTGAGGATAAAACATCACATACAAGGCATAGAGACCAAAATGGCGTTCGGCTTTTTGATTGCCTCGATATACTTCAATGGTATAACTCATTGCTTGAAAAGTATGGAAAGAGAGACCTATTGGAAGAAGTATATTTAAATAGGGAATGGAATTAGAAAGCCCCATAAAAGAGGCAAGTGAAGTAATATTATCGTTAAAAAAATTATAGTATTTAAAAATGGCAAGTACACCAACATTCGCAATGATGCTCAGCACAAGAAATTTTTTCTTTTGTTTTTTATCGGCTGCTTTCTCAATATATATACCGGCAACATAATCGATAACAATGGTAAAACCTAAAATGAGAATGTAAACAGGTTTAAAGAACATATAAAACACACAACTTGCAACCAATAGGAGAATCCATCGGTAAGGGTGTTTCAATAAAAAATAAAGAATGGTAACTAAAGGAAAAAAAAGTAAAAACTCAAGGGAGTTAAAGAGCATTGTTACTTGGTTTTTTCCAACAAGTACATTGAATCGGCATTTCCTTTATTTGTTTCTGTTATGTAGGGATAGATTTCCTTTTTTATCAATTTCAAATCAGGAAAACGTTCTAAGAAAAGGCTTGCATAATCGGCTTTCCACAAATAATTTTCGTTTCCACGGTAGTTGATTGTCTTCAAACTATCGGCATAATATTCCAAACCAAAAATGTATTTTTTAGAACAACGATACATCTCGTCCATTATAAGCGGCAAGTCATTTGGTGCAATGTGTATTAGTACACCGTTGGTACAAACCAAATCAAAATACTTGTCCTTGAAAGGAATATCAAAACCGGAGGCATTAATTATATTTATATTTCGGGTATATTCTTTTGCTTTTTCAACGGCATAAGCTTGCAACTCTACTCCAAAAATATGTTTAAACCCCATACGCTGAAAGCCGATTAGTTGCATACCTGTATTGCAACCAACTTCCAACAACTTTGCATCAAGTGGCAAGCCTGAAAGAAAATTTTCATTCATTGAAATTTGTGTAATACCATAGTTTTCCATATAATAATTATCCCATTCTTTATTATTAAATGAATTACGGTCGGTGTAGTCCTTACCAAATTTACCTTCCCAAAATTGGGTTTGTTCTGTTTTTATCATCAGGCTAATTTTTATACATTAAAATATATGATCGGCAGCTACTGCACCGCTTTCATTAAAATCAAAATAATATCCGTACAAGAATGGATTGTCAGAGTTTGCTGCCATCCACCCACTTTTTTCGTCAAAAAACAAACGTAATTCTTCGTCCTTAATAACATTGATAACCTCAAGCCCATTTGCAGGTATAACATAGTTTCTGGTAATGATGCTATCATCTGCTTCGCGGTGAAATGTTACATTTACATTTGCTTCGCGATTATACTCTTTTAACGAAGCAGAGTTGGTAAGTACAACTTCGGAACTTCCAATATTCACAAATGGAGCCCAACGAAAAGCAGCTTTCTTTTTCAACATATTTGGATTGCCCAATTGTGGAGCAAAACAAATATTGCTTGGCAACAATACATCTTTGCCTTCTTCGCCAATATTTAATCCGAATTTCACACGGGTAGGAATGCGAGTTTTATCATTCCAATTGCAAATTAAATTTACAGAACTAACTGAATCTATATTAATATTTTCTGCCACCACGATTGACTTAAAATCAATCTGCTCGTATTTATTATCATTGCTTTTTATTTCGTGGTGGTTGGGTAAATGCTTTACCAATACTCCCTTCTCATCATAAAAAGAAAAAGACAAGGTAAAATCGGAAGGGGAAAATATAGGATAGATTGCTATACGCGTATAAAAACCATTTGTAATGTAAAGTGGAATTGCAACGGAACTATCATTAAATTGCTCATCCTTTCTATTCCAAAAAGACTTATCGTCATTCAATTCCGATGAGTCGTAAAAAGTATGTGTTATACTTATTGTTTTAGTATTATCATCAAAATTTCCCACAGCAAAACGAGGAAAAAAACCTTCTAAATTATGTCCGATTCGTATAGTCCCTACTTCATCGTTTCCGAGTATTTCGTTCAGCTTAATATGCTCCTTCAAACGAATAAAAACAGTTTCAAAGGCCTGTATAGGCTTCATTACAAACTCGCCTTTGAGTGTTTTGCCGGATGCATTTACTATTTCATAGCTGATTTTTGGTGTTGCATTTTTGATTGGTCCGTTTGTAAATGCAACAAAAGGAGATAAATTAGCATTGCCATATATATCAAAACCCGACTCACGTACTTTATACTCTTCATTTATGCTCAAATCCTCAATATCATTGTAAATTCTACCAACTGTATGAACTGCAGTGCTGTAGGTATCGCTATAATAAACTAATACAAATGCAGGGTATGGAAAAACTAAATCTTGCGTTGAAAATATTTCTAATTCCAATGAGCCTTCAAAATTATCAATCGTTCCACTTTCATTCATTTCATTGGTAAATTCTCCCAATTGAATAGAAAATGCCTTTGCTGAATCAATCAATTTATATTTTCGTGAAAGTATTTTCCCTTCTTTGCTACGTAAAGTATACAATAAACCAATTTCCTTTATGTGTCGTTTTAGCAACCAATAACCCATAAAAATAATTTTGGAACTGGTATCCTTATTATGAAGTACCGGAAAAATAGCAGAGGAACGGAAAGTGGGTTTTTGGTTTATCACCAAACTTTCGCCAACGCTTTGAATGGCTTCCAAATGACTATAAAACGAACGCATATTCCTTTCTTAAGCTTGTTGTGTAACTACCTTATTTTTACTTCTCATATCCAATACAATACCAGCAATTAATCCTAAAATCA
>CAIMGI010000120.1 GCA_903840505.1 uncultured Bacteroidota bacterium
CCCTGATATTCTTACCTTCCATATAATTTATGAAGGATGTGTTCACCACTTTATTACCACCGGTGGTAGGGTATTTCCCCGAAAAATACCAATCACCTAAGTTATCCGGACAAGCAGTATGTAAACCTTCAATGGATTGGTAAATAATTTCTATTTCGGCATTAATGTCTGGAGGAGTAAGCAATTGTCCAATTTTTTGAGAAATTTGTTCAGCCGTAAATGGTTTATATAATTCCTTTACTACGTTTTCAATTTCACTTTTGGGAAGCTCATTCTGCGCTTTTGCTTTTTCGTATGCATCATCAATGATGTTTTCCTGAAAGGTTTCTTTTAACAACTCAATAGCTGCTTGAAAAGCTATGAAATCGCCCAGTTTAGCCATATCAATACCGTAGCAATCGGGGTAGCGAATTTGTGGTGCAGAGGAAACGATAATTATTTTTTTCGGACCTAAACGATCCAGCATTTTTAAAATACTTTGTTTTAAAGTTGTCCCACGTACAATCGAATCATCAATAATTACAAGCGTATCCGTGCCTTTTCTTAATGATCCGTATGTTATATCATACACGTGTGCAACCATATCATCGCGCTGCGTATCTTGCGTAATAAATGTTCGAAGCTTTGCATCTTTTATGGCAACTTTTTCAACACGCGGACGTTTTGCAAGTATTTCAGTAAGTTCTGCTTTTGTAATCTTGTTTCCGAGTTCTAAAATACGTTCTCGTTTTTGTTCAGTCAAAAAATCTTCTATTCCTTTCACCATTCCTAAAAATGCTGTTTCGGCAGTGTTGGGGATGTATGAAAAAACCGTGTTGTTTAAATCGTAATCAACCGCTTTTAATATTCGGGGACAAAGTGATATTCCTAAATTTTTTCTTTCCTCGTAAATGCTTTTATCGCTGCCTCTTGAAAAATATATTCGTTCAAAAGAGCAAGCTTTTCTTTCCAATGGTTCTTGTATTTGATGGATACCGAAGTCGCCATTTTTTTTGATAATAAGTGCACTGCCGGGAGTAATTTCTTTTATTGATTCAACAGGAACATTAAATGCTGTTTGTATAGCAGGGCGTTCAGATGCAACCACCACCACTTCATCGTCTTTGTAATAATAAGCGGGACGAATACCTGAAGGGTCACGCAATACAAATGCATCACCGTGTCCAATCATACCTACCATTGCATAACCTCCATCCCACTTTTTACTTGAATTCTGTAGGATTCGTTCAACATCCATATTTTCGGCAATTAGGGGGGAGATTTCTTCATTTGAAAACCCTTTTTCTTTATATGCACGAAACAGGCGTTCATTCTCTTCATCCAAAAAGTGACCGATACGTTCCATTACAGTAATAGTATCTGCTTTTTCTTTTGGATGTTGACCCAAATCAACTAGCTGTTGGAAAAGTTCATCAACATTGGTTAAATTAAAGTTTCCTGCTACAACTAAATTTTTTGTCTGCCAATTGTTCTGGCGCAAAAAGGGATGGCAGTTTTCTATGCTGTTTCCTCCGTAGGTGCCGTAGCGCAAATGTCCTAATAGCAACTCACCGCAGAATCCTACATTTTTTTTAAGCCAATTTATATCGTTGTATTTTTCTTTGTTTTTTAAGTAAGCCTCTTCGTATTTCGCATTAATTTTACCAAAAATTTCTTTTATAGCACTGCTTGAATTCGAGCGGTATCTGCTAATATATCTGCTTCCTGGAGTTACATCGAATTTAATGCTAGCTACGCCTGCACCATCTTGCCCTCTGTTGTGTTGTTTTTCCATCAACAAATACAATTTGTTTACACCATAAAGAGGTGTTCCGTATTTTTTTTGATAGTAGGAAAGAGGCTTTAAGAGTCGTATTAAAGCAATGCCGCATTCGTGTTTTATTTGGTCGCTCATTGGCTTAAACCATGTTTTTTGGAGTGATACAAAATTACTATTTATTATTGATACTTTTGAGGAAGTTTTTGTTTTTTCGACATATCCATAGTAAATGAAGAGGATTGCACTGTTATCGGATACACACGGTTACTTAGACGATAAGATATTTAAGTATTTTGATGGTTGTGACGAGATTTGGCATGCCGGTGATATTGGGAGCCTAGAAGTAGTTGATGCACTTGAAAAAATAAAACCTTTAAAAGCTGTTTCAGGAAATATTGATGATGCTACCATGCGCAGAATTTGCCCAGATAATTTGCGTTTTATGTGTGAACAAACCGATGTATGGATAACACATATCGGAGGGTATCCCGATCATTATTCTCCTGCAATAAGGAAGGAAATATACGCTAATCCACCCAAGTTATTTATCTGTGGACATTCGCATATATTGAAAGTGATGTTTGATAAAAAACTTAATTTATTGCACATTAATCCCGGAGCTGCCGGCAATCACGGTTTTCATTTGGTTAAAACCTTGGTTCGTTTTACTATTGATGGCAGCGCAATAAAGGATTTAGAAGTTGTTGAATTGGGTAAGCGGGGTTAAAAATCGAAACAGAATGTGTATTTTTGTTGGGCAATGAAAAAAATATTTTTTGTACTTTTCTTTTCACTCAACGCTATTTTTTTGCTTGCTCAATCGGTTTCTGATTGTGCAGGAGCTTTGGATATAAATGATACTTTGTTTATTCAAAACAATGTTTTTAAGGATTACGGTAAAGTGCTGGAGATAAAAGGCAGTGGAAGTAAAGATTCTTGTTTTTTTGAGCGCGAACACTACTCCGCTTGGTATCGCTTTAGCACAAAATTATCTACTATCCTTAGTTTTGAAATTATTCCAATGGAAGTAAGGGATGATTTCGATTTTTTGCTTTTTAAAGACGAAACGAAAGGCACTTTTTGTAATGAGAACAAAAACCCAAATGGTATATTGCCAATTAGATCAAACATTTCCAGAAACGATTTAGGTTTACAAAGTAAAACGGGGCTCACTAAAGATGCTGTCAATAATTATGTGCCAGAAGGAATCGGAAATGTATACAGTAAATCAATTAAGGTAAATAAGGGTGAAATTTATTATCTAGTAATTGACAGTCCGCGTCCTACAAAAGGTGGTTATTCCATTGTTTTGCATTACGACAGATACCTGGATTGGTATACCGATTACAAAAGGGAAATGGAGGCGAGTTTGCGCAAGGAAGTAGAGACTGTGTTAGTACCAAATCCTGTTTTACACATACTTGTTTGTGATAAAGTAACGCAATTACCAATTAAGGCAAAATTGGAAATAACAGGAATTAAACCGAATGAAACAGTTGTTGCCGATACAAGTCATTTTTCTTTTGAAACAGGAAATTTAATGACGTATAAAATTAATTGCAATGCCGAGGGTTATATGTATAATGCTAGTTCGTTTACATATAAGGACAAAGAAAAAGATACCTTGTTCTTGCAGCTTGCAAAAATTAAAGTGGGTGAAAAAATAACGCTCAACGATATTTACTTTGAAGGAGATGATGTTGCATTTTTGCCTAAATCAAAACCTTCATTACAGAATTTACTGGCATTTATGCGGCAAAATCCAAGTACTAAAATAGAGATAATGGGTCACGTGAATGGACCAGATTCAAAAAACAAAACAAGGTATAAACGCCTGTCACAAAATAGGGCAAAAGCTGTGCAGGAATATTTAACGATAAATAAGGTGAGTAAAGGGCGCGTAAAGGCTAAAGGTTATGGGAATTCGCAAATGATTTATTTTCATCCCGAAAATGGAAGACAAAGTGAAGCAAACAGAAGGGTAGAAATAAAAATAATATCTCAATAATTTATTAGTATTGTTTACCTTTACGTGTTTTTTAGTATCAAAATGACAAGAATTAAAATCAATCTTTTTCTATTCCTTTTTTTTCTTGCGGGTGTTTCTCTTGCGCAACAAAAGGTTTGGACTTTGCAGCAATGCATTGAGTATGCTTTAAAGAACAACATTCAAGTAAAGCAGTCGGAATTAACGGTACAGTTAGATGAGGGTAATTTGTTGCAGAGCAAAGCAAAAGCATTACCCAGTTTAAATGGTAATTTTTACCACAATTATAATTTCGGAAAAACGATTGACCCCTACACCAACACATTTGCAACAGATAGAGTGTTATCGCAGAATTTATCATTGAGTAGCAGTCTTACTTTGTTTAACGGTTTAGCCAATTATAATACGATCAGGCAAAACCAAAGTTCATTGGCTGCCGATAAATACAATGTTGATAAAACGAAGAATGAAATTTCCCTTAGCATTGCATCCGCTTACTTACAAATATTGTTGAATCAAGAAATGGTTGACGCAGCTGTAAATCAGCTGAATATTACCAGGCAGCAGTTGGAACGCACCAAAAAATTAGTTGATGTTGGTACACTTGCCAAAGGAAACGTATATGATGTGGAGTCGCAATTGGCTTCGGAAGAATTACAATTGGTAATTGCACAGAATCAGTTGGATTTATCATATTTAACCTTGGTACAATTTATTCAAATTGAAACTACAGATGGTTTTCAAATTGAAAAATTTTCTATTCAAGCACCCAGCGAAGGAACTTTATTGACAACACCTACACAATTATTCGATGCAGCCAGTAGAGCTTTGCCTGAAGTGAAAAGTGCCGAGTTAAAAATAAAAAGCAGTGAATATACTTTATCGGCTACCAAGGGGCAGTTATTGCCCTCAATTTCTTTAAATGGTTCCTATGGAACAGGTTATTCGGGTCAGAGTAAAGAATTGCTTGATATTACTGCCAATGGATTTCAAACAATTGGTTATACAGCTTCGGGCGAACCGGTGTTGACACCTGCTTTTTTACCAACCTATCAAACTACTGCCCGAAGTAAACAGTTTGAGGATAACTTAAACCAATCGGTAGGTATCAGTGTACGTGTACCAATTTTTAATAATTTGCAAGTAAAAACAGCAGTTAGCAGAGCCAAAATAAATATCGAAAGTTCAAAGTTGATGTTGGAACAAACTCAATTGCAACTCAGAAAAAATATTCAGCAAGCTTATGCTGATGCACAAGGCGCATTAAAAAAATACAAGGCAACACAAAAAAGTGTGGATGCATTAAAGGAATCTTTTAAATATACCCAGCAGCGTTTTGATGTAGGGATGATAAATTCCTTGGATTACAATACGGCAAAAAACAATTTGGTAAAAGCCGAATCAAATTTGCTGCAAGCCAAATATGAATACGTTTTTAAAATAAAAGTACTTGATTATTATCAAGGCAAACCCATTTCGCTATAAGTAATAAAATGAAAAATAAATTCAGCACTAAAAAAATAATTATTGTAGCGGTATCGTTTTTGTTATTGCTTGTTATACTTAAAAAAGTAGGTGTATTGGGTGGTAATGATAAAATGGAAGTTACAGCCGAGCAAGCGGAATTGAGAACCATTGTAGAAACCGTTTCGGCAAGTGGTAAAATACAACCCGAAGTAGAAGTGAAAATAAGTTCCGGAGTATCGGGTGAGTTAATTGAGATGTATGTGAAGGAAGGGCAAGAGGTAAAAAAGGGAGATTTGTTGTGTAAAATTGATCCGGATATTTATATCACTGCACTTGATAGAATGAATGCCAGTGTAAGTACTTCCAAAGCAAATTTAGCCAATTCCAAAGCTAGACTTTTACAAGTAAAAGCACAGTTTGCTAATGCAGAAGCTTCTTATAATCGTAATAAAAAACTAATTGACCAAGGTGCTATATCTCCTGCTGAATTTGATGCTGCTAAAGCTTCATATGAAAGTGCTAAGGCAACTGTAGAATCGTCAGAACAAGATGTAAATGCTGCTGAATATAATATTAAAAACTCTCAAGCTTCACTTCAGGAAGCAAATGTAAATTTAAGTCGCACTACAATTGTTTCACCTGTAAACGGTAAGGTTTCCAAATTAAATGTAGAGAAAGGTGATAGGGTATTGGGTACTTCACAAATGGCAGGAACCGAAATTATGCGTATTGCCAACTTAAATGAGATGGAAGTAAATGTGGATGTAAACGAAAACGATATTATTCGTTTAAGTATTGGCGATACTTCCGACATTGAAATTGATGCTTATTTGGATAGAAAATTTAAAGGAGTTGTTACAGAGGTAGCAAATTCGGCAAGCGTATCGGGCATTTCATCCGATCAGGTAACTAATTTCACAGTAAAAGTTCGTATTATTTTTGATTCCTACAAGGATTTAATTCCTGCAAACGATGTTCACTATTCACCTTTTCGTCCAGGGATGTCTGCTACTGTAGAGATACGGACAAATGTTGCCAGAAATGTAATTACCGTTCCCATTCAAGCAGTTGCTACACGCGAAGATACTTCGTCTTATGGTGTTTCTGAAAAGGGTACTGGAGGTATTTCAATTCAAATTGGTTCGGGTGGAAATAGTAATGCATCTGCTCCAAAAGTGGACGATAAGGAAAAGGATAAAAAACTAAAACCAGATGAATATGTTTTTGTATTGGAGAACGGAAAAGCCAAATTGAGAAAAGTGAAAACCGGAATACAAGACAATAATTATATTGAAATATTGAATGGCTTGGAAAAAGGAACAGAGATTATCTCAGGTCCTTACAGTGCCGTTGCAAAAATGTTGAAAAACAATACACCTGTCGCAAAAACAGACAAAGACAAGTTGTTTGATAAGGTTAAAGAGGATTAATTTTACCCAGTGGCAATTCTATTAAATATTGAAACAGCAACCACTGTTTGTTCCGTATCACTTAGTGAAAATAATAAGCTACTTGCCTATAAAGAGTTAAATAGTGGTTATACACACGCTGAAAATTTAACCGTTTTTATTCAAGATGTGTTGAAGGAAGCTTCATTAGCAATAAATAAAATAGATGCTGTTGCAGTAAGTATGGGGCCTGGTTCCTATACAGGTTTACGCATAGGAGTTTCAACAGCGAAAGGATTGTGTTATGCATTGAATAAACCGCTAATTGCAATTGACACATTACAAGCCCTGGCGAATAATTACAAAATGAATTTCCAAATTGAGAATCAATTATTATGTCCTATGATTGATGCACGCAGAATGGAAGTGTATTGTGCAATTTATAACAGTGAGTTAAAAAATATTGAAGCAGTTCGCGCTGAAATAGTAAATGAAAATTCTTTCAAGGAAGTATTGTTGAATAATAAGATTGTTTATTTTGGCGATGGAGCAGAAAAGTGTAAAGGTGTTTTAGGCAATAATCCCAATGCGGAGATAGTGGAAAATATAGTTCCATCGGCATTGGCTATGATTGAATTGACAAACGAAAAATTTGTAAAAAATCAATTTGAGAATCTTGCTTATTGTGAACCTTTTTATTTAAAAGAATTTGCGGGAACTGCAAAAACTAATTTGTAGCATAATTTCTCAGGTATTCAAATCGCGGCATAAGGTTTCCATCTCTTGTTATAGAAGCTCTTTCTATCAAACCGTCTTTATCCTTGTTCAGAAATGATGGTAACACTTTCTCAATTAATTCTTTTCCAAAATCTTCCGAAGCATCGCGTGGTAATTCGCAAGGCAGATTATCAACTGCCATAACTGTAATTGTATTATCTGCAAAAGGTTCTCCTTCAGCGGCCGTTATCGGATTGTATCCATAAAAAGGTTCATCAATGGTAGAGGCTCTTTGTGTGGAAGGTATTGATCCATTTATATCACAAGTAACATCTGCAATTACACTGATTCTAAAATCGGGACTCGCCATTTCCTCTTTTGTAAAAAGTACAGGTGCTTTCGGATTCCAAAATGAGCAATGAATTAGCAAATCACAATGTTTTGTATATTTTGAAAAGGTTGACCTGTACTGTTCAGGATGGGCATAAAAGTTACCTGTATTCCATTGCGATCCATCCAAGGGTTCATTGTAATTATTGGAATGTAATTGTACATAAGTTGCTTGTCGGTAGCTATAATTACTAAACTCAAAAGGTGTAATTCTGCGGGTTTGCAACAAGCCCAATAATTCAATGGCTCCATTGGCAACCCTACCATTTCCTGTTACAATTATTTTTATGTTGGTGAGTTTTACTTTTCTTAATTCTTCATTTAATTCCTTTAAATCGTGGCACTCGTGAGCTGGTTTTAAATGGAACAAGTCGTATTTTTTACCGTATCCCAATACTCCGTTATAGGCTCCAACAATCCCGGCATAATGCCCGAAACCAATGATGCGATTATATTCAGGGTCAGTGAGGCACTCGTAATCTATCATCTGAATTTTTTGTTCCAGCAATGCTTTAATCAACTTTTTGTTGTGTGCTTGTTCCTTTATGGTGTGTGAAAAAAAGCAATATTTTTTACCGGCTATCATATCAGCAATTGGAACTTCTTTTATTCCCATCAATATATCACAATCAGCAATATTTTCTTGCAATGTAACACCAGCCTTAATATATTCTTCATTGCTATAACTTCTCCAATCGCTTGGTTGAACTACTATTTCGGTACCGTTAAAGTGCTTATTAATATAGTCACATTGTTCCGGTGTAAAGGGAACACGTTTGTCGCGGGGCATTTTTCCTTCTCTTAAAATTCCAATCTTCATTTTTGTTTTTTTGCTGTTGCAAAGCTATTGTTTTTTGACGTATTATAATAATGGCTACCTTTGTATAATTCAATGGGGTCGTTTTGGTTTTGACAGCGAGTGCGATTGAAAGGTAAGCAAGCCGAGTGTTGTGAATATAACTCGCTAAACATAATTCTCAAAATTTCAACTGGCGAGTATAACTACTCCCTTGCTGCTTAATACTAGGTATTAAATAGCAATGTCCTCCGAGAAGCCACTCCTGGCAGCGTTTCGGTAAGGGCATCACAAAAGTCGGGATAGTGTAAGTGAGCCTTGGGCTTATGCGAAAACAAAGAGGATAAGGTTACAGTTGGTTTGTGTTTATGCCTGCTGTTTCCCTACAATCAAATAAACACTAAGCTTTGTAGAAAGCCTCTTAATACCTTGTTTGGACGAGGGTTCGAACCCCTCCGACTCCACAGCCTCTAAACCCCTTTATTTTAAAGGGGTTTAGTTTTTTGTCTCCGAAGGATTTCGGACTCTTTCGATTATTTTTTCAAAAGATCAAAAAGTTTTGTGTTAATATAAAGAGTTTCCTTCCATACCTTTTTGGATTTTAAAACTTCAATTTTCTCCAATTCCTTAAGGTATTTTGCGGCAGTTATTCTTGAAATGCTGAAACGATTCTCCAAGTATTCACTTTTGCAGTAGGGTTGCTCAAATAAAATTTCTATTAATTCCTTTCGGTAGATTTTAGGAATCTTTTTTTGAACTATATCTTTTGTCTGGTTAAATAAATTGTTAATTCGGTTAACTTGAGCTATTGTATCGTTTGCAGTTGATTCTATTCCTTTTAAAATATATAAAACCCAAGCTTCCCAATTTTGCTTTGTACGAACGTCTTGCAATAATTTGTAATAATCCGGTTTGCTATTTATTATATAGCCGCTCAAAAATAGAACAGGGCTTTCGAGCAGGCCACTCATTATTATATACAAAATATTTATTATCCTCCCGGTACGACCATTTCCATCATAAAACGGGTGAATGCTTTCAAATTGATAATGTTGGATTGCCATTTTTATAAGAGGTGCAACATCATCCCCTTCATTTATATACTGCTCATAGTTTCTTAATAACTTATTGATAGCATCAAAATTATCAGGAGGTGTGTAAATTACTTTTCCCGTTGAGGCATTACGAAGAGATGTCCCTGGAAGTTTTCTTATTCCAGCATTATTTTCTTCAAGTATCTTCTGAATTTCAATAATTGCGTTGGTAGTCAAAAAGGAATTCTTCTTTATAAATCTTACTCCATAAAGCATTGCTTCCCGATACCTTAATACTTCTTTAGTGGCAGTATCTATCTGAATACCCTTAGCGGATAATGCCTGGTATAATTTATCCTGGGTTGTTATTACATTTTCTATTTCTGAGCTGGCTCTCGCCTCTTTCAGAATAACTGCATTGAGCAAAATGTTGGGATTCGGTAAAGTGTGCGTTATTCCCTTTAATTCGGCTAAAGCAACAGAAGATTTTACTAATTGTCTTAAAATTCGTACTGTTTCAACTTTATCTTTGGTGGGTGGCAAAAACGGAAGTATATTGTATACTTTTTCACTTTCTGGTAGAGTATGATGCTTACTTTTTGTCATGTAAATTGTTTTTACCTGATGCAATTATCATGTAAAGATAATAAATTAATTTATACCTGATGTGTTTATCATGTATAAAAGCTGCACATAAGGCTTTTCTCTTTTGTTGGAGCTTTACCTTGTCTTTAAATATCGGTTTAAGGATACTAAATGCTGCAAATCCTGTATCAAAAGGTTCGTAATTTTGATGTTGGACTCCACAATTTGGGCATAACCGAAGTGAAATTCTGTTATGCCCTTTTTATTTAATTCAGATTCTTCTTAAAAATTCAATATTCTAATGCATTTGAGCAGCACATTTTTGTACGTCTTTAAAATGTTTACTAGATTTAAATCAAGATGTAGTCTCAGATGGCATTTTAATCTTGTTTTTTGTAAAGCAACACTTTACCCCACAGGATTAAGTATTCAACTCTAACATTAAGCATGGTAATTAATTGAATTGATTACAGTGAAAAGAAAATAGAATACTATTTTTCTTTTTTGTCAACTTTTCTTATTGCTAATAAAAACCCTAATCCAAAAAGAAGAGTTATAAATCCGGCAAAATAGGGGATGATATCAATCATTTTTTGAGTTTTTAATTAATTTTAAATAAATGCCAAATGCTAAGATTGATGGAACCCATAGTCCCATAAAAACAGCGTCAATTTTTTCGCCTTGAAAATAAAGGGCTTCCGAAAAAATTAAGGATAGTAAAGCGGCTGCAAATAATAGTTTGTCAGCCAATGTGAATTTTATAAACATAGTTTATGGATTAATTGATTATTTATTTTTTTATAGTTTAATTATCTTTTTCTAAAATTATGAGCCAAGTATGATCACTTAATAATTTGACACTTGAGATAAATTCCAGGTCAATATTTTTTGATCGACCCCATTCGTTTGGACCAACCATCATTAAAAAGTGTACATTGTTTTTTTTATACAAATGGTATGTTTGACCAACAAAAGGTTCAAACGAAATTTTTGCCTGATAAACAATCTCACTTATTTGTATTCTATTTTGAATTTCGCTCGCTTGACGGGCTAATAATTCAACTTGTTTTTGAATTTGCAATAGATGTGAGTTTGTTTGTTCATACATCGATGATAGCGCACGCGATTTAAGTTTGCCAACATCTTCCGGCCGCACTACAAAACTGCCTATGGTATGCGGGTAAGGCAATAGTCCGGGGTTTTCAGCTACTTTGTCTTTATCAATAGGGTTTATCATTAATAACTTGTGTTTAAACTAATGTATTTCAAAAATTCTTCTTTCGTTTTTTCTTCTGAAAATTTGCCAGCGTAGAACGAGCTTACTGTAGCAGAGCTATTATCTTTTATTCCACGCGATGAAACACAAAGGTGTTTGGCATCAATTAAAATGGCAACATCATCAGTACCTAGTATACTTTGCAGCTCTTTTGCAATCTGCATTGTAAGCCGTTCTTGCACTTGCGGACGTTTTGCAAAGTAATTCACAATCCTGTTCAGTTTTGATAAACCAATTACTTTGCCTGATGAAATGTATGCTACGTGGGCTTTTCCGATGATCGGAACAAAATGATGTTCGCAATTACTGTAAAAGGTTATGTCCTTTTCTACCAACATTTGATTGTATTGATATTTATTTTCAAACAATGCAACTTTAGGCTTGTTCAATGGCGATAAACCGCTAAAGAGTTCTTCTACATACATTTTTGCTACACGAAGAGGAGTTCCTTGCAGGCTGTCATCTGTAAGGTCAAGCCCTAGTGTTTCCATTATCTCTTTAAAATGGAATTCAATCTTACTTATTTTCTCTTTGTTGCTCATATCAAAAGCATCGCCTCTTAAAGGTGTTTCAATGCCTGTGCTGATGTGCTCATCGCCAATCTCATCAATGCTTAATTCAAGTAAAGAGATTTTATTCCCGTTTAATAGGGCATTTAGGTGAATTTCTTTTTGTTCCATATCATATTGATTTTTAATATTGTTTAACAATACTTTCAAAACATTAAACAAATGTAAGAATATATTGTTTAACTTTACAACTAAATTGTTAAACAAAAGAAAATGCTACATGTGTTAAAAACAACTCAAGTTTTAAAGAGTGATATGAATACCGTTTGGAAGTTTATGAGTTCTCCAATGAACCTTGCGCGTATAACGCCTCATTATATGGGTTTTCAGATACTTTCAGACGAAGGTGATTTAAAGGAAATGTACCCTGGGCAACTAATTGAGTATTATGTTACGCCTGTAATGGGCATTAAAATGCACTGGGTAACTGAAATCACGCATGTGCAAGACAAGCACTATTTTGTAGATGAGCAGCGCTTTGGCCCTTATACATTATGGCATCACAAGCATTTTTTAAAAGAAGTTCCCGAAGGTATTGAGATGACTGATATTATTCATTATAAAATCCCATTTGGATTTATAGGTAGATTAGCCAACAGTTTGTTTATTAAAAACAAAGTGAAAGAAATATTTGATCACAGATATTCAATTTTAGAAGAACTTTTTAATCATGGAAAATAACGATATAAATTACTGTTACTACAGCGGATTACCTTCTCCTATGGCTTATCAAGTTATCTTAGAGGGAAAGAAAGAATTAAGTGTGTTGGAAGTCGACCGTGTTATTGAAATGGCCTGGGAAGACCGAACACCTTTTGAAGCAATTGAATATCAATTTGGGTTAAAAGACCCGGATGTAAAGGATTTGATGAAAAGTAATTTAGCATTTAAAAGCTATACGCTATGGCGAAAGCGTGTTGAAAGCTCTAATACAAAGCACGTACAAAAGCGAAACAACCGAATAAAAAGGTTTAAATGTAATTTGCAGCGGATTATTACAGGGAATAAGATTTCAAAACGATGAGTGATACGACAAAAACCTATTTATTCGCTGGTGCTTCAAGCGCTATTGCCCTTGAAACAGCTAAGCTACTTAAACAAAAGGGAGGAAAGATTATTGGTTTAAGTACTAAAATAATCGAAGGCAGCTATGATGAGTTTTTTCACGTTGAAAAATATGATTTCAATAAATTTCCCAATATAAATGACACCATAGACGGTCTAGTCTATTTTCCGGGCACCATTAATCTTAAACCATTTGCTAGACTTACATCAGCCGATTTTTTAACTGACTTTGAGATCAATGCATTGGGTGCTGTTGCCTTTGTACAAGCCTATTTAACTAATTTAAAGAAGTCGGAAAATGCTTCTGTTATATTTGTTAGCTCTGTTGCAGTTGGTGTAGGGATGCCCTTTCATTCATCTGTATCCTTATCAAAAGGAGCAATCGAAGGATTAACAAGGGCTCTAGCTGCTGAGCTCGCACCAAGTATTCGTGTAAATTGTGTAGCACCTTCATTAGTGAATACACCATTAGCCAGTAAATTTATTAATACCCAAGACAAAGTTGAACTGATGCAAAAGAAAAATCCGCTTCGTAAAATTGGCGCAGCTATAGATGTTGCAAATGCCATCACTTTTTTATTGTCGGAAGAATCAGCTTGGGTAAGCGGACAAGTATTTGCTGTAGATGGGGGTATGGGCACAATAAAAAATACTTAAAAATGATTACTACGCATTTAACCTACGATGATCTGATGGCTTGGGAACATCGAAAACGAGCCAATTTTGTTAACTCTATTGGCGGTTTTAAAAGCGTATGCTTGATAGGAACAAAAAATAAAGCAAGACAAACTAATCTGGCCATTTTTAATTCGATTGTGCATATTGGTGCAAACCCTCCATTAATCGGATTCTTCATAAGACCCGATTCTGTTGAGCGTCACACATTGGAAAATATTATTGAAACTGGTACCTATACCATCAATCATATTAATGAAAACATTTTTGTTCAAGCACATCAAACATCTGCCAGATATCCTCGAGATATATCAGAATTTACGAAGGCAAATTTAACTGAGGAATATTTGAATGATTTTTTTGCCCCTTTCGTTAAAGAATCAACCCAAAAAATAGGAGTTGAGTTTAAAGAAAAAATAGACGTGCCTCTTAATGGCACAAGCCTATTGATAGGTGAAATAAAAAGCACCTATATCCCAAAAGAGAGTTTAAAAGATGATGGCTTTATTGATCTCGAAGAATCAGGTACAATTACCTCCAGTGGATTAGACTCCTATCATACCACACAAAAACTCGCCAGATTATCATATGCTAAACCTGATCAATGGCCTTCTCATATTTAAATGAATGAATTTTTTTCAAAAGATCAAATAGTTTTGTTTTAATTTAGAAAAAGGTATAAAATGGTGAGGAGTTGAATTTTAGAAAGTCCCCTATTTAATTTTTGATAATATAATA
>CAIMGI010000121.1 GCA_903840505.1 uncultured Bacteroidota bacterium
CACATTATACACTTGGAAAGTGTTGATTCCACCAATAAATATGCATTGGAGCTACTAAAGGAGAACCGGGTATTTGAGGGTACTGTAATAATGGCACAAAATCAATTTGCCGGAAAGGGTCAGCGAAACAATGTGTGGCAAAGCGAGCCGGGTAAAAACATAACCTTGAGTATTGTATTATTTCCTAAAAATTTAAAAGCTGAGAATCAATTTTATTTAACACAATTTGTTTCCCTAGCATTGAATGAACTGATTGAGACAAGTTTAAACAACACAGAAAATTGTCGCATTAAATGGCCCAACGATATTTATTATGGAGATAAAAAACTGGCAGGTGTTTTAATAGAAAATACACTCAGGAACAATTTCATAAACAGCACTGTTATTGGAATTGGGTTAAATGTAAACCAGGTAAATTTTGATAGTGCTCTCTTAAATGCAACATCCTTCACAAACATCAGCTGTAAAACAATTGATATTGAAGCATTGTGTAAGAACTTGTTTTCATTGCTTGAAAAGTACTATTTGATGATAAACAAAGGGATATCTTTGAAGGAAATGTATTTAAATAAACTGTACCAACTAAACACTATTGCCAACTATACATATAAAGGTGAAGCCATTGAAGCCATCATTAAAGATGTAGCAGAGGATGGAAAACTAATATTGCAGGAAACAAAAGAAAATACTTTGATTAAGGCAGATTTAAAGGAAATTGTGTTTGGGTGATGTCTGAACAAAGAATTAATTGCCAATATCAGTTTAATAACCTATCTTCTTAAGAATCTGAGAACACCATTCAATCAACGGATCATTATTATTTTCAGTTACATAATGCATTTCTTTACAATCAGTATTGGCAGTTGAAAACAACTTATTAACTACAGGGTGATCAAAATTCACTCCATTAAATTCTTCATTCTTAAACTCTTTTAAGTACATTTTTTTTTCGTAATACATTTTAGCCATTTTTAAAACTTTTTTTGTCGCCTTACGTTCATAATAAACCAAAGTTTTACTATACACTTTTGTTCTATAAACATAGGCATAAACCTTACCTTTTTCAATATAACAAATGATTGCTCTTCCACTATATCCATTAGAACTCATTATTGAAGTTAGAATAAAAGAAGAATCTGATGGTAGTTTAGAATAGGTTGAAAACAATAGTTTTTCGAACTCAAATGAATTATCTAAGTACTTTGGAAGGCAAGGTTTGGGTGTTTGAGCAAATACAGTTATTGAATTAAAAAAATGAAGACGAAAACAATCTTCAACCTTTTTACAGCTACGATTTTTACCATAGAATATATGCGTGAGTTTAAATACTTATAAATCCTTAAAAACTCCATCTGTTTGAATATCTGTCGTAATTGTTAATGGAGAAGCGAATACTTGACTGAAAAGGGGCTTTATTGGATTGAGAATTTACCCAAAACACACCAAACCTATACATTTCACCAAGGAAACGAAAATGCCTTTCAATACCTGCAAAAAACTCAAAATAGTTTAAGTCGTTTTCGGGTGAGAATAAAAATCCGCAACCGGCCGATTCGCTTAAACCCAAGACCTTGAAATAAGGAATTTTGTTTATCAAGGCTCCATTAAAACGGTGAAAATAATGTCCGGAATAAAAACGATCCAAGGTAATGTAGCTTTTATCTAAACTTTGAAATGAGCTTAAAGGGTCGGCAAAGAAAGGGAAACCAACTTGCGCTTGGTATTTATAGTCGACCGTTTTAATACTCGCTTTGTTATAAAATTTACCAGTACTTACATTGAATTTTGAGATTCCCAAAAACCCAAAATCAATTTGTTGCGAGATTCTATACTCCAAATAATCATAGTCGATTGAACTATTGAAGACACCCGGCATACCTTTTCGGTATGTAGCCGAGAAGCGAGGGAACTTGGAACCAAGTATTATTTTTTCTTTGGGTTCACGCAAGTACTTTTGAAAGGGTGTATAACTCAAAGTATTCTCCGTATAAAAAGCATCGTATCCTTGAAAATCGACAGGAGCGTACATATAGTTATTAAAAAGCAAACTAGTGAGTGTGTCGTTTTTTATGCCGCTTATCGACTTACGCGTTGCGTATTCTACTTCTGCAGTCCAGAAAAACCCATTAAACAATTCTATGGTATGTCCTAACGACATATGCTGACTTAAATAAAAATTAGAAGTTCTTAATCGACTTAAATAACTACTATTTTCATTGATGATATCGTAATTTTTACCTACATCAGTATAGAGTAAAGCCCTTTTATAGGTATTGTACAAATAGCTTAAGTTTAATGAACCTGTAACATCTTTGTTTAAAATTCCATAACTGGCTTCACCCGAGAAATTCAAGTATTTTTTATTCTGAAACACTTTGGTAAGTCCACCACCATAACGTATTCGTGCTCCGCCAACTCCCACAGGTTGATAGGCAAACAACAAGGGATTAAAATACAGGTATCGCTTATTGGTTCTATCGTAGTTTGTAATTCCGAAAAAAAGCACCTTTTGAATGGTAATTTTATTGGTTACAATATCAATTGAATCGAGGTATTGCTTCGACTGATGAGCTGTTTTAGTACTGTCGGCTATGTGAATAAATTTAATTTCATTTTCCTTTAAAGGCTCTCTCCTTACTTGCTGCCAAAAGGACGAATCCTTTTTATAAGCATCTTCCAAGGTAGAACTTAATTCATTTCCAAAATACCTTTTCGAAAAACCTTTCTCGTATTTAAAATCATCAAAGTAAACTACGGTCTTCCCAGTCATTCCATTTTTTTTACTTCCTTGCTTGTAATTGAATTCATACTTTGATGGTCGGTAAAGTGTATCGTTGTATGGAATGTATGTCGCATTCATAGTAAACTGATTGTACTCTGCAATTTGGTTTTTTGCAAACGACAAAGTAAAACTTCGAATACAAAACAACGTATCTATTATTTCCATTTCACCCGAAACAACCGAATTGGCAATGGCTGTCGGTTCAATTTTTATACGGTAAATATGTTGACCATTTTCATTGAACACTTTAATCGTTTTGTATTTGTACATCATCAATCCACTTACACTCAATGGCGAGAGAAAGGGCATTTCAGACAAACTTGGACAATGAACTGCATTGTTATAAAAATTAAATTCCCCCTCTGTTCCGCTTAAATAAAATAAACTTTCGGTGTCTCCATATTCGCGGTAACCAATCTTTTCTTCTTTCACTTTATTGGGAAACTCATAGCTCTTTTTAATCAATGCTTCGGCCATAATCAACTGATCAAAGGAATCCTCTTTCTTCTTTATGTTCAGCGAATCTTTCTTTTCCGATTTTTTCTGGTCTTCCAATTTCTTTTTATCACGCAAACTATCTTTAGCACTTTTTACATTTTTGGAACGTAAACTGTCTTTGGCACTTTTTACGTTTTCCATTGAATCACGCATAGCCTTTGTTAAGGAGCTTGATTGTACTGCTTTTATATACAACTCACATTGATAAGCAACTTGTGTGTACTTGTTTTTTTGTTTGATAGTTTTTTGAATAATTCCCCTGGCGGGATCAACGTATTTCGAACTTATCTCTACTTCCTTTAACAATTGCTGATCTTCCTCCAAAATAACATTGATGGACACATCACCATTATTGACTATTACTTCCTTTTTTACCGATTTATAACCGATAAAACTAAATACAAGATTGTATTTACCGTTCTCCAACTTCAGTTTAAACTCCCCCTTTTCGTTGGTTGTTGTTCTGTTTACTTGGTCTTCAACATATACACTTATATAGGGAAGAGGTTCAATTGAAGCACCTGTTACTTTCCCTTTAACAGTATACTGTTGGGCATAGGAATACAGTGATGAAAACAAACAAAAAAGAAAAAATAATTTATTCTTCATCAACATTTATTCGAATTAAAACCAAGTCGATTTACTTTTGCGTGTGCTTTTACCAAGCAATACACCCAACAATCCCCTTGCAACTTCACGCACTACTGTTTTTACAACACCACTGTTTGC
Organism: uncultured Bacteroidota bacterium; assembly: GCA_903840505.1. GTDB lineage: Bacteria > Bacteroidota > Bacteroidia > UBA4408 > UBA4408 > CAIMGI01. Next base: position 4,010 of record CAIMGI010000121.1, read on the forward strand.
AACCTGCTCAATCACTGATTTCTCTTGTTTGGTTGAGGTTTTTATTTTTGGTTCTTCGGCCTCTACTTCCACAGGTTTTATTTTTCCGCTCAACAATTCATATGCACTTTCCCGGTCAATTACGGCATTGTATTTTTCTGCCATTTTTGATTGTTGAACCAATTCATCCTGCTCTTGCACTGTAAGAATATCCATACGTGATGAGGGTGCGCACATCATAGTATGTGCTAAGGGTGTAGGTATTCCTTTCTCACTCAATACCGTAATCAATGCTTCACCAATACCCAATTCAGTGAGCAAAGTTTCCACTTTATAATTTTCCGTTATCGGATAATTCTGCGCCACCAAATTAATAGCCTTTCTATCCTTTGCTGTAAAGGCACGCAGCGCGTGTTGTATTTTTAATCCCAATTGGCCTAATACCGATTCAGGTATGTCGTTGGGCGACTGTGTGCAAAAATAAATACCCACTCCTTTTGAGCGAATAAGTTTGATGATGGTTTCAATTTGCTCAAGCAATGCTTTTGATGCTTCATTGAATATCAAGTGTGCCTCATCAATAAAAATAACCAATTTAGGTGCTGCCTTGTCACCCGATTCTGGAAATTTAGCATAAATCTCAGCCAATAAACAAAGCATAAAAGTAGAGAACAATTTAGGCTTACTTTGTATATCACATAAGCGCAATACATTGATATAACCCCATCCTTTATCGTCTTTTCGCAACAAATCTTCTACATCAAAAGATGTTTCACCAAAAAATTGATCGGCACCTTGCTCTTCTAACTCAATCAACTTGCGCATTATAACTCCTGCCGACTGGGTGCTGATTGTGCCATAGTCCTTTATTTCTGCTTTTCCTTCGCCTGTTAAATGTTGTAATACTTTTCTAAAATCTTTGATATCAAGTAAGGGTAAATTTTTATCATCGCAGTATTTGAATAACAATGATACTACTCCCGACTGATTATCATTTAATTCAAGCATTTTAGAAAACAGTACCGGTCCGAATTCTGAAATGGTAGCTCGCATCTTAGCCCCTTTTTCATTTGATATGGTAAGTAATTCAACAGGAAATTGTGCAGGTATCCACTCTGTTCCTATCTGCTTATGCCTGTCGGTAATTTTAGGATTGGTGGTACCCGGCTTTGCCATTCCACTCACATCTCCCTTTACATCCATCATCAAAACTCCAACTCCTTTTTTTGACAATTGCTCCGCAAAGTATTGCAGACTTTTTGTTTTGCCTGTACCTGTAGCACCTGCTACTAAACCGTGGCGGTTAAGGGTCGCTAAGGGTATCTTTACTTGTGTTCCCGAAATAGCTTGTTTATCAAAAACAGCAGTACCGAAAACAATACTATCATCGGAGAAGGTGTAACCGCTTTGTATTTCGGAAATAAATTTTTCTTTACTCATATTATGTACTTTCTAATTAAACAAATTAGGACTTGTGATGTTGTTTTCAAAATTCAGCAACCAACGTTTTCGTTCAATACCACCTGCATAACCCACTAATTTCCCGCTCATACCAATTACCCTATGGCAAGGAATAATAATGGCAACAGGGTTTTTACCATTTGCATTTCCAACCGCACGCGTTGAATTTTTATCGCCCACTTTTTTTGCAATGTCTAAATACGAAACAGTTTTACCAAAGGGAATGTTTTGCAATTCACACCAGACCTGCTTTTGAAATTCAGTACCAAGCATATCGAGAGGAATGTCGAATTCCTTTCGATTACCTGAAAAATATTCCTTTAACTGCACAATACACTTACTCAATATGGTGTTTTTTTTCGATTTAGATTCTTCTTTATCAATGAAAGACACAGATAGCAATCCTTTCTCACTTGCACATATTTCAATTCCACCCATTGGTGATTTATAATATGCTTTATAGACCTCATTCATTAATTGTAAAAGGACTTTTTTTCTTTCACCATTCGCTTCAGCAATACACAAGGACGATAACGGTCTTCACCGTATTCAGCATATAAATTTTCGAGTGTTGTTAATACAGTAGCTAATCCTAATTCATCTGCCCATTTCAATAAACCCTTTGGATAATTTACACCTTTGGTCATAGCTAAATCGATATCTTGAACACTTGCCAATTGCAAATACAAAGAATCGACCGCTTCGTTAATGAGCATTGCAATTACACGATTAAAAATAGATTTACCCAACACCTCATCTTGTGTAGGATTTGGCATCACTGCATTTTCGGCATAATTATAATAACCTCTTCCAGACTTACGTCCAAATAATTTAGCTTCGTATAAACGCTTTTGAGTTAAAGAGGGTTTGAAGCGAGGTTCATAAAAGAATTGTTCCCACACACTTTCCGTTACTTTAAAATTAATATCGTTGCCTATAAAATCCATTAATTCAAAAGGACCCATTTTAAATCCACCATAAGTTTTTAACGCCCAATCGATTGTAGCAAAATCAGCCATTCCTTCTTCGTAAATCCGTATCGATTCACCATAATAAGAACGAGCGACCCTATTCACAATAAAGCCCGGAGTATCTTTTGTAAGTACTGTTGTTTTACCCCAAGCATCAATTAATTTTTTTGCAGATTGTGTTATGATTTCACCGGTAGTTATAGCGGGAATTATTTCCACCAAAGGCATTATGGGTGCCGGATTAAAGAAGTGAATCCCTATTACCCTATCTGATTTTTTACAAGCAGACGCTATCGATGCAATTGATAAAGAGGAAGTATTGGAAGCCAATATACAATCAGCCGAAACCATACTTTCAAGTTCAACAAACAATTTTTGTTTTACCTCTAAATTTTCAACAATGGCTTCAATAATTGCAGTACAGTTTTTGAAGTCGTTTAGGTTGCTACTAAATTGTGTTCGTGTAGAAATACCTTTTGCATTTTCTTCTGTTAATTTTTGTTTTTCTACTAACTTTTTAAGGGTAGACTCTAAACTAACTTTTGCTTTATCGAGTGCAGTTTGGTTTGTATCGTAGACTAAAACAGTATGTCCTGCCGTTGCTGCTACCTGCGCTATTCCTGCGCCCATAGCTCCCGCGCCTATTATTCCTATGCTGGTTGTTAGTTGTTGGTTGTTGGTTGTTGGCATTTTTGGTTGTTAGTTGATGGTTGTTAGTTGTTGGTGATTGGTTGATAGTTTACTTTAATGTTTGGTAATAATTTATGAATCCATTTAAAAGTTTTTTGCAAGTGGTACATTTTTCAATAAGCAAATTCAACATTAATTCATTAATATATTTCTGATCAAAAGCTAAATACAATTGTGTTTCCAATTCAAATATGGAGCCTCTGCTTATATAGAAGAACTGTATCGAATCCTTTGTGTGATTTCTTCCGCAACCTTCTGCTATATTCGAAGGAATTGAAACAGCGCACCTCCTAATTTGATTTATTAATCCATATTGCTCTTCTTTCGGAAACTCCTTTGTTACATCGTAAATACTCTTCACAAGTTCTCTACTTACCTTCCATACATCTAAATCATTGTATACTTTGTAATTCATATTTACATCTATTTACCCCTAACAACCATCAACTAACAACCAACAACTAATTTCAATTTCCCTGAAAATTCGCTTTCCTTTTTTCTAAAAATGCCATTATTCCTTCTTTGTGATCATTGCTTGTAGCAGCAAGTACCTGAATTTTCGCTTCCAACATTAATTGTTCTTCTAAAGTATTGTTCATTGATTGATTTAATAATCGTTTTGTTAAACCAATTCCGATGGTTGGCATTTGAGCCAATGTCGTAGCTACAGCCATAGCTTCTGTTTGGAGGTTAGCATCTTCTGCTACTTTGTATATCATTCCCATTTTTTCTGCATCAGCAGCCATTATTTTATCTCCCAACATCATCAATGCCGATGCTTTTCCGAAACCAATTAAGCGAGGTAAAAAGAAGGTTCCGGCACTATCGGGAATCAAACCAATTTTACTGAATGCCTGAATAAATGCAGCCGAGGCAGCGGCTATAACTATATCACAAGCCAGTACAATATTTGCACCTGCTCCTGCAGCAACACCGTTTACTCCACATACAATGGGCTTTTCGATGCTACGCAATTTTTGAATGATGGGATTGTAATGTTCCGTCACTATTTTTTCAAGTCCGGGACCACTGGGGTCAACCGCTTCACTTAAATCCTGACCGGCACAAAAAGCCTTACCCTCGGCAGTTATATAGATGGCCCTTACATTTTTATCTACAGCGGCTTTGTCCAATGCATCTTGCAATTGCAAAGCCATTTCGCGATTAAAACTATTGAATTTTTCTGGTCGATTAAGGGTTATTCGAGCCACAGCATTTTCTACGGAAAAAAGAATAAAAGTATTCGCCATTTTTGGTACTTTAGATTTTTAAAACAATACCTACAAATATAATTCAAACTTACGGATATGGAAAATATAACATTGGCTCAAAAAGTAGTGAATAAAATGTATGACAACGATGCATTTAGCAAATGGTTAGGAATTGAGCGATTGTTAGTGAAAGAAGGCAAGTGCATATTGCGTATGACCATTACAAAAGAGATGTTAAACGGTTTTGCGATTGCACACGGAGGCATAACCTATTCCCTAGCAGACAGCGCCTTGGCATTTGCTTCCAACTCCTACGGCAAAATGAGTGTTTCCATTGAAACATCTATTTCGCATATTGAATCGTGCAAAGAAGGAGATGTAATCACCGCTGTTGCCGAAGAAGTATCCCTCTCAAACAAAATAGGCATTTACACAATAAACATTCATAACCAGGCAAACAAAAAAGTAGGTTATTTTAAAGGTACTGTGTATAGAACGGGGAAAGATTGGGAGGTTTAGAATATCCTAAAATGCTAAATAATAGTCCTTTGTCAGCTCCTTGTAATCATCGGTATAGGAATGGCGTTCGTCCTTTTCGATAATAATAAAATCTTCGGAAAAGCTTTTTCGATTTTTTTCAAACTGCATTAACAAGCGCTTTTCGGGCTTATCGGCAGTTGTTTTAACACGCGTAAGTTTTGATAGGTGTAAATTTTTTGCCTCGGCCAACTCTCGAAACAATTCACTTTCTTTTAGAGGAAGAATAACACATAAAACCCCTTTTTCTGAAAGCAATTTTACTGCACTGCTTATCAGCTGATCGAAAGGCAACATATCAGTATGCCTTGCTTTTGTTCTTTCCGAACCTATTGCCTTAGATGAATCAATAAAATAAGGCGGGTTACTCACGATTAAATCGTATTTCAGATTGATAGAACCGGCAAAGCCCTGTAAAGATGTATGGTAAATTTTTATTCTGTTTGCCCATTTACTTGCTAAACAATTTTCGGTTGCTTGTATGTGCGATGCCTCATCAATTTCTATGGCATCAATGGTTGCGCTGCTCTTTTGTGCGAGCATTAATGCTATTACCCCTGTGCCTGTACCAATATCAAGTATGGATGTTGCATCTTTGCAATTTACCCAAGCCCCCAACAATACAGCATCGGTGCCAACTTTCATTGCACACTGGTCTTGTTTAATGGTAAACTCCTTAAATTCAAAAACTTGACTGGACATACGCTTTAGCAAATAATAACTAAAGATAGTAAAAATTGAAAAATTCCCTATTCCTCTTCTTGGGAATTGGTGCCGAGGTATAAATCTACCAAACCTTCGGGAGTTTTAACAAATACAGCACGATTGGTATGGTCTATTTTAATAATAAAATCAGCAACAGCAGGTATAAGTATCTCCTTAAATCCCTTTTTAACTTGAAAAATACGTTGTTGAGGAAATTGCAATACATCTTCAATACTGCCTAATTCACCGTATACAGAATCGTGCAAGGTGTAGCCCTTGACTTGAGCAGTATAAAAATCGGTTCCTGTTGTTTCGGGCAATGATTTATCAAAGGGGTGGTAAACTTCAGTTCCTATCAAGCCTTCAGCTTGTTCAATGGTTTTTACGTCTTTTAATTGAATGGCTGTTATTCCATTTGAGCGTGGAGTTGTTTTGATTATTGGAAAAGATTGTAATTGATTGTTAATTTTAAGTATTAAAACCGATGTAGGAATAGGTTCTCCCTTTTGTATTTTAACACCAATTTCACCTTTTAAACCAATGGTTTTGGCAATATAGCCCAATACAAAATAATCTTCTATATTCATCCTTTGCTAATTCCTTTTAAATAAAAAGCCCCGCTATAAGCAGGGCTTTTTATGTTTCTATAAATTAATGTTTCATCTATTAACCTTATTCTGCAGCGGCTTCAGCAGCAGGTGCATCCGTTGCGGGAGCAGCTACTTCTTCAACTACTGGTGCTGCAACTTCATCAGCAGGAGGAACAGCTTTTGCGGCTATTTTCTCAGCTTTTGCATTTTTAACAGCTGTTTCAGCAGCTAAACGCTTTTTGTTCTCGTCTTGCTTTTTGTTAGCTAATCCTGATGTTTTGCTGCTCACTTTCGCTTCTTTCTCAGCAATCCACTTGTCGAATTTTGCATCGGCAGCAGCTTGTGTTAAAGCACCTTTTGTAATACCTTTTGCTAAGTGATTTTTGTACATCACTCCTTTGTATGAAAGGATAGCTTTGCAGGTATCAGTAGGCTGTGCTCCTTTTTGAAGCCAATCTAGTGCTTTGTCGGTATCAATCGTAATTGAAGCCGGGTTTGTAGTTGGGTTGTACGTACCTATTTTCTCAATGAACTTACCATCTCGAGGTGCACGACCATCCGCAATTACAATGTGGAAATAAGCGTTTGCTTTTTTTCCATGTCTTTGTAATCTAATCTTTACAGGCATTTTGTTTATTTTTGTTTGTTAATAATATGCTAATAAGCATAACCCAAACTTTTTGGGGCTGCGAATGTAGCAAAAAAATAGTAATCTACCAATTTTTAGTCGCTTGGAGCCAGACACGAATACCGTATCTGCATAAATAACAGCAACTTACAAATTACTCAACAACTATTACCAAGTACTTGGATACACTCCAAAACTCTTTGGAATCGGTAATTTCTAGTTTATCAACCTTTCCTTCACCAACAAACTTGTAACTGCTTGCAGGATGAGAAGTAATTAACTTCGCTTTTTTAGCCAATATAGAGATGGATAAAACCTTTGTAATGTCCACTTTGGTAAAATAACTTTTATTAAAATCGTCTTTCAATTTAGCCGCTTTGCCTATGCCTATAAATCCACCCTCTTTTGTCAATACTCCTTGTTTTACCAATTCTTTTGAAGTACCAAAAGCATAAAAAGCGGTATTTAACTCTTCTGTTTTTTGTGTACTTTCTTCTACCGCAATTGTGTAATTTGTATTCAAATCGCTTAATTCAATGTTCAATTTATCCAACTCTGTTTTCAAGTTATTTATTTGCACATCTTTATCTTCCAACTGCATAGTTAAACGGGTAATCATACGCTGCAATTCCTCATTGTCACCTTTCGATTTTTTAAGTTTATTGCTCATTGAAGCTAATCTTTGTTTGTTTTTAGCCATCAAATCATATATCGCTTGAATGTCTTCTAGAATTTGACTTTCTTTACTTTTTACTTCACCATCCTTAGTAGAAACAGCGATAATTTTTTCTTTCGATTTAATTTCCTCCAAGTTATCCTGAATATCATTAAACGACTTTATAAACGATTGTATGGAAGAATCTTGTTTGATTACGGTTCCTTGTAAACCACTATTTACGGCTTCTAAACTATCGGCCAAAGGGTTGGCTTCCTTTTCATTTTCGCCACCGCAAGAAATTAAGAAAGGAAGAACAAGAAGTAAAAGATATTTTTTCATGGTATTTAATTTTTTACAAAGGTACAGTAGTTTAGTATACGAAATATAACATTTGTCATATTTTACTATTTATTTAACTCCTGTGTGACCGAAGCCGCCCTCACCCCTATCTGTTTGATTCAACTCTTTTGTTAATTCCCACTCTACCCTTTCGTGCTTCGCAATAACCATTTGAGCAATCCGCTCTCCTGTGTGTACAATAAAATCACTGTTAGAAGAATTGATAAGTAATACCTTTATCTCACCTCTATAATCAGCATCAATAGTGCCTGGAGAGTTTAGTACTGTTACCCCATTCTTAAAAGCCATACCACTTCTTGGTCTTATTTGAGCCTCGTAGCCAATGGGCAATTCAATAAACAAACCAGTGGGAACAAGTTTTCGTTCCATTGGTTTAAGAACAAAAGAATGTTCAATATAGGCACGTAAGTCCATTCCTGCTGATGCTATGGTAGCATAATCAGGCAATTCATTGTTTGATTTGTTGACGATGTTAATTTTCATTGCTAATTTTTAAAAATTTATTTTTTTCAGATACAATGGCAATTATGATAAAAACCACTATTAATAAGTTATTCAACACCAATCGTAATCCTTCCTTTTCAATATTCATTAACTTGCTTCCAAAATACAAGGCAAGTGCTAAACTCAAATACAAAAACATACTTTTTAAGTCATAATTTATAGGGTATTTTTTTTGTCCGATTATATACGACAATACAGTGATTAAAAAGTAACACACCAAGGTTGCCCAAGCAGCACCTGTGTATCCAAAAATAGGTATCCACCATATATTCAATACAATGGTAATAATTGCACCAATAATGGTGAGTAAAGCACCGTAGCCTGTGTTTCCGCTTAACTTGTACCAAATAGACAAATTCATAAATACACCCAAAAATAAATTGGCAAGCAATAATATAGGAGCTATATGCAAACCCTCTCGATAATCAGGACCAACAAAACCTTTAACGATATCCATATTTAACATTGTTGCCAAAAAAATAAAGGAGCATACTATCACAAAGTATTTCATTACATTGGCATAGGTTGATTTTGCATTGTCCTTTTTTGCGTGTGAAAAGAAAAAAGGTTCTGCAGCATATCTGAAGGTTTGAATAAAAATGGTCATTATAACGGCTATCTTATAACAAGCGCCATAAATCCCAATCTGTGAAAGCTTGTTTACATTATCGGGTAAAAAATATTTGAGCAATATCCTGTCGAAGGTTTCATTTACCATACCTGCCAAACCTGCTACCAATAATGGAAGAGCATACACCATCATTTCTTTAAAGAGTGTTTTATTAAAAGTCCATTTAATTTTTAGAACATTTGGAAGTAACATCAAAGCTGTAATAAAACTTGCAATTAGCAGAGAAATAAAAATATAACCTACTCCAATTGACGGGTTATAAATTAAGTTTGCTTCCTTGCCAAATATGCGTGGACAAACAAGAATAAAAAACAAATTCAAACCGATGTTAATTCCGATGTTCACCAATTTAATAAAGGCAAAGCGCTTAGCATTATTCTGTTGTCGTAAACGCGCAAAAGGGATGGCTGTTAATGTATCGAAAGCAATTATGAACACAAACCATTTAACATATTCAGGGTGCCTGTAGTATTCAATGAGGTGTGCTATTTTACCGGATAATAAATAACCAACAATAAGAAATAAAACACTGCTTACAGTTAATGAAATTAAGGATGTTGAATACACAGTATCTTTATCTTCCCTCTTTTCGGAAAAGCGAAAAAAAGCCGTCTCCATTCCGTAAGTAAGAAAAACAGAAAGGAAAGTAACGTAGGCAAATAACTCCGTTACAACTCCATACTCAGCGGTGCTAAAACGATAGGTGTATAAAGGAACCAACAAGTAGTTTAAAAACCTTCCTACGATGGTACTCAATCCGTAAACAGCTGTTTGCCCTAAAAGTTTTTTTAGCGGATTCAAATTACTGCGGGGTGTATTTCAAGGGTATGTAATTATTATTTACCTACAAAAATGGGTTTCCTCTTTTCAATAAAAGCACCTGTTCCTTCTTTAAAATCATCAGTACCAAAACATTTTCCAAATTCACTTATTTCAACATCAAAACCATTTTTATCGGAATCAAAACCGGCATTTACAGCCCGTATTGCCGAAGCAATTGCACTTGGTGATGCACGTTTAATTATTTTCTCGGCTATCTCGACACACTTTTTTAAAAGTCCTTCTGCCGTGGTAACGTAATTTACAAGTCCCCACTGAAAGGCATCTTCAGCCGTAATCATATCGGCAGTCATAATCATTTCAAATGCTTTCCCTTTCCCAACCAATTGTGCCAAACGCTGTGTACCGCCATAACCGGGTATTACACCCAATGAAACTTCGGGCAAACCCATTTTAGCAGTATCGCTTGCAACACGCATATGGCAAGCCATTGCCAATTCTAATCCTCCACCTAATGCAAAACCATTCACTGCCGCAATGATGGGCTTTGAATAATTCTGAATCCTATTAAACAATAATATTTGTCCCTCTGAAGCCAATAATGCACCTTGATCTGTTGTAAAGTGGGCAAATTCCGAAATATCTGCCCCTGCAACAAAAGCCTTTTCGCCCGCACCGGTAAGTATTATTACTTTAACATTTGTGTCGCTTGCTGCTTTATCCAAGGCAGTACTAAGCTCCTGAATGGTTAGTTTATTCAGTGCATTCAGTTTGTCGGGGCGATTAATGGTAAGATTAAGTATCCCTTTTTCAGTATGCTCTAGAATATTTTGAAAAGACATAAAAATTAATTTTAAATACGTTAAAAATTACGGTATTCTTTTACCCAATTGCTTATATAATCAATAATTACAGACGTATCAGTACCTGGAGCAAATAATTTCCCCACACCCAATTGTTGTAATTTTTCCATATCCTTTTCTGGTATAATTCCCCCACCTGTAAGCAACACATCATTCAATCCTTTTTCGTTCATCAGTGTAACTATTTTAGGAAAAACAGTATTGTGTGCACCTGAAAGAATACTTATACCTATTACATCTACATCTTCCTGCATTGCTGCATTCACAACCATTTCAGGGGTTTGGCGTAAACCTGTATAAATAACTTCCATTCCTGCATCACGCAAAAAAGAAGCAATCACTTTTGCTCCGCGATCGTGACCATCTAAGCCAACTTTTGCTATTAAAACTCGTATAGGTCTGTTCATAATAAACTGTACTATGGCACAAAGTTAAAATTATTTGTATTGTTATCTTCAAATAGGATTAAATAGATTTTTGTACCTTGGTGGAACATTTTATGAAGAATTTAAACCTACTTTTAATACTCACTTTTTGCTTTGGCTCTACTATAAGCAAAGCCCAACAAACAAAAAGTGTTCAGGGACAATTGGTAATAGACAAGTACTCAAAAAAATTACAACAACCAAAATACAATCTTGATAGTTTATCACTAAAAAATGACACCCTAACTCTATTTATTAAATATTTGGGTGGTTGCAAAACACCTGTTTTTAATTTAGTTACCAATGGAGGAATTACTTACGCATCACCTCCAATGATGATATTGTATTTGGAACAAGTTGAAATAAACGAACATTGCAAAAAAATAACCAGCGCTGTGCTTCATTTCCCAATTGCTGCGGTAAAAAAAATAAACACTTCGGCATTGAAACTCAATATTGACAATAGGAAATACGTTATGTATTGAAAAAACTAATTAAAACCTCGATGAAAAAACAGTACCTCATAGGCTTCATTCTAATCTTTTTCACAAGTGCATTATTTGCTCAAAAGAATCCAGTGCATTGGAAATACTCCACAAAAAAAATAAGTAATTGTGAATATGACCTTGTTTTTTCTGCCACAATTGATGAGCCTTGGCACGTATACTCAATTGCAAAACCGGAAAAGGGTGCACCGAATCCAACCGTGATTTCACTGGATAAAAGCAGCAATTTTGAACTTGTTGGAGAGATGAAAGAAAGTGCTCCCATCAAAGAATTTGATGTAATATTTAAGGTAAACATTGCCTACCATAAAAACACTGCCACATTTACGCAACGCATAAAAATTTTAACAGAGAACTCTTTTAAAATAATAGGAAAACAAGATTTTCAAGCCTGCACAGATGAAATGTGTATTTTCCCGCCATCGGATGATTTTTCTTTTGATTTAACAGGAAGCGCGGACTGTACCGCAAAAAAAAAAGACATTGAAGTAAAAACTGTTCCTGCTAAAATTTTAACAGATACAGCTACAAAATCAAAAGTTAATGAGGCTGAGAAAAACACTGAATTAGAAGAAAAAACAGACTCTGTTGTTCCAACAAATGAAACAACACTACCTGAGACAAAAACTGCTGTGATAGCAATTGCTTCGGAAGATTGTAATCCTTGGAAAACACTCTTAATTGGATTGCTATTCGGATTGGGTGCCGTGTTAATGCCTTGTATTTACAGCTTAATTCCACTCACTGTTTCCTTCTTTTTGAAACAAAGCAAAACAAAAATTTCGGGCATCAAGAATGCGTTGCTTTATGGTTTCTTCATCATCCTCATTTTTGTGGTGCTCACAATGGGAATAACCGTGCTGTTTGGTCCCACAGCCTTAAGCAACATTGCAACCAATACTTGGCTTAACTTATTTTTCTTTGCCTTGTTTGTTGTTTTTGCGCTTTCGTTTTTCGGACTATTTGAAATTACTTTACCCAGTTCGTGGGCAAATAAAATAGATGCAAAATCAGACAAAGGAGGCGCTATTGGCATTTTCTTTATGGCATTAACGCTGGTTATTGTTTCGTTTTCTTGTACGGTTGGTTTTATGGGAAGTCTGTTAACAGCAGTTGCCAGTGGCGATAGTTATCTATGCCCTTTAATGGGTTTTACAGGCTTCGGAGCAGGAATTGCGCTGCCATTTATGCTATTTGCCTTTTTCCCTTCTTGGTTGGGCACATTGCCAAAATCGGGTGGATGGATGACTACCTTTAAAGTAACTGTTGCATTTTTAGAATTAGCATTGGCAGTAAAATTTTTAGCGAATGCCGACAATGTAAACGAATGGGGATTTATTACCCGCGAAGTATTTATTGCATTATGGATAGGAATATTCGCAATGCTTTTCCTTTACCTGATAGGTGTATTCAGAACGTCACACGATGATAACAAATCGCATTTATCAATCGGTAGAATTATTTGGGCAACCTTCTTTTTAGCCTTTACCATTTATTTGATTCCCGGAATGTGGGGAGCACCCTTAAAATTGATTTCATCCTTTCCTCCTCCTCCACATTATGCTGAATCGCCTGATGGATTTGGTGGTTCAAGAAATGCACAAAACAAAACAGAGGTTGAAAATTCAGTCAACCCGGAATTGACTGCTTTGGAAAATAAAAGAATTAGCGGTCCGGAAGGATTGAGAATATTCAAAGACGATTATGAAAGTGCCTTGAAATATGCCCAAATGGTAAATAAACCCTTGTTTGTTGATTTCACAGGATTGGCATGTGTAAACTGCCGTTTAATGGAATCGCACGTGTGGGTAAAACCAGAGGTATTGAAATTATTGCAAAACGATGTGGTGATTGTTTCTTTGTATGTCGACAGTAAAGTAGACTTGCCACAAAGCGAACAAAAAGAAGTTTTTTGGTACGGCAAAAACAGAACACTAACCAGTATTGGCGATAAATGGGCTTATTTGCAAACTACCAAATACAACTCAAGTTCTCAACCCTTATATGTATTGTTAGATAGCAATGAGAAAACCATCACAAATGGAACAAAAGGAACCGAATTGGATGAGAAGGTATTTGCTAGGTGGTTGAGTGAGGGGATTGTGACTTTTAAGAAATAATTAAAACTAAACCCCTTCAAACTTTTTCAACTCTAGCTTCTCCCCATCAAATACCCCATAGGTATTGTAATGTATCCATTCACCAAGATTGATATAGCGGCTGTTATCCTTTAACTGAATATCCAAGGGTAAATGCCTGTGGCCGAAAATAAAATAATCAATATGTCTTTTCTGTAAAACCTCTTTACAGTATATCACTAGCCATTCTTTCTCATTGCCTAAAAATTTTTCATCGCTTGTACCGGTTGCTATTCTGCTCTTTTTAGAAAAATAATGGGCTACACCAAAAGATAAATTGGGATGCAAACGAGCAAACAACCATTGACACAGTTTATTTGCAAAAACCTTTTTAATAAATTTATAACCGTGGTCGGCAGGACCAAGACCGTCACCGTGACCAATCATCAATTTTTTTCCATTCAAGTCAATTTCTATTGGTTCACGATACATCTTTGCCCCTATTTCTTCTGTTAAATAATCAAAAGCCCACATATCGTGATTGCCTGTAAAGAAATGAATGATTATTCCTGAATCACTTAACTCAGCCAACTTTCCTAATAGCCTTACAAAACCTTTTGGAACAGTGCTTTTATATTCAAACCAAAAATCGAATACATCGCCAACCAAATAAATGTCAGAAGCATCGTGCTTAATACTGTCTAACCAAGCCACCACTCGCTTTTCGCGAACAAGACTTGTTTTATGATCAGGAACACCCAAATGGAAATCGGATGCAAAATATATTTTTTTGTTTGCCACTTTTATTATTGAAACGCAAAGGTAACCAAAGATATTTTGACTGTAGATCCCTATTCGTTTTTTTTATATTTTTACATTTAAAACCAATTAAACCTAGCCAATGAAAATATTAAAAAAAATCGGTCTCGTATTACTTGTAATCATAGTACTTGTATGCGTTATTTCTTTATTCCTTCCATCCAATGTTAAAGTAGAACGTTCACTGGTAATCAATGCACCTTCTGAAGTTGTCTTTGAACAAATTAACAACCTTAAAAATTGGGACAAATGGGCTGTTTGGAATCAAATGGATCCAAATATGACAAAAGAATATTTTGGTCCGGAAAGAGGAAGTGGCTCGGGATATAGCTGGAAAAGTGAAAACAAAAATGTGGGTCACGGTAAATTAACTATTACAGAAAGTAAAGCGAATGAATTAATCAATACCGATCTTGAATTTGCCGACCAAGGTATTTCAAAAGGCGGTTTTACATTCTCAACCGAAGGTGCCGGTGTAAAAGTTAACTGGTATATGGACATGGATATGGGAATGAATCCGATTGGTAAATTTTTTGGACTAGCAATGGATAAAATGCTTGGTCCTGATTTTGAAAAAGGATTGGCACAATTGAAACAAGTTAGTGAATCAATGCCTGCAGAGACTATTGCTACTGAAACAGTAGAGAATGTTCCTGCTACTGACAGTACCTCTACAAAATAATATTCAGTTGATATTCTGTTAAAAATCGCATTCCTTTATTGGGGTGCGATTTTTACATTTGTACCCTAAACAAAAATATGCTTGCAGAAATAATTACCATTGGCGATGAAATACTGATCGGGCAAATTGTTGATACCAATTCTGCTTGGATAGCTCAACAACTGAATCAAATTGGTGTTAAAGTAAAACAAATATCGTCTATTTCGGATAACAAGGAACATATTCTAAAAGCACTAAAGGAAGCCGAAGAACGTGCATCACTTATACTTATAACAGGTGGACTTGGTCCAACCAAAGACGATATTACCAAACATACTTTATGCGAGTACTTTAATACAAAATTGGTATTTAACCAAGAGGTGTACAACAACCTAGAAAAAATATTTTCACTGAGGGGAAAAACGGTAAGTGAAACAAACCGACACCAAGCCGAAGTGCCTGCAAATTGTATCCCTATTGAAAATAAATTAGGTACGGCAGCAGGAATGTGGTTCGAAAGGAATGGGAAAGTATTTATTTCGATGCCCGGTGTTCCTTATGAAATGAAGGGAATGATGGAAAATGTTTTGTTGGATAAAATCAAATCGCATTTTACAACACCTACAATTATTCACCGCACAATACTCACACAAGGCATTGGCGAATCGTATTTGGCCGATATGATAAGTGAATGGGAAGAAGCACTTCCAAGCAATATGAAATTAGCTTATTTACCCTCATTAAGTATGGTAAGATTGCGTATTTCGGCAAGTGGAGAAAACGAAAAGGCATTAGAAGATGAAGTAAGTAAACAAGCAGCTTCACTACAAAGCATTATCAAAGAATACATTTTTGGATTCGAGACCGATACACTTGAAGGTGTTATTGGCAATTTACTACTTGAAAAAAAGCAAAGCCTGGCTACTGCCGAAAGTTGCACAGGTGGCTATATTGCGCACCTAATAACAAAAGTAGCTGGCTGCTCCGAGTATTATAAAGGCTCGGTAATAGCCTATTCCAACGAAATAAAAACAATGGAATTAAATGTAAGTACGGCTGATTTGCAACAATATGGTGCTGTTAGCCGTGAAGTAGTTGAACAAATGGCAAAAGGTGTAAAAGAAAAATTCAAAACCGATTATGCAATTGCAACATCCGGTATTGCAGGTCCGACCGGAGGAAGTATTGAAAAACCAATTGGTACTGTTTGGATAGCCATAGCAACACCAACAGGGATAGTTTCTGAAAAATATTTATTCGGTGATAATCGCCTTGGAACTATTCAACGAGCAGCATTAACAGCTTTGCATTTGTTGCAAAAGGAGATAAAGAAAACCTAAGCCGGTACAGCCACTTTTATTTTTTGGCCAATGTGAAGATTGGTATTCTTCATATTGTTCCACTTTTTTAAGTCGGCAACCGTAACGCCTTTGTATTTGTTGGCAATTATCCATAGAGAATCACCTGCCTGAACTGTGTGGTAAACAATTTTTGTACTACCATTAGAAGTTTCTTTGGATGGATTCTTTTTAGCATCGGCTTTTGATAAAACAGCTGCTGTACTCTTTCCATCATTTTCTGCCGAAACAATCGGAGAATCGGCTAGTACAATTGGCTTTTCATTGGCAATAGGTTTGCTCTTTTCAGCAACCAAAGCCGTGTTTGGGTTATTCGGTTTCACATACACCACCAACATTTTACCTGGTTTTACTGTTTTCGATTTTAAATTATTCCATTCCTTTAACTCAGCAACAGAACAAGCATACTTGCGTGAAATAGAACTAAGTGTTTCGCCACTACGCACTTTGTGATTTTTTTGTACCGGTCGATAACAATTAATTTGTGTATTCAAGGAATCAACTACTGCACCGCCATAAGCGTAAATGGTTTTTTCGTTGTTTAAAAATGCCCCTACTTTATTGGTTGGCAAAGACACATAATTTATTTCACCTGTAAATGGAATAATTCCCTTTTTGTACATAGGATTCAAGTACTGAATATCCTCAACAGGGATATCAATAACAGCCGATATTTGAGCAAAAGAAACTTCCTGCTTTGTACGAACCGTATCAGTATGAAAATAAGTTTGTTTGGGTGATACAGGATATAAATTATGCTCAACAGTATGATTCATAATATAGTTAACCGCTATAAAAGCCGGAACATAACCTTGTGTTTCCAATGGTAAAAAGGGGCGAATTTCCCAGTATGTTTTTTTTCCACCTGAACGTCTAATGGCTTTATTTACAGTACCTGGTCCGCCATTATAAGCAGCCAATACCAATTGCCAATCGCCAAACATTTTATAGAGGTAAGTAAAATACTTGCAAGCCGCTTCAGTTTCTTTGATAGGATCTCTTCTTTCGTCAACAAATGAGGTAACATTTAAGCCAAACATTTTACCTGTACCATACATAAATTGCCACAAACCGGTTGCCCCCGAGCGTGAAACTGCATTGGGGTTTAATGCCGATTCAACAATTGACAGATATTTAAGTTCCAAAGGCAAATCGTATCTATCCAAAGCTTGCTCGAAAAGTGGAAAATACACTTGCGACAAGCCCAACATTCTGGAAACAATTCCACGTTTTCGGTTGGCATATAAATCAATATAAGCCCTAACTGCGTCATTGTAATCCAATTTAAAAGGAGACCTCGCACTTAGTTTCGCCATACGTGCTTCATATATTAAATCATCAAAATAAGGGACATAATCCGAAGCATATTTATGAATGTTTAATTTTTGGGTATCGGTAGAAAAATTGATGCTCTCAAAGTACTTCGAAAGCATTAAGCTATCGAGCATTGCCGCAATAGGATCGTCCTTAATAATTACAAAAGTTGAATCTTTCTCAGTGAGTGCCTTAACAGGTGATAAACCTATAAAAGCAAACAATACAACTACAAATGCAAGGTTTTTCATCTTCATATCAACATTAAACGGTATTAAAGTAAAAAGGTTATCCCTCCTTTTACAAAGAACTAAAATTAACTATAAAATATTAAAAATGGGGATTTTACTTATTAACTACCTTTTGTTCATTAGGTAGCTTGAAAAGGCAAGCAATCTCGACTCCTCAAAGGCTTTGCCCATTAATTGAATACCAAATGGTAAACCGTCTGCTTTTTTACCCAAAGGCAATGAAATAGCAGGTAATCCTGTAATATTTGCTTGAACCGTAAAAATATCCTCCAAATACATTGCAATAGGGTCGGCATCGTTCTGACCAAATTTAAAAGCACTATTTGGAGTCGAAGGCAATAATACGAAATCGTACTTACTGAGTATTTCTAGTGTTTTATTTTTAATAATACGTCTTACTTTTTGACCTTTTGAATAGTATGCATCGTAATAACCTG
>CAIMGI010000122.1 GCA_903840505.1 uncultured Bacteroidota bacterium
GGGATGTCGATCCATTGCGGAATTTTCTGCTTCTTCTTTTTCTTGAGCGCTAAATCCTTTTGCATAAAATAATTTTAATTTTTTTTCATCTTCATCATAAAGATACAGGCCTGTGCTGTCATTTTTAGCAACATTATCTATATTTATTTTAATAGTATCTATTAATGCCTCATAGGAATTTAAGTTCGTAAATGTTTTTACTAACGCGGTAATTTTTTCTATCGAAGTAATTCTGTTCGAATCCATTATATAAGTTATCCTTTACGATAAAATATCAAGTGCTGCTTGCATGCATTGCTCGTCTTGTTTGTAATGCCCTCCGCTAATGCCTATTGCGCCAATAATTTCTCCATCAAGCGAAATAGGGCATCCGCCACCCAATAAAATAAAATCTGTTAAGTTGTGAGCGCCTTCGTGTAAAATAGGATCATCTTTAATAAAATTGTACCACGCTTCTCCCGTAGGAAATCCAAATCCAATTGCAGTTATCGCTTTTTTACGTGAAGCATCTATTGCAATTAGAGGTGCATTGTCCATTCTTTGAAATGCTTTTAAAATACCGCTTTCATCCACAATAGTAACTGCAATACCTAGTCCTAATTCTGTTGCTTTTTTTGTTGCTCCATCTACCATTTGAGTAGCAAGGATAGAAGAAATCGATTTTTTTGAAATGGTTCTCATGTTAAATTTATTTTTATTTTTCTAATAAAATCTTACTTGACAATATATATTCTATTATTTAGTACACATAAAAACAGGGAGAGCATACAAGAAATCAAAGTTACAAAGTATTATGTTAACAACATTATAAAGTTAACAACTTTATTTCATTGTAGTCCGATAATAGTATAAAATAGAATTTATATATGCTAATTTATTTGATTATTAGTTAGTTAGTTTTATGTTTTGAGTTTTTTATAAAGTAAGCCCCCTAAAATAAATCATACTGTAAATTAGGCGGTTTTGTTTTGCACCAGTCTTTATCTGGATTTTCTAAAAAAAGCATAAGGTGAATGTAGTTGAATGAATTCCAAAAGTACAAATTATATCGGGTATCTAAAATATTCATACTGGCTACATTCTCTTTGTTTGTGAGGCTAATGAGTAAAAGATGGCTTCTGTTAATAAATTCGTCTTGCTAAATTGACCTAGTTTTTGCTTCTTTGTATAACGATGTCCATTTCTACTATTTTAAAAAATAAACTTCATTCTACACGATTAAAAATTGGTGATAAAGCACCTGTTTTTATTGGTATTGACGATGAAGGGAACAAGATATCCCTAGCGGATTACAAAGGCAAAAAAGTAGTGCTTTATTTTTATCCTAAAGACAATACGCTGGGCTGTACCAACCAATCGTGTAACCTTACAGATAATTACGAATTGTTGCAAAAAAGAGGGTATGAAGTAATTGGTGTAAGTGCCGACAGTGTAAAATCGCATCAAAAATTTAAGGCAAAGTACCACCTTCCTTTTGCTTTGATTGCCGATGAGGATAAAAAAATAATTGGCGATTACGATGTGTGGGGCAACAAATTTTTTTTAGGAAGGTACTTTAATGGAATTGTTCGAACAACCTTTATTATTGACGAAACAGGCATTATTGAAGACATTATTCTTTCAGTAAAAACGAAGGAACATACCAAGCAAATTTTAGAAAACTAATATATACAACAACAATAAACAACGAAAAAAATGAGCAAAGCAGAAAAAGACACAGCGAAAGAAGTAAACAAAGAAAAATTAAAAGCCTTACAGCTTACTATTGATAAATTGGAAAAATCTTACGGGAAGGGTTCCATTATGAAACTGGGTGATAGAGCAGTGGAAGAATTGGAAGTAATTTCAACAGGTTCCCTGGGATTAGATGTTGCATTGGGTGTAGGCGGACTTCCACGCGGAAGAGTGATTGAGATATATGGTCCGGAATCATCTGGTAAAACAACCATTGCATTACACGCCATTGCAGAAGCACAAAAGGTTGGTGGTACAGCAGCTTTTATCGATGCAGAACACGCATTCGATCAGTTTTATGCAAAAAAATTAGGCGTAGATGTTCAAAATTTATTGATATCACAACCTGATAATGGTGAACAAGCACTTGAAATTGCTGAAAACCTTATTCGTTCGGGAGCAATTGATATAATCGTTATTGACTCAGTAGCTGCTTTAACTCCAAAAGCGGAGATAGAGGGCGAAATGGGCGACAGCAAAATGGGATTGCAAGCACGATTAATGTCGCAAGCATTGCGTAAATTAACCGGAACAATTAATAAAACAGGATGTTGCTGTATTTTCATTAATCAGTTACGTGAAAAAATAGGTATTATGTTTGGTAACCCTGAAACAACTACTGGTGGTAATGCCTTGAAGTTTTATGCTTCAGTACGATTAGATATCCGTAGAATTGGTCAGATAAAAGACGGAGATGAAGTGGTAGGTAACAGAACAAGAGTAAAAGTAGTGAAGAACAAAGTAGCACCTCCTTTCAGATTAGCAGAGTTTGATATTATGTACGGATTGGGTGTTTCGAAAGTAGGCGAAATTGTTGACTTGGGTGTTGAGCATAACATTGTAAAGAAAAGCGGTTCTTGGTTCAGTTATGGTGAGACAAAGTTAGGTCAGGGTAGAGATGCAGTTAAGCAATTGTTTTTAGACAATCCTGAAATGTGCGATGAAATTGAAGGCAAGATAAGAGAAGCGCTAAGTACTAAAGCATAAGTGTTGAATAAATAATTACATTAGAGATGGGAAAACTCCCATCTCTTTTTATTTTTGTACCCTATGACAAAATACGTTTACACATTTGTTGTTATTTCTTTTTTGATGTTCTCTTGCGGTAATCCACCCAAGGAAGAAAACAAACAGGTTGTTGAAGGTATTAATATTCCTAAACCATTGTTGGAATTGAATTCTAAAATTGAAAGTAATCCAAAGAATGCCGATTTGTATAACGAACGTGCAAAATATTATTTCGATGCAAAGGATGCCGGAGCTGCACTGAAAGACATACAAATGGCAATCAGCTTAGACAGCACCAAGGCAAATTATTTTTTAACCCTTTCCGATGTGTATTTTGTGATGGGCAGCTCGGGCTATGCAAAAGCTGCATTGGAAAAATGTGTTTTGCTCGACAGTAAAAATGTGGAAGGCTTGTTAAAACTTGCTGAATTGTACTTGTATGTAAAGCAATTTAAAACCTCCATTCAGTACCTCGATAAGGTGCTTAAAATTGACATAAATAATTCGAAAGCCTATTTCATTAAGGGAATGAACTTTAAGGAGTTGGGCGATACAGCAAAAGCAATCTCCAGTTTTGAAACAACGGTGGAGCAAGATCCCGATTATTATGATGCTTTTATGCAGTTGGGAATAATTGCGGCCGCAAAACACAATGCACTTGCCGTGGAATATTTTAAAAGTGCCATACTCTTAAATCCAAAAAGTATTGAAGCATATTATAGTTTGGGTATGTTTTACCAAGATCACGGAGAGTTAAACCGAGCCATTGAAGCCTATACTGCTATTTTGCAAATTGACCCCACAAATAAAAATGCCAATTACAATTTAGGCTATATACATTTTGAATACCTGAAGATGTACGACAAAGCGCTTGAATATTTTGACAAGGCTTTTGAAGCTGACAAAAAATACTATACTGCTGTTTATATGCGCGGCTTGTGTTATGAAACCTTGGGCAATGTAAAGGCAGCTAAAGCCGATTATACAACTGCTATCGAAATTAATTACGGCTACGCAAAAGCCATCGAAGGTATTAAAAGGCTCGAGAAATAAGCTCCTTTTTGGTATCTTTGCACCCTAATTATGAAAACAAAAACGCTAAAAAAGAATAAAGTAAACGTTGTTACCTTGGGCTGCTCTAAAAATATTGTAGACAGTGAAGTGTTGATGGGACAGCTTAAAGCAAATAATTTTTTGGTTGAACACGAGAGTACAAAGGATGATGCAAGCATTGTTATTATAAACACCTGTGGTTTTATAGACAATGCGAAACAAGAGAGCATAGATACTATTTTGCGCTATGCCGATGCGAAAAAAGCAGGTTTGGTTGATAAAATATATGTTACCGGTTGTTTGAGTGAAAGGTATAGACCCGATTTAGAAAGAGAAATCCCTACTGTGGATGGCTATTTTGGAACACGTGAATTGCCCCGTTTGCTAAAAACGCTAAAGGCCGATTACAAGCACGAATTAGTAGGTGAGCGACTGTTAACCACTCCACACCATTATTCCTATTTTAAAATATCGGAAGGTTGTGATAGACCTTGTTCCTTTTGTGCTATTCCATTGATGCGGGGTGGACATATTTCGAAACCCATTGAAGAATTGGTGAAGGAAGCAAAGCACTTGGCGAAGAACGGAACAAAGGAGTTAATGCTGATTGCACAGGATTTAACCTATTATGGTTTGGATTTATACAAAAAGAGAAATTTAGCGGACTTATTAAAAAGCCTTTCGGATGTTGAAGGGATTGAGTGGATACGTTTGCATTATGCTTTTCCGAGTGGTTTCCCGATGGATGTGTTGGATGTGATGAAGGAGCGAAGTAATATTTGCAATTACCTGGATATGCCGCTGCAGCATATAAGCGACAATATGTTGAAGAGTATGAGAAGAGGAACCACCAAACAAAAAACCATTGATTTAGTAAATCAAATACGCGATAAAGTTCCCGGCATAGCCATTAGAACAACCCTCATAGCAGGTTATCCGGGCGAGACTGAAAAAGACCATCAAGAAATGCTTCAGTGGGTAGAAGAAACGCGCTTTGACAGATTGGGAATTTTTGGATATTCCCACGAAGAAAATACACACGCGTATTTACTCAAGGACAATGTTTCAGCAAAAGTGAAAGAAGCGCGTAGCCAGGCAGTAATGGATGTGCAGCAAGAAATTTCCTTCGAGTTAAATCAACATAAAATTGGCAATACATACAAAGTATTGTTTGATAAAAAGGAGGGCGATTATTTTATTGGCCGTACTGAATTTGATAGCCCTGAGGTGGACAATGAAGTGTTGGTAAAAGCTGATACCGATTATGTACGCATTGGCGATTTTGCAAATGTGAAAATCACTTCAGCTTTGGATTTTGACCTTTACGGGGATGTAATTTGAAAATGTTTTGTTAGCTTAATGCTGCTTGCCAATGGTGATAACACCAACCAAAGGCAGAGCGAACGAAATTAACCTTTTATTATTTACTTAAATTGCCACCATAAGTAAAACCTAGTAGAATTCCTGTAAATAATACACAGCCAACGCCATAGGATGTTAACATAACCCCAATTTTTCTTTTTTTTGCAGTATCTTTAAATCCTTGCATATAATTTGGGTCTAGCATTAAACGTTGGATTTCTTCGGAATATTTCCCATTAACATTTACTTCATTACCTAATGAAAAAAGCGGAATGACACCACAACAAGGTGTCGCGCAAGTTGTCAAAATTATTGTACCTATAGCAGGTTTTTTATATCCTTTGTAATATTTGAATCCATCATCTTTCCCTTTAGTATACATATTATTGTCTGTTATAACAAAACGAGGTTCTTTC
Organism: uncultured Bacteroidota bacterium; assembly: GCA_903840505.1. Classification (GTDB taxonomy): domain Bacteria; phylum Bacteroidota; class Bacteroidia; order UBA4408; family UBA4408; genus CAIMGI01. The sequence continues at coordinate 5,574 of CAIMGI010000122.1, forward strand.
TCTTTCACTTTAGATTTCGAGTTTTCCCTTCCTATATAAGCCCCCCAAGGAATTGGGACAAAGGTGCTTTGAGGATTAGTAATTGTAGGCTGGTAACCTTTTGGAGAATTCTGTTGAGTTCCATTTCTTTTTGATTCTTCATTTAACTTAGATGCTCTCCCGGCCTCAAAACCATTATTGTAACCATCTTTATAACTTTCGGAACTTTCAACTCCTATTTTTGGGTATGGAGGATATGGAGGATAAGGAGGAAAGCAATAAGCATTTTGATAACAATACCCTTCTTTAAAACCTTCCTTAAAACCATTATTAAAAGGCGTATCATTGTACATTTGTGCCTTGCATAGTGACGCACAAATTAATAAAAATAAAACCACATATTTTATTTTGCCCATTGTTGTAAATTTACATAATATAGTTCAAGTAAAAAAACACCTCTACTAGCGCGCACTTGTAGTGCGTGACCATATTTACATTCCTTCTATTATATTTCATCATTGAATCAATTCAATTTCTAAAAGCCCCTTTTCGTTTGCATAATCCTTTGCCGAACTATAAATGTAATCATAATCATTATAAACAAGACCTTGCTCAACAGGATTTTGATGAAGATAATTTAGTCTATCGTCTAGCATTTTATTGGTGTCTAACTGTATCGGATGGTTGCCATCTTGCCATACTTTGTAATTAGATGCTCTTTTTATTTTACTCGCTTCTGATTTGAATATTTCGAGTACCCATTCTTTTCGACTATCATTACCTTGCTCAATTTGTTTAGTAATTTTTTTACTTGTAAATGTTTTAAAATCGCGCATTATATCTTGTAACTTATTTTCTTTACTACTCACGATTAAATGTAAATGACTGCTCATAATACACCAAGCGTGAACAATTAAGCCCTTTTCTTTTTGACAAAACCGAATCGAGTCAAGAATTATTTCACAGTATTCCTTTTTTGTAAATACATCAATCCAGCCTACAATTGTTGGTGTTACAA
>CAIMGI010000123.1 GCA_903840505.1 uncultured Bacteroidota bacterium
CTAATGATCTTATCCATATTCCCTGATTTTTTGAGTTTTCGCTGGATTGATGCCATTGATGTATTGTTGGTTGCGGTTTTGCTTTTCCAACTCTATAAGATAGTAAGAGGAACTACAGCAGTAAACATATTTATAGGAATAGTGTCAATTTACTTTTTTTGGTTGGTGGTAAAGGCATTGAATATGCAATTGTTAAGCACCATTTTAGGTCAGTTTATTGGAGTAGGGGTAATAGCCCTTATCATTGTTTTTCAGCAGGAGTTGCGTAAATTTTTATTACTTATAGGTACAAATGGAATTATAAACAAAAATTACTTTTCAAAAAATTGGTTTAAAATGAGTTTCGAAGCCAAAGTTTCGGAATCATTGGATATCAATGCAATTGCAAAAGCCTGTAAAAATATGTCGGACTCCAAAACTGGCGCCATCATAGTTATCAGTAATAAAACCGATTTGAGTTTTTATTCCAATACGGGTGATAAAATAAATGCAAAAGTATCCTTACGCTTATTGGAGAGTATTTTTTATAAGAATAGTCCGCTGCACGATGGTGCTGTTGTTATTGTTGGAAATACTATACATTCTGCACGTTGCGTATTGCCTGTTTCAGAAAACAATGAATTTCCCTCCAATTTGGGAATGCGTCACCGCGCAGCTGTTGGAATAACGGAAGTTACTGATGCATTTGCTATAGCGGTGTCCGAACAAACCGGAGAAATAGCTTTTTCAAAAGACGGTTCATTGATGCAGCATTTAACAGCTGATGACTTGAGAAAAATTCTTGAATCGGAACTCGCAGAACCTAAAGGATAAATATCCTTGCTTTGTTAATAACATTTAATCGACAAAAATTGCTTATTTGTTTAAAATGTTGTTAGTTTACTTTTATTAGCTAACCACAATCTAAAACCTATTAACTATGAAATTAACGATTACTTATCAGGAAAGCTATTCCCGTTCGGAATTGCTTTTACGCTCCTTCTTTGGGGTAATCTACATTACATTGCCACACGCTTTTTTAATGATGTTTTGCCAAATTTGGTCAGCCATCATAACCTTTATTGCCTTTTGGTCAATATTGTTTACAGGCCGTTATCCTCAAAGTTTTTTCGAATACCAAGTGAAAATGTTCCGTTGGAGTGTTCGTGTACAAGCACGTGGGAAAAATATGGTTGACGGTTATCCTGCTTTTTTTCCAAGTGGAACAGATACCTTAACCAATTTTGAAATGGACTATCCTGAAAATTTAAGCAGAGGAACACTTTTGCTTAAAGCATTTTTTGGGGTTATCTATTGTATCTTGCCACACGGATTTATGCTTGCCTTCAGATCATTGTGGGGTGCTATCCTTACATTCATTGCTTGGTGGGTAGTATTGTTTACAGGTAAATACCCACAATCGACTCACGAATTTAACAAAGGGACTATTTTATGGAGCTTACGTTTAAGTGCATATATCAGTTATATGACAGATGTATATCCTCCATTTAACGGAAACGAATAATTATTTTTATTTTTACTTTTATAAACGTTGAGGAGTTCGCTCTTCAACGTTTTAAATTTTATAACTATGGAAACTCAATTTTATGAATTGCCGCAACCGGATCAAATACCGATGCGAGAAAGAGAAGATGCAATGGGTTCATACCTGATGATGTTTGCTGCTTTGGGTGCAGGTTTGCCCTTACCCATCATAAATTTAATTGCATCCGTTGTGTACTATTATATGAATAAATCAAACAGTAGGTTTGTTCGTTTCCATACTTACCAAGCACTCATTTCTTCTATACCTTTAACGTTGATGAATGCTTTTGCAATGTTCTGGAGCTTAAGGATACTTTTGTCCCATGAATGGTCAATTACTGCAAACTACAAAGGATACATAGGTATGCTTGTGGTGGCAAATTTATTTTATTTTATTTACGGAATTATTGCTGCCATTAAGGCACGTAAGGGACAAATGTTTTACTATTGGGTGTTTGGTAAACTATCCTATGTGCACGCATTTACCATAAAAGAAGGTACTACAAAAGAAGTTTTTAACGCACCACCAAAATTATAAAATGAAAAAGTCAATTTTGCTTGATGTGCTTAAAATAACTGTGGTGTTGGGACTTGTGTGGCTTGCTTTCGCTTATTTTTCGGGGAAGTTAAATACCGATTTAGATTTATCGATTTCTGTTGCCAACGAGGAAAAATTGGGGAAAGTATTGGTAGATGATGTATTGTTAAACGATTCCAAAATAAAGTTAGAAACAAATCCTATAGTAGATTCTGCAGTACAATCCATTACGAAACGATTGGTAAAAAGTATTGGCTTAACCGATTATCAATATACCATCAGGGTTATTAAAAGTGAAGAGATAAATGCTTTTACAATGCCAGGTGGAAATATTTTTGTGTATTCAGGTTTGTTGAAATTTGCAGAATCGCCAGATGAAGTTGCTGCAGTATTGGCACATGAAATTGGTCACGCTGAAAACAAACACGTAGTAAAAAGGTTGGCAAAAGAATTGGGGGTTGCTCTTTTGTTTTCTATATTATCAGGTGGTGATGCAGTAGTTTTGAATGAAGTTGCACGAACTGCTACTTCAACTGTTTTTGATCGTGAACAAGAAAGAGAAGCAGATGATTATTGTATGAGCTTAATGGAAAAAGCAAAACTTAATCCCAAATCACTGGCTACCTTCTTCAGACGTGTAGATGAAATGACTGGCGATGTGGATAATAATATGGAAATAATTATGACGCACCCGAACAACAATTCTAGGATTAAAAATGCCTTGGAATATAAGCTCAAACCTAATTTCAAAACAGAAAGCTTTAATATGAACTGGCAACGTGTAATTGATTCAGTAAATGCTGGTGATGAAAAAGCAAGTAACGATAGTATAAAATAAACGAACAAACATTTATGAAAAAGATTATCTCAACAAAGAATGCACCTTCGCCTATTGGTCCTTACAGCCAAGCTGTATTGGTGAATGGAACCTTATATGTATCCGGACAAATTGCCATAAATCCCACTAACGGATTATTGGTATTGGACAATATCATTGAAGAAACCAAACGTGTAATGGACAATATAAAAGCCATCCTTACAGAAGCAGGAATGGATTTTAGTAATGTAGTTAAAACGGGTATTTTTTTAAGCGATATGAATAATTTCGCGAAAGTAAACGAAGTGTATGGTTCTTATTTTACAAAAGATTTTCCTGCAAGAGAAACGGTTCAAGTGTCGCGTTTACCGAAGGATGTAAATGTAGAAATATCGGTTGTTGCCGTTGTGAGTTAGTATGCCTGTACTTGCTTTAACAGTTAATGATGTTGAAAAATTACGTGCCATCAGCAATGGTTTTGGCGGAACGTTTTCACAACAAAAAAAGCAATTCTTACAAAGCTTTTCTAAACAAGTAATAAGCGATTCTACAACCCTGAAGCAGTATCACGACTGTTTGCTATTCTTAATTGCTTATCCTGAAAATGTTGAATTGCTTGCTTTAGCTGAAAGTGAATTGAAAAGAGTAGGAGAGGCTGCAAAGCAAATTGCAAATGGGAAGAGCGGTTTAAAACAAAAACAATTATTCGGAAGTGGCATTATTCATACCAAACTGCAAGCCGCATTTACTTTCGATTTGGTAAAATGGTTGGCAAATACCTACCCTAAAAGTGTTTCGTTTAATTCATTTGGTGCCGAGAAAGATAAGGTGCGAGAAATACTGTCACTTTGTTTGCCTGTATGCGAAAGAGAAGTGGTAGAGGACAGTAAATTATCCATTCACAACTGGATTAAAAAAGCAAAAGGGAATTCGCCCTTAACGGACCTACAATGGATTATAGCGCTCATCGACAATGCTGGATTTGCAGTCGATGTGAAAGATACTTTATACACTACTCTTGCTTTATACATTGATGTAAATGTTGCGGCAGATACGTATTCAAGAACATTCGGGCGTTCTGTGACAAAAAGTACATTTTATCATACAGACGAACTTATTAAGAAGGTAAATGCTTTGGAGCTTATTTCGAAGCAGGTTCCATTACCACAAAAAACAACAAGCTTACAAACAAAACAAATGATTGAAGTGGCACGTATGTCGCTTTGTTTATTGTACCGCGAAACCGACCCTGTTACGTACACCAACGAAAAAGAAGTATTGCTTTTTAATATGGGCAGGGGGATAGATATTTGCTTATATGGCATCAAGCCTGAGAAGAGAAAAGCCATTGATTCCTACATTGGTTATATGGCATTTAAGAATGGGGTCCCTTGTGCTTATGGTGGTGGTTGGATATTACAAGACCATTCAAAAATTGGTGTAAACATTTATCCTCCTTTCAGAGGTGGCGAATCTGCCTATTTATTTTGTCAGATTTTGCGATTGTATCACCGCTATTTTAATGTTTCCTGTATTAGTGTTGAGCCATATCAAATAGGCAAGAACAATAGTGAAGGTGTGAAGTCTGGGGCTTTTTGGTTTTATTATAAATTGGGTTTCCGTCCTATGGAAGCAAAACTAAAGCAATTGGCAGAAAAAGAATTTGCTCTTATTGCTTCACAAAAAGGCTATCGTACCTCCTTGAATGTGCTGAAACAATTGGCAAATGCCAATCTTGAAATTCACATTGGTAAAGGCACACACAATCCAACAAGGTATACTTCGCACGATTTAAGTAAAATTGTTACACACAACATTGCTAAAAAATATGCGGGTAACAGAGAAGTAGCGAAAACAAAATCGTTTGAACGAATGAAAAAAGCCTTGGGAGTTAAGTCCATTTCAAGCTGGACTATTGGAGAGCAACAATCCTTCAAACAATTAAGTTTATTAATGGATGCAATCCCCGATATTGAAAAGTGGAATGCGAAAAATAAAAACAGCTTGTTACAATTAATGAAAGCAAAAGGTGGCGACTCTGAGATTGAGTATATAAGGTTGTTTCAGCAGCATCCTGAATTGAAGAGTGCTTTTAAATAAACTCCCTCAGCTTCTCA
>CAIMGI010000124.1 GCA_903840505.1 uncultured Bacteroidota bacterium
ATTACAATTTTTCCAGTTTTGTCGATATACCCAAATTTTCCAGTTTTAAAATCACCAATACGTATTAATGCTAAACCATCTGAAAAATAAAATGCTTTATCATATTGTAAGTCGATAGTGTACTTTCCGGTTTTGTCAATAAAGCCCCATTTACCTGTTTGTTCATTACCAACTCTTACATTTGCAGTACCTTCACGAAAATCAAAGCAATCATCGTAGATTGAATTAATCACTATTTTCCCAGTTTTGTCAATATATCCCCATTTGCTTTTTGAATCTGCCTTAACACGAGCAAGTCCTTCAGAAAATTCATAGGCTCCATCAAATTTTGCATCTATTGCCACTTTACCTGTTTTATCAACATATCCAAATTTAAACCCTAATTGAAAACGAGCCATCCCATCTGAAAAACTATAAGCATATTGGCAATTTGGCTGAAAAAGTATTTTTCCTGTTTTATCAATGTATGCCCATTTACCTGCTTTTTTAACACAAGCCAATCCTTCTTTAAAAGCAAAAGCATCATCAAACTGAGCCGGAATTACCATTTTTCCAGCATTGTCAATATATCCCTTTTTACCAGACGATTTAACTAAACCAAGACCTTCTGTGAATGCTACTGCAAAATCGTACTGTGGTGCGATAACTTCCTTTCCTGCTTTATTAATGTATCCGTATTTGCCTCCTTTAGAAATAGGATAAAGCGTTTCCTGCGCATACACAAAGCCTGTTGTAAGCAACAAAAAAACAAGCGTTTTTAGCAAAATTGAATTCCCTGTTTTCATTTGAAAGTTGGATTTCATAAATTATTATTTGTCCTTAATTCCCACAAATATGCAAAATATATTTCTATTGAAAAAAAAATCATTCTCTTTGTTTCATATTTAACGCTTTTAAAAAACCAAATGCCACTGCTTAAAACTGAATATATAACTGAAAAGTACTGTGAAATAGCTATTTGGGATATTACAGAAAATTTTGATGAACTACGTATTTTGTGTGCCGAATTAGGAGACACAAACAAAATTTCGGATAATTTTAAAGCCCAAGCTCGTAAAAAGCAATTTTTAGCATCACGAATGGCATTAAACATTTTAATAAAAGAAGCGAAAATAATCTATAACTTAAATGGCACACCAACTTTAGTTGATGATAACAGATTTGTTTCTATATCGCATTCAAACAATAGAGCAGCAATTATCGTAGGAAATAAAAAGGTTGGGATTGATATTGAAAAAGTGAGTGATAAAATTGAAAAAATTGCCCCGAAATTTATGAATGCTTCCGAACTTTTGTTTGCCAAAAGTGTAATCACCAAAACTATTTGTTGGTGCGCCAAAGAAGCGCTTTTCAAAATGGACGGAACTGGAAATGTTATTTTTGCCGAAGACATTATCGTGGACAGTTTTGAGGTTATGCCCAAAGGAACAATTACTGCAAACTTCAGAAACATTCGCTATTGCTTACATTACGAATTAATCGATGAATTTGTTTTGGTTTACGTTACGAATTAGTATAATTGTAAATAATGAACAATTTATATTCATATATTATCTCTAAAAAAGCGGAAGGTTTAAAACAACTTGCTGTTTTAATAGACCCAGATAAAATAAACCATCGTCTAATTGAGCTTGCAGAAAAAAATGGGGTTGACCACATTTTAATTGGCGGAAGTATTATTACCGAGAATAATTTAACAACTTGTATACAAGAAATAAAAAAACGTTGCAGTATTCCCGTAACTATTTTTCCTGGTAGTTATTTGCAACTTAGTAATGAAGCAGATGCACTCTTATTGTTATCGCTTATATCTGGCAGAAACCCCGAATTATTGATAGGCAATCACGTAATGGCAGCACAATCATTAAGGAAGAGTAATGTAGAAATTATCCCAACCGGTTACATTCTAATTGATGGAGGAGAAAGCACAGCTGTTCAATATATGAGCAATACAATGCCTATACCGGCAAACAAGCCGGAAATAGCTGTTGCAACGGCTATCGCTGGGGAACTGCTTGGCTTAAAATTAATATATCTTGAAGCAGGTAGTGGGGCTTTACAACCAGTGAATGAAAGGATTATTAAAAGTGTTCGTAATGCCATTGATTTACCATTAATTGTTGGTGGAGGAATTAATAATTCGGCAAAAGTAAAGACGGCCTTAAGTGCCGGAGCAGATATGATTGTTATTGGAAATGCATTGGAACAAAATGAAAATGATATTATTGAATTTGCTGAAATAGTGCGTAAAATGAATCAGCAGCAACACATTGAAAAATGATTTTATCAGTATTATCAGATTCAAACAGTGATGATATTTCAAAGGAAATTGAAGTAATAGTCTCATTATTTGATAATGGTTTAGAGACACTTCATTTACGCAAGAAAAAATTTTCGGCAAAGGAAATGACTAATTTTATTGATGCAATTCCTCAAAAATATTGGAATAGAATTGTTATCCATTCACATTATAAATATGCATTAAAGTATAATTTAAA
>CAIMGI010000125.1 GCA_903840505.1 uncultured Bacteroidota bacterium
ACTATATTTGCATTCCACTAAAAACAACTGTTTAAATTAAATATTATATGTATTTGCACAAATTAGTAAAAAGCACTTTTGTAGTATCTGTTTGTACTGCTACCACGCTGTTTATGGCTTGTTCATCGGGCGGTTCGGATAAAAAAGAAGTAAAGGGTGGTAAACCCGAAGTAACTGTTTGGGAGCTTTCGGATGCCGATATGCTGAATCCAATTATATATTCTGATGCCAGTGCAGGCTATATTTTAACCAATATGTACTCGCAATTGATGAATATTGATTTTAAAACATTGGAATTGGTTCCTTTGTTGGCTATGAGCAAACCGCTTATTGAAAAGACCGAAGATGGTAAAGGTTTGTTAATTACGTATGAAATACGACCGGAAGCTACTTGGGATAACGGAACACCTATTACTGCGAAGGATGTGGAGTTTACCTTGAAGGTGATAAAAAATCCTAAAGTGAAGAATGAAAACAATAAACCATATTATGAGTTTATTCGCGACATTAAGTTTTACCCCGAAAACCCTAAAAAGTTTACCCTTATAAGTGACCGTGTTTATATATTGGCAGAAGCTTCCAGCGGTGATTATCCTATTATGCCTGCATATATTTATGATACAAAAGGTTTAATGACAGGTTTTACCATCAAGCAGTTAAACGAGGAAAAGGACAAACTTTCCAACGACCCTAAAATAAATGAATTTGCTACTGATTTTAATTCCGAAAAAAGACAACGTGAAAAAGAATTTATTGGCGGTAGTGGTGCTTACAAATTAGAAGAGTGGGCAACAGGACAAAGAATTGTATTGGTTCGTAAAGACAAATGGTGGGGAGATAAGGTAAAAGAGAAGAATTGTTTCTTTGAAGCCAATCCTCCAAAAATTATTTACCAAACTATTAATGACCAAACAACTGCTTTGGTTGCATTAAAGGCAGGTAACTTGGACGTGATGTATTCCATTAAATCAAAAGATTTTAAGGATTTACCGAATTCGGCAAAATTTACCGAGAATTTTAATGCCTACACTCCAATGCAGTTAGCTTACACATACATTGGTATAAATACACGTTTACCTAAGTTTCAAGATAAACTTACTCGCCAAGCATTTGCACATTTGGTGGATGTTGATAAGATGATAAAAACCATTAAGTATGGTCAAGCTCAGCGTGTTGTAGGTTATGTTCATCCTTCAAAAAAGGATGCATACAACTCAGCTATTACTCCATATGATTTTAATCCCGAAAAGGCAAAAACTTTATTGGCTCAAGCAGGTTGGAAAGACAGTAACGGTGATGGCACCTTAGATAAAATGATTAACAACGAGCGTGTTGATTTATCCTTTGATTTTGCAGTAAACTCTGGTAACGATGAAAGAAAGTCGGTGGCATTATTGTTCCAAGAAGAGGCAGCTAAAATTGGTATTAAGGTAAATGTGGTGGCGCAAGAATGGTCGGTTTATCTCGACAATTGTAAAGCACATAAAACAGAAATGTTTTTTGGTGCTTGGATAGGAACGCCTATCCCAAATGATCCGAAACAAATTTACCATACCGAATCATACAACGGTGGCTCAAACTACACGGGATTTGGAAATAAAGAGTCGGATGCTTTGATTGATTCTATTCGTATTCAAATAGACGGTGTAAAAAGAGCCTTGCTTGAAAAACAATTACAGGAAGTTTTGCACAATGAGGTTTCTTACATTTATTTATGGGCTCCTACCGAGAGAATAGCCATACATAAGCGATTTGAAAATGCGGAGACCTCTGTAACGCGTCCCGGCTTTTGGGAAGCAGGATTTAAAGTAGCTAAATAAACAGCCAGAATAAAGCTAAATGTTTAAATACATATTTAAGAGGTTACTTATTTTTATTCCCACATTGTTTGCAATATCCTTGCTTACGTTTGTTATTAGCTTAAATGCTCCCGGTGATCCTGTTGATACAATGCTGAACAAAAATGCAGGTGGCGAAGGTCAGGCATCACAAAAGTTAGCAACCGAAAAAGCATACAATGACATTCGTCATCAGTTAGGTTTTGATTTACCGGTATTCTATTTTTCGTTTACAAATGCATCGTGTACCGATACCTTACATAGGGTTCCTAAAAAAAATCACCGCGATGTATTGCAGCGCTTGGCTTTTCAATACGGTAACTGGAGTGATGTTGCAAATTACTATATGCAAACAAAAAGTTTTGAGAATACTATTTATGCCTTGCCAAAAACAGAAACGAATGCAACTGCACTTATTAAAGTGCGTGATTACGTAAGTTCATTGTACGATACTTACGATAATGCAAGAATAAAAACAATATTCTCCAATCTTGATTTTGTATTCAATGAAAATCCTGAAATTAGAACCAACATTGGATTTTATATTGCTACAAAGGAGGCTTACAATACCATGTTTGTAAATAGTTCACCTTATACACGATACGTTCCAACTGTACATTGGTATGGTTTTGAGAATCAATACCACCGTTGGATATCTCATTTTTTAGTAGGCGATTTTGGTATTTCATACCAAGACAAACGACCTGTTTCATCGGTTATTTGGGATGCAGTGAGATGGACATTATTGCTGAGTCTAATGTCGATGATATTGGCTTATATCTTAGCCATTCCTTTGGGAGTTTTATCTGCTGTAAGGAAAGGTAAAAGGTCGGAAAGGGTTATCACCACTTTCTTGTTTATGTTGTATTCTTTACCCAATTTTTGGATAGCCACTATGCTCATCGTTTTCTTTTGTGGCGGTGATTATTATGATGTTTTTCCTGCATTCGGATTGGGGAATTTGCCTGATGATGCACCTTTCTTTGATCGTTTCTGGGAAACTTCATTTCACTTAGTATTACCTTTATTTTGTTTAACATATGCTTCTTTGGCTTTTATTTCAAGGCAAATGAGAGGGGCTATGTTAAATGTAATCGGACAAGATTATATTCGTACAGCAAGAGCAAAAGGATTGGATGAAAAGGATGTAGTGTGGAAACACGCGTTGAGAAATTCATTGCTTCCTATTATCACCTTGTTTGCAAGTATTTTTCCTTTGGCTATATCGGGTTCTTTTGCCATCGAACAAATATTTTCAATTCCAGGAATGGGTAAAATAAGTTTAGAAGCACTTATCTCTCGTAACTATCCCATAGTATTTACGGTTATGATGTTTACAGCTATTCTTACCTTGGTAGGGAATTTAGTTGCCGATATATTGTATGCAGCAATTGATCCACGTATTTCATTCTCCAGTAAAAAATAGATATGGCTGAAGTAACAGAAATAGAGAAAAAACAACAATTGGCTGCATCCGACCAAAGTTTTTGGGCGAATGTAAAGAAGCAATTCAAGAAAAACAGGGTTGCAGTTTTTGCTCTTAAGTTTATTGTTCTGCTGGTTGCCATTGCTATTTTTGCCGACTTTTTTGCCAACGATAAACCTTTGATTGCAAAATACAAAGGCAATACCTATTTCCCATTATTGAGAAGTTATTCAGTTGATTTAGGCTTGGCCGAATGGCAATCGGATCTTCAAAATGTGGAATGGAAAAATTTGGAGTACGACTGGGTAGTTTTTCCACTTATTCCTTATGTTCCAAAAAATATCGATTCCGACAATGCACAATCGGTAAGTCCTTTTGGTGAACAGTCCATCAAATCTACTCGTTGGAGGCATTGGTTGGGTACCGATGAACTTGGTCACGATGTGCTATCAGGTATGATACACGGAACACGGATTGCATTGTTTGTTGGATTGGTGTCGATGAGCATTGCTTCTTTAATTGGTATTTTATTGGGTTCTATTGCAGGTTATTTTGGTGACGATAGATTGAGAATATCTAGAGGTAGGCTTATTTTAAATGTCATATTTTTTATGGCCGCTTTGTTTTATGGATTTGGTTCACGCTCCTATATTCTGTCGGATGCCATTGCCATTTCGTTCGGTAAATTTTTCTTTGAATTTTTAATAAGCTTGTTAATCATTATTGTATTGATGTTTGCCGCTAACTTCTTGGCGCGCATAACAAAGCTTGTTCCTTTTTTGGCTGTTAAAATAAAAATCCCCATCGATATAGTAATCTCACGATTAATTGAGATAATGGTATCCATACCTACACTTTTCCTTATCATTTCGGTTGTAGCCATTGCCAAGCCTTCCATTTTTATTGTAATGATAATTATTGGTTTAACGGGTTGGACAGGTATTGCTCGTTTCATTAGAGCTGAGCTATTAAAAGTGAGAAATTTGGAATTTATTGAAGCTGCAAATGCATTGGGCTATTCTGAAAGTAGAATTGTTTTCAAACACGCTATTCCCAATGCCTTATCTCCGGTACTCATCGCTATTGCTTTTGGAATAGCATCGGCCATATTAACGGAAGCAACCTTGTCCTTTTTAGGTATTGGTGTTCCTGCAGAATCGCTTACGTGGGGTTCATTGTTGTCAGCTTCACGACAAAATACAGGAGCGTGGTGGTTGGCTGTATTCCCTGGTCTTGCCATTTTTGTTACCGTAACCGTTTACAACTTAGTTGGAGAAGGATTAACAGACGCATTGGATCCAAGGCAGAAAAAATAATTTGCCTGAATGGGACATAACCATCATATATACAATCTTCGCAAACAATACTCGCTTGAATCGTTGAGTGAGAAGGATGTGAAAAATAATCCGATTGCTCAACTGGAACATTGGATGAATGAAGCCATAGAGGCTGAGGTTCACGAACCGAATGCAGTAATGCTTTCTACAGTTTCTGCAGAAGGGCAACCTTCATCACGCATTGTATTGGTTAGACATATTTCATCGGAAGGAATTTTTTTTTACAGCAATTATAATAGTAAAAAAGGCAAGGAGATGGCAGCGAATAGCAAAATTTCGCTCGCTTTTTTTTGGCCACAATTGGAGCGACAAGTTAGAATAGAAGGTGTTGTAGAAAAGTTATCTTCCACCCAATCGGACGAATATTTTAATTCTCGTCCTCGCGAAAGTCAGTTGGGTGCTTTGGCATCGGAGCAGAGTGAAGAAATTAGCCGTGAAGAATTGGAAATAAAATTTACTGAATTCGAAAAGAAATTTGAAAATAGTATTATTCCGCGTCCTCCACATTGGGGAGGTTATTGCGTAAAGCCATCTACAATGGAATTTTGGCAAGGACGACCAAATCGTTTACACGACCGCATTACATACACATTAATAAAGGACAGCGCTTGGAAAATAAAACGCTTATCTCCTTAACGTACAAATGAAAGATTGGTTTAAAGATTGGTTTAATTCCCCTTACTATCATTTGCTGTATAAGAACAGGGATGACAATGAGGCACGTTCTTTTATGGATGTCTTGTTGCAAAAATTAAATATGAAAGAGGGTTCTTGTATACTTGATTTGGCTTGTGGAAAAGGACGTCATTCTAAATATTTAAATGAGAAGGGTTTTGATGTAACCGGTGTTGATTTAGCGAAAGAAAGTATTTGTTGTGCTTTGCCTTTTGAGAATGAAAATTTACATTTTTATGTACACGATATGCGTAATAATTTTAGAATAAATTATTACGATGGTGTTTTTAATTTATACACCAGTATGGGTTATTTTGATGATGCAAAGGATAATTTAAAGGTGTTAAAAGCTGCCAATATGGGACTCAAGGAAAACGGGATATTGGTTATTGATTTTTTTAATGCAAACAAAGTAATTGCAAACTTACTTGCCCAAGAAATAAAGGAGTTGGATGGGATTGTATTTACAATTCGAAAGCGTTTAGAAGGAGGCATAATTAAAAAGTATATACAAGTAAAAAACAAAGAAACAATAAAGGAGTACGAAGAAAAAGTACAAGCACTAACTTTGAAAGATTTTAAGGAATATTTTAGCTCTTCAGGTTTTGAACTAGAGCAGGTATATGGAAGTTATTTGTTGGAAGATTTCAATGAGGAAAAATCGGACAGATTAATATTGATAGCACGTAAAAAGCAACATTATGACAAGTTATAGTGCCTATATATATATAGTATTTACTGCTTTTATAAGTGGATCAGTTATCTTTTTTATAAAACCAGGAAAGAATCAACTTAAATTATTGCTTGCCTTTAGTGGCGCCTATTTATTTGGAGTAGCGGTGTTGAGTTTAATTCCCGAAATATACCAAGAAGCAAAAGTCCAAACCGGATTGTTTATTCTAATAGGTTTTTTGTTTCAGTTGTTACTTGAATTTTTTTCGGAAGGTTTGGAACACGGTCACGTACACGTGCACAAGGGAGCAAAAGCTACTGTTCCTTTTGTGATGCTCATCAGTTTGTGTATTCACTCTTTCTTAGAAGGAATGCCCATTGTTTCTCAACCTTCAACAAACATACTTACCGATACTTCACGTTCACTCATAATAGGAATTATTATACACAACATTCCTATTTCTATTGCATTAACAACTTTATTAATGGAGTTGGGAATTAGCAAAAAAATTATTTTGTTATTGTTACTTGTCTTTACTTTAATGGCTCCGCTTGGTTCGTTGCTGAATTATTTTATTGCTTCTGATATGAGCAATATAGCGCATTACCACAATTATATTATGGCGGTAGTAGTGGGTATATTTCTGCATATTTCAACCACCATATTGTTTGAAACAACCGAAAATCACAAGTTTAACAGGGTGAAATTTATTTCCATTGTTTTAGGTATGTTTTGTTCATACCTCATGTGCTAAAACCTTAATGGTATTTGTTAAATAGGCCTGTCGCATTGCTATATGCTGCATCGAAATTTGTTTGATTCAAATGCGTATCGATATTTTTTAACGATAGTATTTCCAACAATTGTTCGGTTGCAATGTTTCCCGTTAAATTATCGGTTGCCATAGGACAGCCTCCAAAACCTTGTATGGCCGAATCGAATCGTTTGCATCCACTTTCAATGGCAGCATTTATTTTTTCAGCGGCAGTTTCTTTGGTAGAGTGGAGGTGTGCTCCAAATTCTACTTGTTGTAATTCGGGTATTAAATTGCTAAAAAGCTGTTTTATGTTTTTTGGTGTAGATACGCCTGTTGTGTCTGCCAATGCAATAATGTTAATTCCCATTTGGTGTATTTTATTGCTCCATTGTATGGCAATTTCACTGCTCCAATCATCGCCATAAGGATTCCCAAAAGCCATTGATATATAAACAACCAATCGCTTGTTATTTTTTACACAAAGCTTTTGTATTTCTTCTACACGCAACAATGATTCCTGCATACTTGAATTCGTATTCCGTTGCTGAAAGGTTTCGGAAATAGAGAAAGGAAAACCCAAATACTGTATCTCGTTAAAATGGCAAGCATCCTCAGCTCCACGCTGATTGGCAACAATGGCCAATAATTTTGATCGCGTAGCCGAAAGGTTTAATTTATTTAATACTTCTGCCGTATCCCTTAATTGCGGGATGGCTTTTGGCGAAACAAAACTTCCAAAATCAATCGTGTCAAAACCACATTCTAAAATAGAATTGATGTACTTTATTTTTTCTTCCGTAGGTATAAATGTTTCAATACCTTGCATAGCATCACGCGGACATTCTATCAGTTTCATTTTTGTTGGAGTATTGTCTTGTTTATTTTTTTTATCAAACCTGAACCTTCATATATAAATCCTGTGTAGAGTTGCACCAATGATGCTCCTGCTTTTAGCATATCCATTGCATCTTCGGCACTGTGTATTCCACCAACACCAATTATTGGGAATGCCTTATTTGATTTTTCCGACAAATATTTTACTACTTCTAAGGACCTTTTCGTAAGTGGTTTTCCACTCAATCCACCTGCTCCAATCGTTTCAAGTGTTGACTTAGATACTTTTAAATTTTCCCTTGAAATGGTTGTATTGGTTGCAATAACACCATCAAGACAAGTTTCTTTTACTATGTCAATAATGTCATTCAATTGCTCGTCCGTTAAATCGGGTGCAATTTTTAAAAGAATCGGTTTTCTGTTTTTGTGTTGTGAATTTAATTCCTGCACGCGCAGCAATAATTTTTTCAATGGCTCTTTTTCTTGCAATGCACGTAAATTAGGTGTATTGGGCGAACTTACGTTTACTACAAAATAATCAACATAATCGAATAATTTTTCGAAACATATTTCGTAATCCAGTATTGCTTCTTCATTGGGCGTAACTTTATTTTTGCCAATATTTCCTCCTATAATTATGTTAGGATTTCTTCCTTTTAGTCTTTCTACGGCAGCTTCTACACCTTCGTTATTAAATCCCATACGGTTAATCAGCGCTTCATCTTCGGGCAAACGAAACATACGCGGTTGCTCATTTCCTGGTTGACCTTTGGGAGTAAGTGTTCCTATTTCAATAAAACCAAAACCCAAGCAGGATAATTCTTCGTAAAGTTTTGCATCCTTGTCGAAGCCTGCTGCCAATCCAACCGGATTTGGAAACGTAATTCCAAACAAGGTACGTTCTAAACGTTTATCCTTAACTAGCAAAAAAATTTTAACTAATCCTTTTACACCCGGAATAGAAAATAGTGTTTTCAGTAAGCTAAAAACAATGTGGTGTATCCTCTCGGGCTGAAAAAGAAAGAAAATGGGTTTGATAATGAGCTTGTACATAAATGCTACTTACATTTTATCGGGAACTTCTATTCCCAGTAATTTCATACTTCGTTTAATGGTTTCGCCTACTTGCGATGAAAGTTGTAATCGGAATAGGCGTTTGTTTTCGTCTTCTTCCTTTAAAATAGGGCAGTCGTGGTAAAATTGGTTATACTCTTTTACCAATTCATAAACGTAGTTGGCAATAACAGCCGGACTGTAATTACTTGCAGCTTCAGCCACCGCCTTTGGGTAATCGTGCAGGTAACGCATTAAGTTTTTTTCCTTTTCATTGGGAGCAGTTACTTCAATTTTTCCATTGGCTTGCTCTCCTGCTTTTCTTTTTATGGATTGTATCCGCGCGTAGGTATATTGTATAAAGGGGCCTGTATTGCCATTAAAATCGATGGACTCTTTCGGGTTAAAAAGCATTTTCTTTTTTGGGTCCACCTTCAGCATAAAATACTTGAGTGCACCCATACCGATTGTATAGTATAGCTTTTCGGCTTCCACATCACTGAAGCCATCAATTTTACCCAACTCTTTTGTTGTTTCCCTTGCGGTATTTATCATCTCATCAATTAACTCATCTGCATCTACTACAGTACCTTCACGCGATTTCATTTTGCCATCGGGTAATTCCACCATTCCGTAAGACAAGTGAAAAAGTCCATCTGCCCATTTGTATCCCAATTTTTTTAGTGTGAGAAAAAGAACTTTAAAATGATAGTCTTGTTCGTTACCAACCGTATAAATTAAATTGTCCAATTGAGGGTATTCCCTGAAACGCTCAATTGCAGTGCCTAAATCCTGGGTCATATATACTGATGTTCCATCGGCACGCAACAAGGTTTTTTCATCCAATCCATCCTTTGTTAAATCAATGAAAACCGAATTGTCGGCTCTTGATTGAAACACGTTTTTCTCTAAACCTTCCTTAATAACATCTTTACCCAATAAATAAGTATTCGACTCGTAATAGGTTTTGTCAAAATCAACTCCTAGTTTTTTATAGCTTTCGGCAAAACCTTCGTATACCCAACCGTTCATCATTTCCCACAGTTGACGCGTCTCCTTGTCGCCTGCTTCCCATTGCAATAACATTGTTTGTATTTCTTTCATCGAAGGAGCATTTTTTTCTGCTTCTTCTTTTGTGCTGCCTGACAAAACAAGTTCTTCAATTTCTTTTTTGTAATTTTTGTCAAAGGCTACATAATATTTCCCTACCAAATGATCGCCTTTCATTCCGGACGATACAGGCGTTTCTCCATTTCCAAATTTTTGCCAAGCCAACATACTTTTGCAAATGTGTATGCCGCGGTCGTTTACCAAATTGGCTTTAATAACAGTGTTTCCATCCGCTTTTAATATTTCTGCTACCGAGTAACCCAACAAGTTATTTCTTACGTGACCCAAATGCAAAGGCTTGTTGGTATTTGGGGAGGAGTACTCCACCATAATGGTTTTGGCAGTTTTGTTAACACCCTGTTCCGTGTTCGATAAGAAATGGTTTAGCCAATACGAATCGGATATTGTCAGGTTTAAAAATCCTTTTACTACATTAAAATTTTTTACTTCAGGACTGTTACTTAGGTAAGTTCCAATTTCGTTTGCCGTATCCTCGGGTTTCTTTTGCGAAGCTTTTACATAAGGAAACACTACAAGGGTGTAATCGCCTTCAAATTCTTTCTTTGTTTTTTCAAAAGCTACTTTTCCAACACTTAATCCATATAAGCTTTTCAGTGCTTCTTTAACTTTCTCTTCTAAAATCTCTTCAATGTTCTTATTCATAAATTCCTTTCACCAATTATCCATTTTACATTATTAATTCGTTAACTGAGAAACTACTTTCTGCAAAATCTCAAAGGTATTCTCTGCCATCAAGTTTTCTTTATCAAGTGTAGGGTTTACTTCGCAAATTTCAAAACAACATACCTTTTCGTGTTGTATAAGTCTCACCAATAAACTTCCTGCTTCTTTTTCGGTAATTCCATTTCTAACCGGAGTTCCTGTTCCTTTCGAAATGGATGAATCCATACTGTCTACATCAAAGGAAATGTATATAAGATTGCAGTGTGTTAAGTGCGAAAGTGCTTCACGCGCTATCTTTTCTACCCCGTTTCTTTTTACTTCGTTGGTCAAAAGAACGAGGAGAACGTAATTGTGTTGCAAGATGTGCCAAACATAACTCCAGAGGCAAGGGACGAAGTAATTGGATTTGACCCATTCGGGGATATTGTCATAGGAAGAAATGAACTTGTTCTTTTAAGAGGTGGATGGACTGATAGGAACGGAACGGAATACACTGAAAGTATAGTAGATGGAAAACCAGGACCATTGAACATAACGATAACTTCATTTGTACCTCAAAATTTCAGAATGAGTTTAAATGCTGAAACAAGAGCACAAATCGTAAGACAATCATCACTTCAATAAGATATGCAAAATTATTCTCCTTTTTTCGG
>CAIMGI010000126.1 GCA_903840505.1 uncultured Bacteroidota bacterium
CCATAAATGTATTCAAAAATAGTGGTGTCAGTGTTTAAGCCTGTATAAGCAAAAACGGCATAAAATCCTTCACGCAATGTAAACGTTTCCATTTCTTCGGGAAGCTTGTCAAAGTCTGTTACTTCAACCGCAGCGCATTTAGTAAATGTTTTATGAGGATTAAAATTACTGAAATCGAAGGAAGCATCATATACCTGCATCGAAATAAAATCGTTATTCAAACGGTTTTTAATTTCACTTCGTCTCGGCATAAATCCTTTCCACAGTTCAGCCGTTTTGTTTTCTGCAAATGTCATTTCAAGGCATTTGCCCACTAATTTTTTTTCTGTTAAGATTTCAATTCGTGGAATTATGTCGTGCGAACTCATATTTTTGTGTTGTGCTTAAAGATATTTAAATTCCAATAATATCAAGGTCTTTGTTCTTGTATGATTTAGTTGATAAATTAGTATTTACCAAAGCCTGTATCAAACTTGTAAGGTATTTAATGGTTTGATTCTTGGCAAAATGCCTGTAAGTAACAATGCTTATTTCACGCACGGGTATGGGTTTTTGAAAGTGCTTTGTTTTGTTTTGTTTTTGCTTCGGCATATTTTTATAATACAATTCCGGTACTAATGTGTAGCCACCAAACTTGTCGGTTAAATTTAACAATGTTTCGAAAGAGCTGCCCATAAAATTAAGATTTGATGGGCTCAATTCCTTTTCTTTTATTTCACAAACAGTCAAGGCTTGGTTGCGAAAACAATGGCCTTCTTCCAATAACCAAATATTGCCGTTTTTTATATCCTTGGAATTTACGTACTCCTTTTTTTTGTCCAGTATACCATAAATCATCATTGGTTCGTAGTACAAAATATGTTCATCAAACTGTTTATCATTTATGGGTGTGGCCAAAATTCCAATGTCAATTTTGTCCATAATCAACTGCGTTTTAATTTCTTCGGTTGTTATTTCTGAAATGGTTAATTGCAGTTTTTGATTTTCCTTCAAAATGGAAGGGAGTATAATAGGCAACAGGGAGTTTGCCACAGTGGGAATAATGCCAATGGATAATTTACCCTCCAGCTTTTCTGTTTGCTTATTTAATGAAAACAGCAATTCTTTTTGTTGGAGAATGGTTCTTGCCGTTTCTATAAATTGCAAACCCATATCAGTAGTTTGTATGGGTTTTCTTGAACGGTCGAACAACAAAACTTTCAATTCTTCCTCCAACTTTTTAATCATTGCGCTTAGGGTAGCTTGGGTGATATGGCAACTGTCGGCAGCTATACCGAAGTGTTTGTGCTTGTGCACCGCCATTACATATTCCAGTTGTTGAAAATTCATAATAGATACTGTCTAACAAATATATAGATAAAATCGTTTGTATCTATCAATAAATCAATTTACTTTTGACCTAAATTATTAATAATTAAAATAAAATAATATGGCTTTTACAGGAAAAAAATTCCCCAACGTAAGTGTTACAGCAATGAACCATTTGGGCGATAGAATTGACATCAATGTGTTGGAACAAGCAACAAAAAACAAGAAAAAAGTATTGTTGTTTTGGTATCCAAAGGACTTCACCTTTGTGTGTCCAACCGAGTTGCACGCTTTTCAAGCAGCTTCAAAGGAATTTGAAAAGAGAAATACCATCGTTATAGGCGCTTCCTGCGATACAGCAGAAGTACATTTTGCCTGGTTGAACACCGCGAAAGACAATGGAGGTATTGAAGGGGTTACCTACAATATTTTAGCCGACAGCAACCGGAATTTAGCATCAGTTTTGGATATTTTGGATGGGGTAATGGATGATAATGGAATGATAGCAGGAGATGATGTAACCTATCGTGCTACCTATTTGATCAATGAAGAAGGAACCGTTTTTCACGAAGGTGTAAACGATATGCCACTTGGACGCAATGTGGCGGACTATATAAGATTAATAGATGCCTACACACACATTCAAAAGCACGGTGATGTTTGTCCGGCCAACTGGGAAGAAGGAAAAGAAGCAATGAAAGCTAATCCTGACAGTGTAGCAAATTACTTATCTAAAAATTAATACAAAGCCGATGTATAAAGAACTGGAAGAAGATAATTTGAAGCAGCTTATTGAATCAAACCCGTTGGTGATTGTTCAGTATGCTGCAGGCTGGTGTGGTAATTGCCGATTGATGAAACCTAAATTCAAAAATTTTTCTACCGAAAAGGAGAATGCATTATTCTTGATTGTGGATGCCGAAAAATTTCCGGAATCGAGAAAGTTGGCTAAAGTAGATAACCTGCCTACATTTGCAGCCTTTAAAAATGGAGTATTTATCAATCAGATTCAAACCAACAAGACTGAATCTTTAAAAACATTTATAGATGAAGTTACCGCTAATTAAACACATCAATAAGTTCATAGAGGAAAATGACTCGGATTTTGTATCCGAGTCTATTTTACTTCTCGAGCACATAAGCGAAAGCAAAGGCATCAAGGACGAGGAGCTGGATGTAATAGGGGAGTTAATTTCCAATATGTACGGAGCCTTGGAGGTACACAAAATGATTGAATCCGGTAAGCCCGAAAAAGAAGCATTGAATGAATTTATGCAAAGGGTGTTGGGCTCGATAGATAAATAAATAGACCAAATGCACCATTAGTTATCGATTAATTTCTTTTTTCTGCTTTTTAACTTGCAGTTAAAATTAAGTGTAGGGAAAACTTTTTGCTTTTTAAAAACATAAAATCTAAATACTTCCAATCAGCAATAGACGATATTATCGGAGCCCTATAAATTGTAATTTGTTCATTGCAATTAAAATTATTTTTGGTGTAAAAGAAAAAAGTGTAGAAAAATGATTTTTCTACACTTTTTTTGGTGGTACCCACTGGGATCGAACCAGTGACACAAGGATTTTCAGTCCTTTGCTCTACCAACTGAGCTAGGGTACCTACTCAAATGGGAATGCAAAATTAGCATTATTTTTAATCTAAAAAAATTTTAAGCCTTTGAGCGGCATATTTCCTACCTTTGTAGTATGCAATTAGCTGTTGACATTGGGAATACAAGAATTAAAATCGGAGTGTTTAATGGAAGTGAATTGGTTGAATTTAACCATTTTCAGAGCCTTGACGAGCTTATACAATATAGTCTTTTCACAAAGCACATTATACAGTCGGCCATAATTGGCTCAGTAGTAGATGATTTTCAGTCAATTACTGAATATATTGCCGGACAATGTCCACTTATTATTTTCTCAAACACAACAGCCATCCCAATAATGAATAGATACAAAAGTGCCTCAACATTGGGCAGCGATAGACTTGCTGCAGCAATTGGCGCCTACTCTATTTCACCCGATACAAATTCTTTGGTGATTGATGCAGGGACTTGCATTAAATACAATTTTATTAATAGTAACAACGAATATATCGGAGGAGCCATTTCGCCCGGAATATCAATGCGTTTTAAAGCATTGAACAATTTTACTGCTAACTTGCCGTTAATCAACTTTAACGAAACATTCACAAAATTAGTGGGAGAAAATACGGAAGAGTCAATATTGAGTGGCGTTCAGCTTGGCAGTATAGCGGAAGTGAGCGGATTTATTTTAGAATATAAAAAAAAATACCCGGGCATTAACATTTTTTTAACCGGTGGGGATTCCCGATTTTTGGAAAAGGCACTAAAAATGAGCATCTTTGCGGAGCCTTATTTGGTTTTAAAAGGCTTAAACGAAATACTACTTTACAATCGTAACATACACAAAGGTGATTCATAAATACAGCGTACTACTTTTTTTAGCATTTACTTTTTCATTTCTGGCACCCGCTCAAACACTTACTAATTCTGCCTATTCGAGATATGGAATTGGCGATTTACAATTCTCATCCTTTACCGCAAACAAAGGATTTGCCGGTGTATCTCAAGCATACCAAAGTGCTTATGTGATTAATTATAATAACCCTGCCAGCTATTCTTCACTTAAACTTACTGCTATTCAAATTGGTGTTAGCAGTAACAATTTCGAACAACAAACCTTGCTTACCAAACAAAAAATAAACAACACCAATCTCGCTTATTTTTCGGCTGCCTTCCCTGTTAAAAAATGGTGGGGAACAAGTATTGGATTGCTTCCGTACAGTGCAATCGGATATAAAATCACAACGGCATCGGCCTCTAATGTTTCAGGTAGTACTTTGAGTTATTTATACAAAGGGAGCGGTGGACTGAATCGTTTTTATTGGGGAAATGGATTTACACCGTTTAAGAATTTTTCAATTGGTGCCAATGCTAATTTTCTTTTCGGAAATTTCACAAAAGAAAGGCGTGCGTATTATACCGATGGCACATTGTACAATGTGCGAGAACAAACGGTATCAAACATAAAAGGCTTAGAGTATAATTTTGGCACACAATACAATGTCCCATTAAATAAGGACTGGGCAATGACAATTGGCTTAACGTATGGTTTGCAAAGCCTCTTAAATACATCCAATAACAGTATTGTTCAAACATACACTGAGGTGAATGAAGCTATTTCTGTAAAAGACACACTTCAATACATTACTGATGATAAAAACAGCATCACTATTCCACAAAAAATCGGAGGTGGAATTGTGCTAAAAAAATCGGATAAATACCTTATTGGTTTTGATTATACTTCTCAGAACTGGAAAGATTTTAAATTAAATGGAAAAGATGATTCGCTTACCAATTCAAATAAATTTGCAATAGGATTCCAATATACACCAGACCCTACATCATTAAAAAGTTTTATCAAAAAAACACAATACCGTGCCGGCTTTCACTACAGCAATACCTATTTAAAAATAAACAATACTCAGTTAAAAGATTATGCTGTTTCGTTGGGATTTGGTTTCCCTCTTAAAAGAAACTTTTCAACCGGAAATTTGGCTGTTGAATATGGCAAAAGAGGAACCGTACAGAATAATTTAATTGAGGAAAAATACCTGAAATTTAGTTTAGGTTTAGTTATAAACGACAAGTGGTTTATAAGGCGCAAAATTGATTAAGGAATTAAAAATGCCCGACTCAAAAAAAACAACATCTATTTTAATATTATTGTGCAGTATAATTGTATTGTTTAGCTCCTGCGAAAACGATATAGAAAAAGTTAAGTCACTTACACGTAAAAAAAATGCTCCCGCTATTTCTTCACGTAATTCTGAAGTTTTTATCAGCGACTCGGCACAGATAAAAATAAAATTAAATGCCCCTCAAATAGATTATTACGAAGGTGATGAACCTTATCAAGAATTTCCAAAAGGTATTGATGTTTCTTTTTATGAAGACGGGAAAGGTCTTACCAGTAGAATTACGGCTAACTATGCCATTCACAAACAGAATTCGAAAATAATGGAGGCTAAAAGGAATGTAGTTGTGGTAAACGAAAAAGGAGAAAAGCTAAATACTGAGCATTTAATTTGGGAAGAAGAAGGTGATAGAATTACCTCCGATGCCTTTGTAAAAATAACTACTGCCGATGAAATTTTAATGGGCGAGGGTTTGGAATCAAATCAATCGTTTACGAAATACAGAATTAAAAAAATAAAAGGAACGATTCGCTTAAAAGATGTTTAAAATAACAAAAACACTTGAGTATATATGGCTTTGCATTGCTGGCGTTGCCTTGTGTATGAGTATTTATAAAACCGTGATAGGAGATTTATACAGCAGTGGGTACTTTTTTGTGATTGTGATTGTTTCAGCATTGATGTATCTTTCAACAACCAAACGAAATAAAAAATTAAACGGCATTAGTAAACCGCAGAAACGAAATGGATAACTGGATTATTATTCTAATTACGCTTGTTGCTTGTTCCTTTTTTGCGGGAATAGAAATTGCTTTTTTAACTGCCAACAAATTGCGTATTGAACTTGAAAACAAACAACAGTATTTACCTGCACGTATCTTATCCTTTTTTGTAAAAAACCCCTCTAAGTTTATTGCTACAACACTGGTTGGAAACAATGTTGGTTTGGTTATTTATGGTATTTATATGGCTCAAATACTGGAACCGCTTATTGCACAATACATCCATTCAAAAGCTGCAATTGTTATTATGCAAACAATTGTATCAACTCTAATCGTGTTGGTTACAGCCGAGTTTTTGCCAAAAGCCTTGTTCCGAATTAATCCTAACCGAGTACTTAATTTGCTTGCCATTCCTTTCATTATAGTATATTACCTATTCTACCCTATCGTTTTTTTAACAATCGGACTCGCTGAATTTTTACTAAAAAAAGTATTTAGGGTTCATCTTGAAAGCGATAAAATTGCATTCGGTAGAATTGATTTGGATAACTATGTAAAACAATTTACTTCCTCATCGGGCGAGCATCAGCAAGAACTAGACAATGAAATAAAAATTTTTCAGAATGCACTTGATTTCTCCGGAGTAAAAATCAGAGATTGTATGGTTCCTCGAAATGAAATTGTTGCCTTGGATGTGACTTCAACAATGGAGGAGTTAAAAAGTAAATTCATTGAAACTCACTTATCCAGAATACTTATTTACGAAGACAGTATAGACCACATCATTGGCTATACACATTCGTATGAGCTATTTAAAAAACCAAAAAATATTCGCTCAGTATTACTGCCTGTTGCAATTGTTCCTGAATCAAAACCGGCAAAAGACATCCTTAATTTACTGATTGACCAACGTAAAAGTATTGCCGTTGTAGTGGATGAGTTTGGAGGTACTTCAGGAATGGTTACCATTGAAGATGTAATGGAAGAGATATTTGGAGATATTGATGATGAACACGACAAGGATGAGTTAACAGAAAAAAAAGTATCGGAGTCTGAATATATTTTTTCGGGTAGATTAGAAGTCGATTATTTGAATGATGCGTATAAGCTTAACTTACCTATCTCTGATGATTACAAAACGCTTGCAGGATTAATTATTCAGTACCACCAAAGTATTCCTGAACGCAATGAAGAAATTGAATTGGATGGTTTTAAACTAAAAGTTCTAACGGTAAGTATCAATAAAATTGACCAAGTTCAACTGACGATTATCGATTAAAATATTGAGAATTATTCTCTAATAATAAATTTGAAGCCCGTTCCATACAAATTCTGAATCTCAATATTTGCATCATTCCTTAATCGGAATGTTGTATTTATAAATTTTAACAACATTGAATTTATTTCCCAGTAAAAAAAAGGTGAAGTAACCGTTTACCCTTATTTTGTTCGAGTTAGGAAATAAAATGGGATTATAATTAACAAAAAAGCACCTTCAAAATGAAGGTGCTTTCTTTTTATAACATATATTTTAATTATGCATTAACAGCATCTGTCTTAGGTGCTGCTGCCATAATTTCATCGTTAGCTGCACTTGCATACTGCTCAAAATTCTTAACAAAAGATGTGGCTAATTTATTCGCTGTAACATCATAGGCATCTTTGTCCTTCCAAGTATTGCGTGGATTTAAAATATCAGAAGGTACATCAGCACATTCAACCGGCATTTGTAATCCAAACACTGGTAAAGTTTCATATTTTACATTATCAAGTTTACCTGTTAATGCAGCAGTAATCATTGAACGGGTATAGGATAATTTCATACGACTTCCAACACCGTAAGAACCACCGGACCAACCTGTATTTATTAACCACACATTTACTTTATTCTCTTTTAATTTCTTACCCAATAGTTCAGCATATTTTGTTGGATGAAGCGGTAAAAAAACTTTTCCAAAGCAGGCAGAAAAAGTAAGTGTTGGCTCTGTAATTCCCATCTCGGTACCGGCAACCTTTGCTGTATAGCCCGAAATGAAATGATACATTGCTTGCCCTGCAGTTAATTTAGAGATGGGTGGCAACACACCATAAGCATCACAAGTAAGGAAAAATATATTTTTGGGAGTATTACCCATTGATGGTTCCACAGCATTATCAATATAATGAATAGGATAACCAACACGTGTATTTTCTGTTTTTGAAATATTTGAAAAATCTACTGTAGATGTATTTTCATAAAAATTTATGTTCTCTAATAACGAACCAAATTTAACGGCACCAAAAATTTCCGGCTCTTTTTCCTTCGTTAAATCAACACATTTAGCATAACATCCTCCTTCAAAATTAAATACACCGTTGTTACTCCAGCCGTGCTCATCGTCACCAATTAAGCCTCTATTAGGGTCGGCAGACAAGGTTGTTTTTCCTGTTCCCGATAAACCAAAGAAAATTGCTGTATCGCCATCCTTACCAATATTTGCAGAGCAATGCATTGAAAGTACTCCCTTTTCGTGTGGCAAAATATAATTTAACAATGAAAAAATCCCTTTTTTAATTTCACCTGTGTAGCCTGAACCACCAATTAAAATAACTTTTTTAGTCATATTTAAAATAGTGAAATTATGCTGACGAGTACCGTCAATTTCAGGATTTGCTCTAAAACCAGGAACACAAACAATGGTCCATTCTGGACTAAAATTCATTATTTCATCTTGTGTTGGTCTTAAAAATAAATTATTGGCAAATAAGTTCGACCAAGGATATTCCGTTACAACACGAATATTCAAACGGTAAGCGGGATCAGCACAAGCATACGAATCTCTTACATAAACTTCCTTCCCGCCCAAATAAGCACAAACTCTATTGTATAATACATCAAATTTGTTTGCATCAAATTTAAAATTTACATCTCCCCACCAAATAGTATCTTTTGTTTTCTCATCCAATACCACAAATTTATCTTTAGGAGAGCGACCTGTAAATTCTCCCGTATCTACTGCCAATGCACCTGTATCTGTAAGTACGCCCTCACCTCTTACCAACGTTTCTTCCACTAATTCAGCCGCATTCAAATTCCAATACGCGACCGACACATTTTCTAAGCCCAAATCTGCTATTGTAGCGTTTTTAGCTTTGATTCCGAATTCGTTCATTTTTAAAATTTTAGTTTAACTTTTTATTATTAAAGGCGCAAAGGTAATTAAAAATAATTACGACATAAACCCCTCATTTACTTTCTCTTATGGGTAAAATATGCATTTTCAGACATCCTTATTAATTGATTATTTGAAAAAAAACTTTTTACATTTACGGTAAACTTTTCTGCTACTTCCTTTGATAAATTAGTGAGCGTAAAACAATAATCCGTTTCCCCTTCTCTTCCCCAAGCATTTGCCTCATAATTAATTATTACATTCTTATCTTTCTGAAAATTAACAATAAAATCATCCAGAATTTTTACTGACTGGCCATCAATACCCGCACCAATGCTAAAAAAGGACACTATCAAATCATACTTAGGTCCCGGATCCTTTTTAACTATTGTGTCTTTACTAATTACAGGTGTAATTATAACTGATTCTGTTGTTACAGTTGGCTTCGTTTCAGCTTCACTTTTTTTAGTTGATTTTGCCGTTTTACAGGCATTTAGAGCAACAACACCAAAAAAACACACAAATAAGAGCTTCTTCATTTTCAAATCTTAATATTTAGCAAATATCGGTCTTTTTAAAAATTAATACATTTACAAGTTAATAACTATTTAAAAATTTATGCGAATAATTGGCGAAATACCACACCCCGACTGTAAAATATCCATTTTTTATATGAATCAAAAATACATCCTGAAATTTGAGAGAGGAAACTTTGAGCAATCATTTAAAATAAGCGAATTCGACTTTTTAATAAAAAGTATTGAGGATATAAAAACGATTGTAGATATCATATTCATTGAAAAAGTAAACAAACGATTCCAAGAAATGAATGCGCAATTTAATGAAGCACTTAAAGATTATTGATTAGCGCACTAAAGTTACAGTTCGAACAAAGTTGAATTTTTTATCGAAAACATTGGTTAACTCTATTTTGTATACATATACCTCCATCTGAACCTTTTCGCCCTTGCAGGTACCATTCCATCCGAAATTCTTATCGTTTGTTTCAAAAATCAACTCTCCCCAGCGATCATAAATTTTCATATTAAACTCTTTTACTCCGAGCATAACAGGTAAAAAGACATCATTGTTACCATCACTATTTGGTGTAAATGCATTTGGAACCCAAAAACGGTATTCGGGACTTATATAAACTGTACTATACAGCGTATCGGAACAACCAAATTCATTGTATACTATTTGTTTTACATTGTACAATCCTGTATCTCTATAAGTATGTGTAACATCACAAGTATCGGAAGATGTTCCATCACCGAACATTAAAAAGCAATCGGTATGATTTATTCCTTTATCGGTAAAAGTAATATAAGGTTCAAAAATGGATGCCTCAGTAGGATTTATATCAATACCCGCTGTAGGTAAAGGATGCACAGTAATAAAGTTTGGTTTATTCAACGTTAAGGATTGAACACAACCAGTAATAGTGCGAATTGTTAGTGTAACAGAATAAGTTCCGGATTTCAAATATATATGTTCAGGATTTTGAATATTAGAAGTATCGCCATCACCAAAATCCCAATGATAAATAATAGCTGTAGCAGCAAATGAACTATCAAAAAACTGAACAGTAAGTGGCTCACAACCTTCCAATGGAACAGCACCAAAATTAATTGTTGGCATAGGAAATATATGTACTGTATCTGTAAATATTTTTACACAACCATTTTCCGACATTGTTATAGTGATAATAAAATCGCCTACTGCATTAAAAACAATACCCGTTGGATTCTCTAAATTAGATACAGAGGGATTGGCATTGGGTCCAAAATTCCAGGAAATAATTGTAGAATCTGTATATGTTCCCCCAGCAAAAAAATCAAAGCTATTGCCTGAAATACATTGAGGGCCAAAAGGTAAAATTTGTGGATCGAGTAGAGGATAAACATAAAATGTAAGATAAGAAGTATCAATACAAATTCCTTGGTTTTCAACTACCAACATTACCGTATAAACACCGCTGTCAGAATATGTATAGGAAGGTTGAAACAAATGTGAAGTATCACCCAGTGAAAGTGGGTCTCCGAAATTCCAAAAATAATTTTGCCCGTTTAAACTCTGGTTAGTAAAATTGATGGTGTAACCTGTACAAAATTGAGTTTGCGGCCCAATGATTGAAACGGGGTCTGCATACACATCAACATACTGGGTATCTGCTTTTACACAGCCAAATTGCGAAATGGTGAGTACCACCATATAATTTCCGGGAGCATTAAATGTAACGCCCAAAGGATCCCTCTGTGTAGTTGTAACAGGATTAGCATTGGGACCAAAGTTCCATAAAAATGTGGCTGTTGGATCAAATACTCCACCGGCAGTAAAATTGAAACTATTTCCATTTAAGCATTGTGGGGGGGGCGGAAAAAATGCAGGATCTAATTTAGGATACAAACAAAACGTAGTGTAAACTGTATCAAAACAATTATTATTTTGATTAAATGCTACAAGCATAGCTGTATAACAGCCTGTATCGGGATAAGTATAAGTTGGTGTGGCTTGATTGGAAGTATCGCTGGTTAAATTATTTACACCAAAATCCCAATGATAGCCTGTTGCATTCACACTATTGTTAGCAAAGAATACTGTTAAACTGTCACAAAAAATACTCAAATTCGGTATAGCTAAAGCTGCAATAGCATTGGAACAGTTCAGCACATTAAACTGAAAGTCGCGTTTATTAACACTGATTAATTGTCCGTTTCTGTATTCCGATACACACACTGCCACTACATATTGTCCCATTTGTGTTGGGACCCCGGTTATAAAACCTGTATTGGGGTGAATAGCAATGGCAGGAGCAGAATTGAGCGGGTATTGTGCATTATAACCTGCAACATATTGAACTAAATTAATTGGCGGTGCTGCAGGAGGATTGGGTGCTGGATTATTTTGTGATGCTCCTTCAAAAGCATCGCACAAGGAGTATACAAGCACATCACCATCAGGGTCTGTTGCTGCGTGGTTAAAATTAATGGGCGTATTGGTACATAAAAAAAGCGGAGGGAATTGAACATAACGTGGACTACTATTACAAACAGCCACATTGGGATCGGGTATATGTGC